>JBKPOS010000096.1:0-43796 GCA_046733215.1 Gemmatimonadota bacterium
CCGCAGGGGCCCTGCGCCTCATCGCCCAGGCGAGCCAAAGAGCCAGCAGGAGAACGAGCAGGCCGGCTACCCCTGGCAATGTGAGACTCGAGGCGGGCTTGATGAAGTCGGGGTTGTAGTCGGCTGAAAGACGATAGGGCAGGAACAGCAGCCTCAGGTATCCCAGCACGATCGGCAGCATGATGAGGGTCCGCTCGGCCAACCCGGCGTCGTCCAGCCCGGGCGCGACCTCGAGCCCCGTGAGGTCACCCACGACCTGCGAGCGCCACAGCAACCAGCCGAAGGTCACTCCCACGATGCCGACCCAGAGCACCCAGTGCCGCTCCACACCGAGGCTCTTCCGACCGCGCCGCCCCACGTCGAACCAGTCGGCCAGCAATGCCAGTCCTGGCAATGCGAAGGCAGACTCCTTGGATGCGAGCGCAAGAGCCGTCGCCACGAGCGTCCCGAACGAGGTGAGATACCGCCGCCAGGACGTGTCGTCACCCGCCTCCGCCAGCTCCCCATCCTTTAGATAGGCCATCACCGCAGTGATGCTGAACAGGGCGGCTAGCACCTCGGCCCGCCCGACCAGATTCGCGACCGCCTCGACGTGCACCGGATGCACCGCAAACAGCAATCCCGCAACCAACGCGGGCCAGGCCCCAAGCAGCCGCCGAGCCAGCAGATAGACCAGTCCGGCAGTGATCGCGTGCAGAAGGACGTTGGTGAGATGAAAAGCAGCCGCGGCCCCGCCGCTCGCGCTCCAGTTGGCAGCGAAGCTGAGTTGGGTCAGCGGCCGGTAAAGATTGTTGTTGAACCACCAGCTCGCGGTGAGAATGGAGCGCCAGTTTGCCAGCGAATGGAAGAGCACACGATCCTGAATGACCGCGATGTCGTCGTAAGCAAAGGCATAGCGGTAGGTCTGAGCGAACGCTGCACACGCAACCATGGCAACGAGGACGGTCCACGGCCATACCCGCGGGAGACGGGGGGACACCACAGCCTCGACCACACTCGGGGCTTCGGGCAGAAGCTCGACCGATGTCACTGACATCGCAGCTCCTCGGCACTCTTCTCCAGCGGGGCAACCAACGCCGCTTCCGCCGACAAAGCTCGCAACCGACCTAGCGAGTTCAAAACCTCGGGACACCGCTCTGCGCCGGCAGCCGCTGCTCCGGTGAGCGCCCAATAGCGGGCGGAATCGGGAAAGTCGATGGCCGCGCGCCTCCTCAAGCTCATCGCCTGGAGAAAATCTCCTCGAGCCACTGCGATGTCCGATGCAGCCAGGGTCAGCTCGACCGGCATGTTCGGGCGCTTTGACACGGCAGCTTCCAGAAAGGTGGCGGCGCTATCGAGCCGGCCGGCCTGGAGGTGGGACTGGATGGCGCGCTGGGCGTCTACTGCCGATCCGCCGTTGATTCGCCAGGCCGCCGAGAAATACTGCGCGGCTTCGGGATAGCGGCCTTCGAGGTACATCAGCGTTGCCAGGTTTCGCCAGACGTGCCAACCCAGCGGATGAATCTGAACCGCCCGGCGTAGATGGGCTTCGGCTCCGCGCAGGTCGCCCTCCCGCCTGGCGAACTCCGCTTCGGTCCACTCCGCGCGGAATGACCCCGGAGCATCGCTGACCATCGCATGCATGTAGGTGTCGTTATCCCGCCAGATCGGATTCCGCGTGACGGTCCGAAGGCCACCACCCGCGACGGTAAAGCAGAGACCCGCAATCGCAGCGCTCGGCGCTCGACGGAATACCTCGCCGAAGACCCAGGCCAACAGAAGGACGGCGCCCACTGAAGCCAGATACAGGGTGCGTTCTGCCACGAGAACACCGGTGGGCACGAGCACGTTGCAGATGATGATCAGTGTGGCCGCCAGCCATCCAACCCCGAGCCCGATCCCGGGCGCCCGTCGCCGAGTGACCAGCGCCAGAATCGCCGCGCCGAGAACAAGCACGGCGCCAGCCACGCCACGAAGAGTCAGCTCCGTCGAAACCGGCACGAAATTGGGCGAATACTCCACCGACAGGCGGGCTGGAAAGAATAGGAGTCGGGCATACTCGAGCGTCATCGGCAACATGATCACAGCCCGTCCGGCCAGGCCCTGAAACTCGAGGCCCGGCGCCGCCTCCAATCCGGTCAGGTCCTGGACGATACGGGCGCGCAGGAAGAGCCAGGCAACGCAGATTGCGAGAGCGATGACCCAGAGAGCGGAGTGACGCCTGACAACGTCACCGAGCCGTCGATTCCCGACCGCTGCCTCGTACCAGTCCATCAAGAGGAGCAGGCCGGGGACCGCAAAGGCGGATTCCTTCGCTCCGAGGGCCAGCACGATGCACACGAGGGTTCCAAGGGTCGCGGTGAGTCGCCGCCAGGAGCCCTGGTCAGCCGCGTCCGCGAGTTGCCCGTCCCATCGATAGAGCAACACGGCGCCAAGCCCAAAGAGAGCCGAAAGCACCTCCGCCCGGCCGACCAGGTTCACCACGGGCTCGACATGAACTGGATGGACTGCGAAGAGAAGCCCCGCTGCAAGGCCGGCTGCCTGCCCGAACAGCTCGCGAGCAAGCCGGTAAACCAGCACGCTCACAATGCCATGAAGAATCAGGTTCACCGCGTGGAACACTCCGGGATGTCCGCCGGCGAGAACCCAATTCAAGGCAAACGACAGCCCCGTGAGTGGCCGGTACAAGGCATGGGGCCACCACGAGCTCGTGAGAATTTCCTGCCAGTTCCTCAGGTCGTGAAAGAGCACACGATCGCGGATTCCGGAGAGATCATCACCGGCAAAGCCGTACCCCACGCTCTGGGCGAAGACGGCGCAAGCGATCGTGAACACCAGCAGGGGGGCGGGTCGCGTGAGCCGGGTCATGGGAGGGGGATGTTGCCGCAGCTCGCGGCACCCAACGCGGCGTTGCGGAAGGCGCCGGATGGGATACGCGGGCTGGGCAAAGCGGGATAGCGAGCCTGATGCGGCTCGGAGACTTTCATGGAAGCGATTGCGGTTCCAGTGCTTGCTGGCATGGGTCAAGAATTCCGGCCCTCCGTCCGACCACGTAGGAGTGGGCAGCGGGACCAAACCGGAGCGCAGGTATTTGCATGGTCCGCGCCACGGTCTAGCGGCACCCCAGGCCGCGAGCACCCTCTTCGAGCGGAGCGACTCCAGCGGAATCGGCCTTGAGCGCCCGTAGACGGTGGATCGCGACGACAAGCTCCGGGCACTGGCGGGCCTGGAGGGCTGCCTCGGCAGTGAGTCCCCAGAAGCGTGCGGTGTCGGGGAACTGCCAGGCCGCCTGCCGCCGCAGGGTCATGGCGCGAAGCGGTTGGCCTTGCGCCATGGCGACCTCACCACCGGCAAGCCAGAGCTCCCAGCTCTGCGGCCGTGCAGCCCGGGCAATCGCGAGCCGAGTCGCCGCGGTATCGACCTGACCCACCCGGAGGGCGGCTATGATCGCTCGCTGCGCCGTGAGAAGTGCGTTGTTGTTGAGCCGCCAGGATGCCCACCATGCCTCACCGGCTTCGGCATACCGACCCTGCGCATTGATCACCCGTCCAAGGTCTCGCCAGGCATTCCAGGCCAGCGGATAGATCTCGAGCGACTGGCGGTACATCCGCTCCGCCTCCGGCAGATTGCCGGCCTCCTCCGCCATTCCACCTGCCACCCACGCCGCGTGCGACGAGCCCGGCGCATCGCGCACGATCTGAGGGAACAGAGCCGCATTGTTTCGCCATACCGGATTGCGGGTCATGGTCCGAGCGCCGCCCGCCACGACGAGAAGGCCGACGACCGCGGCGGTGGCAAGAGGCCGGCGTGTCCAGGCCACGCCTGCGATCCAGCCGAGCAGAAGCACTGCCCCGACCGACGGGAGATAGAGCGTACGCTCGGCGAGGATCACGCCGGTCGGGACCAGGATGTTCGCGACTACCAGGATGGTCGCACCTATCCAGCCCAGCGAGAACGTCACCACCGGCGCACGTCGCCATGCCATCCACGCAACGGCCCCGCACGCGATCAGGGCGAGAAGTCCCGCGAGAGTGCTGGGCGTGAGCCACGAACCCAGGACGAGAAAATTGGGTGAGTAGTCGGCAGAGAGACGCGCCGGAAAAAACAGGAGGCGGCCGTATTGGAGCACGACCGGCAGCATCGCCACAGTGCGCCCCACCAGTCCCATATCCTCGACGCCAGGTGCGGCCTCCTTACCGGTGAGGTCGCCGACCACATTCGCGCGCCAGAGCAGCCAGGCAAACGCGACGGCCACGGCGCCGAGCCACAGGACCCAGTGCCGCTCCACGCCCAGGCCGCGCTTCCCCCGTAACGACGCGTCCAGCCAATCCAGCAGCAACAACAAGCCCGGAAGAGCGAAGGCGGATTCCTTGGAGGCCAGTGCGAGCGCGGTCGCTACCAGCGTGCCCGCGGCGGTCGCATATCGTCTCCAGGAGCGGTCGTCGCCGGATTCAGCCAGCCGTCCATCGAGACCGTAGAGCAGCACAGCGACGATGACGAAGATGGTGGCGAGCACCTCGGCTCGACCCACCAGATTGGCGACCGCTTCCACATGCACCGGATGCACCGCGAACAGCAATCCGGCGGTCAGAGCTCCACCACCGGCCCCAAGCAGGCGAGTGGCCAGCAAATAGGCCAGGACCGCACCGACCGCGTGCAGGGCGATGTTGGTGACATGAAACGCGGTTGGATTTCCAGCGCTCGCCGCCCAGTTCATCGCCAGGGTAAGGGCCGTGAGAGGGCGGTAGAGGTTGTGATTGGGCCACCAGCTCGCCGTCAGAATCTCGCGCCAGTTGGCCAATGAATGGAAGAGCGGGCGCTCGCGGATGACCTGCAGGTCGTCGTAGGCAAAGTCATATTGCGCGGTCTGCGCATAGACGGCGCAAGCCGTGACAGCAACGAAAGCGATTCCCAGCCAGTCGCGCGGAGACTTACCCGTCAGACGGCCTCGCCCTCGTAGCGCGAGAGTTTCCGATAAAGCGTGGATGGATCGATGCCCAGCACTTCGGCCGCGCGGGTCTTGTTACCGCCTTCGGCTTGAAGGACGTACATGATATAGGCGCGCTCGATGACCTCGAGTGTGGGATTCTTGTAAGAGCGCTCCGCTACCAGGGGTTCCTTCTTTCGCTTGGTGATGCGCTCGGGCAGCGCGCCGGCCTCGATGAGATTGCTCTTGCTGAGCACGACCGCATGCTCCAGCGCATTCTCCAGCTCCCGCACATTCCCCGGCCATTCGTACACCGTGACCGCATCCAGGGCGTCCTGCGACAGCGCCTTCGCCTCGCTGCCGGTTTCCTGCCCCAGATTCTCGAGGAATAGCTCGATCAGCGAGATCAAGTCGTCGCGCCGCTCGCGTAGTGCGGGCAGGTTTACGGCGATCACGTTGAGCCGATAGAACAAATCTGACCGGAAATTCCCTCGCCTGACCTCTTCTTCGAGATCGCGGTTGGTGGCGGCGATGATCCGAACGTCTACCGGAATTGCTTCGGTTGCGCCCACCGGGATGACTTCGCGCTCCTGAATCACCCGGAGCAGCTTTACCTGGAGCGACGGTGGCATCTCGCCCACTTCGTCAAGAAAGAAGCTCCCGCCTCGGGCAGCCGCGAACAGACCCTGCTTGTCCCGCACTGCGCCGGTGAACGAGCCCTTCACGTGACCGAACAATTCGCTCTCGAGCAGGTTCTCGGGCAGGGCGCCACAGTTGATCGAGAGGAATGGGCCGTCGCTCCGACTAGAGAGGTTGTGGATGTAGCGCGCCACCACCTCCTTGCCGGTTCCGCTCTCTCCCTGGATGAGTACGGTCGAGTCGGTGGGTGCGACGTGTTCTGCCAGCCTCAGGACTTCGACGAATCGCTTCGACTTCCCGATCGGACGAGTGACGGTCGTGCCCGCACGCTCGCGCCGGCGAATTTCCTGCTTGAGCTGCTTATTCTCCACCCGCACCGCGCGGAACTCGCAGGCCCGGCGCAGGATCGCGACCAGCTCGTCGTTCGAGAAGGGTTTCTGGATGTAGTGGAACGCGCCCGAGTTGACGGCTGCGATAGCACTCTGGAGCGACGCCTGCGCCGTCATCAGGATGACGGGCGTCATTGGATCCTGCTCCCGCGCCGCCTGCAGGATGTCGAGACCCGAGACCTGGGGCATCCGAACGTCGGACAGGATGATGTCGTGACTGCCGCTCCGAATCTGCTCCAGCCCGGCCTTGCCGCCTTGCGCCGTGGTGACCTCGAATCCCTCGTTCCGCAACAGAATGCGGAGCGTATCGAGTATTCCGGACTCGTCGTCAACCACGAGCACCGAAGGCTTCTGACTCATGCTCCCTCCTCAGGCGTCCACTCGGCCGGCAGAAGAACCGTGAAGGCGGTGCCGGCTCCCGGTTTGGAGTCTAGCAACACCAGCCCTCGATGCGCCTCTACCGCCCGTTGCACAATTGCCAGCCCAAGGCCGCTACCGCCGGGCCGGCCCGACACGAACGGCTCGAAGACACGCTCCCTAATCTCGTCCGGAATTCCCGGACCGTCATCCCGGATTTCCAGCCGAACCGCACGATCCAGATGCCCGTGGGGAAGATTGGCGCCACCGTCTGCTTCGCCCACCGATACGGTCACGTGCACTTTGCTTCCTTTGGCTGCCTGCACGGCATTGAGCACCAGGTTCGCGATGACCCGGTGAAGCAGGTCCGCGTCGCCGTCGAGGACGGTGCGCGGTCCATGCACTTCCAGAACAGCTTCCGCCGGGCAGTCGGGGTGCTCCTTTACCAGGCGTGTCACCGCGAGCGCCACGTCGCGCATATCCACCGGTACGAACTCGGTGGCGCGCACCCGGGAGAAGTCCAGGAATTCGTTCAAAAGCCGGCTCAGCCGATCGCTCTCGCGGACGATGAGATCGGCGAGGAATCGCTCGTCGCTGGTCGCGTACTTCGCGCGCGCGAGTTGTTCGACCGAGCTTCGGATCGAGGCGAGCGGATTGCGAATCTCATGAGCCAGTGAGGCGCTCAGCGCAGCCACCGCCTCCAACCGCTCGGCTCGGAGATGCAACTCCTGAAGCTGCTTGAGGTCGGAAATATCGGTGAAAATCGCCGTTACCGACGGCGTTTCCTGGCTTTCCTGCTGGAACACCGTGGTGCTCAGGCCAATGGGGAATTGGCGACCCTGCGCGGATGCAACCAGTCCCTCGCCTCGACTGATCTTTCGCCCGGCGCGGATTCCGCTGTTGATGGCTGCCCATAACTCGCTGGAGCGGGACTTGAGCTGCTCGAGCACGGGCTGGCCGATCAGTGAGCTTGCCTGCAGCCGCAGCATTCGTTCGGCCGTCGGATTGATGAATGCCAGTCGGCCGCGGCCGTCAACCGTGAGCACGCCCGATCGGATATTGCGCAGAATGTCGTCCGCTTCCAACCTCACCCGTGCCAGCTCGGTCTCGAGTGACTCCTGCTCGACACCTGCTTCGCGCAGCCGCTGACTCAGCACCGCGACGAGCAGAAACACGACGTTGAACACCCCGAACTGGATCCAGAGGGCGGTGTCGGGGCGCGCCGCCTGCCCGAGCAGGATGTCGCCCAGGTACATCGCGGAGGCGGCTACGGCAGTGAAGACCCCTGCGCCCAGCGGCAGCAGCATCGTGTAGGCCGCCACCACGAGCACGTAGAGCGCCGGGAAGGCCGACTTGGGTTCTCCTGCAAGGTGAACCAGTGCCGTGACCAGGCCGAGGTCGACCAGGGCCTGGATCTGAAGGAACGCCCTGGAGGGAATGACGTTCCGCACGAATACGGCCCAAGCGCCATAGCCTGTAAACGTGAGGGCGAAGACCACCGCAATGCTGCTGATGAACGAAACGTCGGGACGCTGGGTCCATACCAGCGACGCTCCCAGCAGCGTGGCGAGCGCCAGGACCAGACGGCCGACGAACAGCCATGTGAGCAGCGTGCGTTGAGGAGGAAGCGAAGGACGACCGGGCCGCTGTGAATGGGTGCGGGGGATCGTCTCGACCTGCCCCGCGGCAGAAGACTCCATCGTGCCTCGGCGCCGGGTTTGTCAGGGGGAACGCAGGGCAAGATAGTGAGACGGGAGAACGGGAGAAAAGGGGAAAGGGAGAACGGGGGAGGCGCCGCTCCCTTTTCTCCCTCTCCCCCTTTTCCCGCTTTCCCCCTTTTCCCCACCCTTAATGCCAGTCATACAGCACACGGTACAGATCTCGGCTCCGTTGAATGATCCGGACGTAGTCCCGGGTCTCGACAAACGGAATTCTCTCGGCGAACACTTCCGGGTCTTCCACACCCAGCTTGTCGTTCCACCTATCCACGCGCGAGATGCCGGCGTTGTAGGCGGCCAGGATGCGGGTCTGGTCGGTGTAGCGGGCCACCAGGTCCCTCAGATGGACGGTGCCAATGGAGATACTCACGTCGGGTTGCCAGAGGAGCACCGGATCCCATTCGGAAAAGCCGAGCCCGCCGGCGACCGTCCTCCCGACATCGGGCATGACCTGCATGAGTCCCCGCGCCCCGACGGAAGAGGTCGCAGCAGGATTGAAGGACGACTCCTGCCGGATCAAGGCCGCCACCAGAGCCGGATCGAGCCCCTGCGCAGCACACTCGGCGACGAGAGCATCGCGCTGCACTACCGGGTACAGCAGCCGATAGATCCGGGCATCGGCGGGCACTCCGGCCGCAAGAGCCCGTCGTGCGAGCCGCATTCCCTGATAGGCGTAGCCGGCGCTTCGCAACGCATCGGCCGTAGCGAGAAGTCCTTCCACCGAGCGACCTGCATCGCGTACGATCCGATCGTATTCCCAACCCGCCTCGTCCGGCATGCCGAGCCGCGCGAGCAGCTTGGCCCGATCCATCGCACTGTCAACTGACGGCACCGAGACAAAGGAGTCCGGCGCAGCAGGAGGAGTCCAGGTCGCCAGACCGAGTCGGCGCTCGCTGAGCCCGGCGTAGTACGACGTTGGATCCCGCTCGACCAGGGAGCTCCAGCGGGAACGGGCCCGCAGCGAATCGTTCGCCCGATCCCAGGCACGGGCCGCCCAGTAACGAGCGGCACGTCCTTCATCACCTGCTTGGGGACTGTCAGCCAGCGAGTCGAATGCGAGAGCAGCCCCAGACGCATCGTCCTGAAGCAGGGTGATGAGGGCCGCCTGAAACCGCGCGCCGGGAGCAAAGCGAGACTCCGGGAAGCGCTTGCTCAGCTCGCGATACAGCTTGCGTCCCTCCGCGTCTTGATCATCATCCGCCGCCAGATCGGCCAGCAGCCAGAGCGCGGGAGGAGCCGCCGCCGTGTCCCGCGAAAACTTGTGTGCCACGGCCTTGAACGCCTTTCGTGCCGGCTCGAGCTGTCCATCACGCAGCAGAGATCGCGCGCGCTGATACGCCGCTGCGCCACCCAGCTTCTTGTCGTGCGCGGGAACACGTGCGAATGCCTTTGCCGCATCCGCGTACTTGCCCAGCTTGAACAACGCGCCGGCATAGTCGAATCGATCCTGCGCATTGCCGAGCTCAGCCTTGAACGCTCGCTCGAATCCCGCGACGGCACGGGATGGAACACCGGCTGGACCGATGGCCCTGGCGACAGCGAGCTCCTGCTCGGACGTGAGTGGTGCGAGTGCGCTGTCGAGCAAAGCCACCGCTCCCCGGACGATTGCGGGAGACTGCTGTCCCAGCAACAGCAGCAGCGCCTGCCGGACTGAATCGCGATTCTCCATATCCGATTGTGCGGCCAGCTGCAATCGAAGCGCGGCCGCCGGATTCCCCATGCTCCGATAGAGAGCAGCACCGCCGAGCAGGTCCCCCGCCTTCTCTCGCGCGACGGCTTCGGTCATGGCAAACCGGTCCAGCGCCGCGGGGAGACGGATCGGTGCCAGGCGGTGACCTCGCTGAGCGCTGTCCGCCGTCAGAGAAGCTGCGCGAAGTCGAAGCCAATCTCCCACCTGCGGGGCCAGCGCGGCCGCACTGTCGTACACGAGGGCAGCACTGTCGCTTTGTCCCAGTCGATCGAGTGCCCGGCCCAGCACGATCATCGCCTCGGCTCGACGAAGTGGATCGGCCAATTCCTTTGCGGCCGTGCGGGCATGCGCCGCTGCGAGAGAATCCGATCCCAGTTCTAGGGCGGCACGGGAGGCCAGCAGGTCGGCGGCCCCGGCAGCCGACGTTCCTTTCCAGGCCACGCTCGCCAGAAGTCGCTGCACTCGAGACCAGCCGCCCCAGCGCGCTGCCGCATTTGCGGCCAGCAGAATTGCGTCCGGCGCTCGCCGCACCGAATCGCGTACGATCGGCTCGAGCATTTGACTTGCGCGCCAGGGCAGCCCCCGATCGAGCGCCAATTGCGCCGCAAGGAGTACGGAGTCGGGACCGGAGCGAGCAACCGGACGCTCCGAGTCACCCAGCAACGTGGATTGTGCTGCGAGGGGCCGCGCAACGAGAAGCGCGGCTATGATGAGTGTGCGGGTCACGCAACAAATGTCGCCGTGGCGGCGGTGCCTTCGAAAGGGCAGAGATTCGCCTGCGACCAGCGTAGCTCGACGATATCATTGGGAATGACCGACGAAGAGCGGGTTCGCATCGACAAATGGCTCTGGGCCGCGCGGTTTTTCAAGACGCGATCGCTGGCCAGCGAGGCGGTGGCCGGAGGGAAGGTCGAGGTAAATGGGGAGCGTGCCAAGCCCGCCAAGCTGGTGCGCCCGGGAGATGAGGTGCGCCTCCGGGCCGGGCCATACGAGTATGTGCTGATGGTGCGAAACCTGGCGGAACGGCGCGGGTCAGCAACGGTGGCCGCGACCCTTTACGAAGAGCGGCCCGAGAGCCGTGCGGAGCGGGAGCGCGTGGCCGGCCAGCTTCGGCTCGGCGCAGCCGCCTGGACCTATGAGGAAAAGGGGCGGCCTACCAAGCGGGATCGTCGGGCGTTGGAAAAGTTCAGGCGACGGCGCTAGGAACAGGATAGAGCAGCGCTCGGTCCTGTTCCCCACTGTCTTTCGAGCTACATGTTTTCGACCATCGCCTGGGCGAACCCGCTCGTCGACACCAATGTCGCGCCGGACATGAGCCGCTCGAAGTCGTAGGTCACCTTCTTCTGCCCGATCGTCCGCTCCAGCGACGAGACGATGAGATCGGCCGCCTCCGACCAGCCCAGATGTCGCAGCATCATCTCTCCGGATAGAATGAGCGACCCCGGATTCACCTTGTCCTGGCCCGCATACCTCGGTGCGGTGCCGTGGGTGGCTTCGAACACGGCGTGCCCGGTGACGTAATTGATGTTGGCGCCCGGAGCGATCCCGATCCCGCCGACCTGGGCGGCCAATGCATCCGAGATGTAATCGCCGTTCAGATTCATCGTCGCGATCACGCCATAATCCCGCGGCCGTGTGAGAATCTGCTGCAGAAACGCGTCTGCGATCACGTCCTTGATCACCACACCGTTCGGTAGCTTGCACCAGGGGCCGCCATCCACCTCGGTCGCGCCGTACTCTTCCTTTGCCAGCTGATAGCCCCAGTCGCGGAAGCCGCCCTCGGTGAACTTCATGATGTTGCCCTTGTGGACGAGCGTCACGCTGGCGAAGCCCTCACGGATCGCGTACTCAATGGCCGCGCGAATGAGCCGTTTGCTGCCCTCTTCAGAGATCGGCTTGATTCCGATGGCGCTCGAATCCGGGAACCGGATGGTTTGGGCTCCCATTTCTTCCTGGAGAAACCGGATGAGCTTGCGTGCGTCCTCCGACCGTGCCTTGTACTCGATGCCCGCGTAGATGTCTTCCGTGTTCTCCCGGAAGATCACCATGTTGACGTCCTGCGGCGCCTTGACAGGCGATGGCACGCCCTCGAAATACCGAACGGGACGCACACAGGCGTAGAGGTCGAGCTTTTGCCGGAGAGCGACGTTGAGCGACCGGAATCCGCCACCCACCGGCGTAGTAAGCGGGCCTTTGATCGCGACCAGATGATGCGAGATTGCGGCGAGGGTGTCGTCCGGCAGCCAGCTGTTCGAACGGTTCTTGGCTTTCTCACCAGCGTACACCTCGAACCAGACGATGCGACGGTCTGAGCCGTAGGCCTTCGTCACAGCTCCATCGAAGACCTGCTGCGCCGCGCGCCAGATGTCTGGGCCGGTGCCGTCGCCCTCGATGAACGGAATGATCGGATGGCTCGGGACCTCCAGCTTGCCGTCGTGCATGGCGATCGACTCGCCATCCGTTGGGGTCCGAAGCTCCTTGTATGCGGGTGCCGAAAGGATGGACATACCGAATGCCAGCGAAGGTGGTGGTTTCGTGAAGGGTCTAAGTTAGCCACCCTCCTATGAACGGCAACGTTCGACCGGAACCGGCGGCAGCGGGAATCTTCGGCGAGTACCAGCTTTGGTACACTGAATTCGCCGAGGTCACGCGTCGGGCCCGCCAACGATTTCAGAGCCGCGATTGGCACGGTACCCAGGCTGATGCCGCGGAGCGGCTCGCTCTCTATCGGCTGCACGTGGAGACCGCGACCGCCTATCTGCACCAAGTCCTGGAGGCTGACATCCAGGACCGGAAGACCTGGACTCGTCTCCGATCGTTGTACGCCGGCCTCACTGAAGGCCGCGACGATGCCGAGCTGGCCGAGACCTTCTTCAACTCGGTGAGCCGACGCGTGCTTGGCACCATCGGCGCGACCTCTGATGCCGAGTTTATCGAGTTTCCCGCCAGCGGGCCGCTGGCACGAACCGGTCCCATGCTGTTCGACACCTACCGCGGTGAGGGCACCAGCCGAGACCTCGTAAGCCGCTTGCTGGCGGCGTGCGGGTGGGACGTTCCCTACGCAAATGCGTCGCACGACGTAGAACTGGTCGCGACCGTCATCGACAACCGACTGTGCGAGCTGGGGTGGGAGCGTGGGCCGGTGGCCATCGACGTGCTCCGATCGCCCTTTTACCGCAACAAGGGCGCTTACCTCATAGGGCGGGTGCACGGAGCCAACGAGCTGACCCCGCTGGTCGTTGCTCTAGTCCACGGCAAAGAAGGCATTATGGTCGATGCCGTCCTGCTCACTCAGGACGAGGCCAGTGTCGTGTTCGGATTCAGCTGGTCGTACTTCTTCGTCGAGGCACTTCACCCTCGCGGGCTCATCACGTTCCTCCAATCCATCATGCCGCATAAGCGAATCGACGAGCTGTATACGTCGATCGGCTACAGCAAGCACGGCAAGACCGAGCTGTACCGCTCGCTCATGCGCCACATGGAAAGGCCCGAAGCCCGTTTCGCCCTCGCCGAAGGTGACGAAGGAATGGTAATGTGCGTCTTCGCGCTCCCCAGCTTCAACCTGGTGTTCAAGATCATCCGCGATCGCTTCGGCGCGCCCAAGAACACGACGCGACGGGCTGTCATGGATCGCTATCACTTCGTGTTTCAGCGGGATCGCGTAGGGCGCCTGGCGGATGCCCAGGAGTTCGAAAACCTGGAGCTTCGGCGGCGCTGCTTCCCGGAGGATTTGCTGGCCTACCTGCAGAGCCAGGCCGGCCAAAGTGTGGAAGTGAAGGACGAGAGCGTTCTCCTACGTCACGTCTACACCGAGCGCCGAGTGACACCCCTGAATCTGTTCCTGCTCCAAGCCGACGCGGGTACCGCTCGGGAAACCATTCTGGACTACGGCAACGCCATCAAGGACTTGGCCGGCGCCAATATCTTCACCGGCGACATGCTGCTCAAGAACTTTGGCGTTACTCGAAACGGACGGGTGATCTGCTACGACTACGACGAGCTATGCCTGCTCACCGATTGCACCATACGACGCTTGCCGCCGGCTCGCACGCCGGAAGACGAGATGGCAGCCGAGCCCTGGTTCCACGTCGGCGAGCACGATGTATTTCCTGAGGAATTCGCGGCCTTTCTCATTCCCGGCGATCGGCTTCGAGGCACCTTTCTTGGCGCCCACAGCGATCTGCTCACGCCCGATTTCTGGACCGCTGTCCAGCGCCGACTCGAGGCGGGAGAAATCTTCGACTTCTTCCCGTACAAACACGCCCGACGCCTTCATCGCGATGGTGCGAGTTAGGCGTGGAGCTCGCACGGCGGGAGCGGGGATCGCCTACCGGGCCGGGCGAACGGAGTCCGCGAGAACGGAGAGTCTTGCGCCGGCCGGGTCGGCCTGCAGCTGAACGATTTTTCGACCGGAACGATCACGGATCTGGAGCGATGCTCCGTGCGAGTCCGCCTGAATGTGAACCAGTCCTTTCCCCGATTTGCTGCCGATGTCGATCAGGGTTCCGAGGGAATCCGCGCGGATTACAGCACCCAACGCCGAATCGGACAGATTTCTCGCTCGCAGCTTCGCAAACTCGGCGCGAATCTCGGCGCTGTCGTGACTCTGCCAGTGATCCGCATGATCGGCGGGTGCGAACAGCGCTCGCACCACACCGCTCGGCTCGAAAGCAATCTCACCGATCAACTTGAGGTTCTGAGCCGCCGAATCAGCCGCGCCCACGCAGCGGAATCCGCTGCCGTCAGCGAATCCTTCCGGCTCGAAGAGCGTCACCCGGCAGTCGGGCAGTCGTGCGGCTGTTACCGAGTCGTCCAGGCGCACCGTCAGGCGGATGCCGGAAACCTGGCGAGGGGAGCGCCTCAGTATGTCGAGCCGGCGAACGGTCCCGATCTGCGTGCTATTCAGCCGGAACGGCATGATGACCAACGGGATGCTGATTGGACGGGTCGACGTCGCCAAAGCCTGGAGTTCTGCTATACTATTGCGTGCCAAGGTGATAACACCCATACCCAAGACGAAAATCGCCGCTGCACCAAGGGCGATCCGAAGCCAGTACCGTTGCATGGGTCACCTCGCTGTGGAACGACCGAGCAGCCCGTGCGGGCCGTTGCAAGTAGAAACGAGGCTTCGCGGCCGATTGTTTCACTTCCCTACCCGCGCTGCTTGATTTGACCCGTGCCCGCTCCGGTCCACTCCATCGATCTCAACGCTGACGTCGGCGAGGGCTTCGGTGTGTGGCCGCCGCCGGCTGATACCGACCTATTCCCGCTCATTTCATCCGCCAGCATCGCCTGCGGATTTCATGCGGGCGATCCAACGCTCATGCGCGAGACCGCCATGGTCGCTGCGCGACACGGCGTGGTCGTGGGAGCCCACCCAGGATACCCTGATCTTCCCGGCTTCGGCCGCCGCGAGCTGGGTGCGTCAGCGGCCGAGATTCGCGACTACGTCACCTATCAGGTCGGCGCCATGATGGCCTGCGCCTTTGCGGCGGGGACCCGCGTTCGGTATGTGAAGCCCCACGGCGCTCTCTATAATCGAGCCGCCCGGGACCCCGCCATCGCTAAAGCCATTGCCGACGGCGTTCGCGCAGCCGATTCGGGTCTCGCTCTCCTGGGCCTGGCCGGCAGCGCCCTGCTCGATGCTGCTGCCGACACGGGTCTGCGCCCCATCGCGGAGGCTTTTCTCGACCGCGGCTATCGCAGGGACGGCTCTCTGGTTCCCCGCGACCAACCGGGCGCTCTCATCGATGACGCGGCGATTGCGGCGGCGCGAGCTGTCCGCTTCGTCACTGAACGTGAAGTCGAAACCACGGATGGCGCGATCATCGAGGTCGCGGCCGAGTCACTGTGCGTTCACGGTGACGGCGCGCGTGCTGTCACGGTGTTGCGCGCGGTTCGGAGGAGCCTCGCGTCGGCGGGAATCGCGGTCGCACCGTTTGTCCGGTGATTTACTCGGTGCGGATCGTCGCGCTCGGCGATTCGGCATATCTCGTCAGCCTCGGCACCGGTGTCGACCTCGAGCTGAGCGCTCGCATCGCACGGCTCGCAAACGAGCTGCGCGGGCGCGACGTTGCCGGGCGAATCGGCGTCGTACCGGCCTACGCGGCCTTGGCAGTTCATTTCGATCCTGCGATCGCCGATGCAGGTGCGCTGGCGGACCTACTGCGCAGGCTGGCGGCGGCCGAGGTGCAGCAGCCGGCCCCTGATGATGGCAAGAGCAGCAAATGTCACGTCATTCCCGTCCGCTATGACGGGCCGGATCTCGACGTGGTGGCGCAGCGGCTGGGATTGCCATCCGCCGAGGTCATCCGACGGCACGCAGAGCGCACCTATCAGGTGCTGTTCCTCGGATTCGTTCCGGGTTTCGGCTATCTCGGCCCCCTCGATCCCACGCTGGCTTTGCCCAGAAGGCTGGAACCGCGTCAACGAATTCCCCCGGGGAGCGTTGCTATTGCCGGCGAGCAGACCGCGATCTATCCGATCGAAACCCCGGGCGGCTGGCACCTGATCGGGCGCACGGACACGGTCCTGTTCGATCCGAGCCAGAGCGTGCCTAACCTGCTTACCGCGGGCGACCGCGTCCGATTCGAACCGGTCCCGTGATCAGCCTCCTTCGCGCTCCGCCGTTCGCGACCGTGCAGGATCTCGGCCGGCCGAATCATCTCGCTGCCGCCGTGCCACTGTCCGGTGCACTCGATCGTTTCTCCCTTGCGGCCGGCAATCTTCTGGTAGGAAACCCGCGGGACGCCGCTGGGTTGGAATGGGGCCTCGGCGGCGGCAAGCTTCGCTTCGAGCAAGCGACGGCGTTCCTGCTCCTCGGTGCGCATTGTGCGGCTACACTGGGCCACCGTGCGGTCGACCAAGGTGTCCTCGTCCAAGCCGCCGCCGCGGAAGTCCTGGAAGTTCACCGCCTCGAGCGAAGTGCCTGGCTCTATCTCGCCGTGGCAGGGGGAATCGATGTTCCAGTGGTGCTGG
Source organism: Gemmatimonadota bacterium (assembly GCA_046733215.1). Taxonomy (GTDB): domain Bacteria; phylum Gemmatimonadota; class Gemmatimonadetes; order Gemmatimonadales; family GWC2-71-9; genus DASQPE01. The sequence continues at coordinate 16,678 of JBKPOS010000096.1, forward strand.
GAAGCCGGTCCACTTATCTCCCGGCTCGTTTTGGCGGCTTCGAAGGTCGGACCTTGCGCTCGGGTGATCGACTCCCGGTCGGAGCTGCACCGCTGACACACAGCGCGAGGAATGCGCCCTGGGTTTTCCTCGAGCCCGACGAGCAGCCGATCAGGATCTTGCCGGGGCCGGATATCGACATGCTCGAGCCCGGCGATTGGGAGCGATTCGTGGAAGCTGAGTATCACATCTCCCGCGCGGCCAGCCGCATGGGCTATCGGCTGGAGGCACGTGGTTCCCGTGTTCGCGTCACCCAGGATCGCCCCTCCGCGCCCGTATGCGTCGGGACCATTCAACTGCCGGCCGGGGGTGAGCCGATCGTGCTGCTTGCGGATGGCCCTACGGTGGGAGGTTACGCCAGAATCGCCGTGGTGGCGACAGCTGATATCGGCCGCCTGGCTCAACGTCGACCAGGCGATCCCGTTCGCTTCCGAGTGATCGGCTTGGAGGAGGCAACGCAGATCTTGCAAGAACAGGCAGGGTTGCTGAATCGGCTGGAGGAAGGGGCATAAAGGTTGCTAAACTTCGCCCCGTCATGACCAAAACGTCCCACGTGCAGGCCGATCCGTCCAAGCAGCCCCTGGTAGATCTCCACAATCACCTGATTCCGGCAATTGACGACGGCGCGAGAACTCCCGCCGAGGCAATCGACTGCCTCAGGGCATTGGCGTTGGACGGCGTAGGTACCGTCGTGGCGACGCCCCATCTGCTCCTTCCACAGTTGCCCACGCGCGAGGCGGTTGAGAAGGAGTTGGCCCGGCATCGGCTTGCTTTCGAGACACTCGAGAGTGCCGTCGAGCAACAGGCGGGACTGCCCGAGCTCGGGCTCGGCCAGGAGATCTGGGCCTCGTCCGCCGAGATGATTGCGCCGGTGCTCGGCTGTGAAGGGCTGGGTCTCGCAGGCACTCCTTATCTGCTCATCGAGTTTGGATTCGATCTCCAGGGCACTCACAACGATGTGGTTGAAGAGGTTCTTGAGCGAGGCCGCAAGATCGTCATCGCACACGCCGAACGATATCGTTTCCCGGACGGACTCGACCCGTTGGGAACGGCCGCCGCCTGGCGCGAGGCGGGTGCTCTCCTCCAGGTAAATACCGGAAGCTTTACGGGTTACTACGAGACCTCGAATCCCGAGGCCCAGACGCTCGCCTGGCAGCTGCTCGAGGCTGGTCTGATCGACCTCATCGCAACGGACCATCACGGATCGCGCCGATCGCGTGGATCACCCAGAGAGGCATACGAGGCTCTGGTGACCGCAGGCTACGCTTCACAAGCCGCGCAGCTCCTCGGAACAAATCCCGCGAGCCTACTCGCGACGGCCGGCGCACGGACGGAGTAACATCGGGCCAGAGTGGCTAAGCACGTCCGACAACTCATTTCGCGACCCCACGTCCTGGGCATCGATGACGCCCCGTTTCGCAAGGGCAGAGACCAATCGGTGCCGATTGTCGGGGTCGTCATGGAAGGGCCCGACCTCATCGAGGCAGTCGCGGTGGCGACCTTTGCCGTGGATGGCGACGACGCTGCCGGATTTCTGAGCGCCTGGGTTGGAGGGCTTCGCGCCTATCGCAGCATTCAGGCGATTTTGCTCGGTGGGATCACTATCGCCGGCCTTGGCGTGGTCGACCTGGACAAGTTGGCGGAACTGGTCGCGCGGCCGGTTGTCGCCGTCACGCGGCGCAACCCCGCTGATTCGGAGCTGAGGCGCGCTCTGCGCGCCGCCGGACTGACCGAGCGCCTGGCATTGCTGGATCGATCGCCTGCCGCGGTCGAGGCGGCCCCCGGGCTTTTCGTTGCTGGGTCCGGATTGAGTCCGGCAGAGGCAGTAGCGCTGGTCCGGCGTACGTTGCGAAAATCCCGTCTCCCCGAGCCGCTCCGAGTCGCTCACATGGTCGCGGGCGCCCTCGCCACCGGTCAGTCGCGCGGCCGGGTCTGACAGAAAAAGAGAGCGGGCCGCTCATGCGACCCGCCCCTTTTCGCTGTGGTAAGCGGCGCTACTTCGCGGCCATCTCCCCCAGCTTGAGCCGTTCGATCCGATAGTTCTTTGCCGCTGCATTGTAGAGCCGCAGTGTCACGATGTCCCCGGGCTTGAGCCCGTTCATCGCGGCACGAAGCTCGTGCGGCGTTCTCACTGGTTTCCCTTCGAGCGAAACGATCACGTCGGGCCCACCGTTATCCGGATCGGCGATCGACTCCGCGGCCGGGCCGTCAGGCTGCACATTGGTGACGACCACGCCCTTTACGGCTGTGGGTAGTCCGAGCTGTTCAACCGTGTTGCGGTCCAGCGGAGCAACGGAGAGGCCCAGAGCCGGCATCGCGGAGGCTCCTGCCTCATCGGTCGAGTCGTCGGACTTATCTGCCGACGCCACCTCCGACTGCTGGTTGATCCGCTGGAGTGGGACGGTGTAGGTCTTTCGAACCCCGCCCTTCCGAGCCACTTCGACCTTGACCGACTCACCGGCCTTGCGGAACGCAATGGCTTGCTGGAGCTGGGCGACGTATTGCACGGGCTGCCCGTCAATCGAGATGATGATGTCGCCCGGCTCGAGCCCGGCGCGTTCGGCGGCGTTGCCTGACGGAGAGAAGTCCTGCACCAGTACCCCGCGAATCTCAGGGAGTCCGACGTACTGAGCGTCATTCGCCGTGGCATCGCGAACCAGGATGCCGAGCGCGGCCCGGTCGACGTGGCCGTTCTTGATCAGCTGATCCATCACCCGACGCGCCAGGTTGATCGGAATGGCGAAGCCGTAACCCGAGTAGAAACCGGTCTCACTCGCGATCGCCGAATTCACCCCGATGACCTCACCTTGAACGCTGACCAGCGGGCCACCGGAATTCCCTGGGTTGATGGCCGCGTCGGTCTGAATGAAATCCTGAATGCTGCGATCGGTGCGATTGGGAAGATTGAGCGCGCGTCCTTTGGCACTGACAATTCCCTGGGTCACGGTGAACGTCAGATTGTCGCCCAGCGGATTGCCTACCGCGAGCACCCACTCGCCTACTCTCGTTGCGTCGCTGTTCCCCAGAGGGGCGGGTGTCAGATTGTCCGCCGCGATCTTGAGGACGGCGACGTCGGTTGTCGCGTCGGTACCGACAACCTTCGCCTTGAATTCGCGCCGGTCCAGCAGGCGCACGGTGACCTGCTTGGCCCCGTCGACCACGTGCGCGTTTGTCATGATGTAGCCGTCACGCGATACGATGAACCCGGACCCGGAGGCCTGCTCCAGCGGCTGCCTCTGATTCCGCTGGTCCGGGCCGAACTGGAAGAAACGCTCGAACCCCGGAGGAAGCTGCATGCGCGGCCCGCTCCCGTTGTCCTCTGCATCCGGCTTTCGCTCCGACCTGACGTACACCACGCTCGGCTTCACATGCTCGGCGACCGATGCGAACGCTTCGCTCAAATCGAAGAGTGTGCGTGCAGCGGCGGCGTCGGCGGGCTTTGCTGCGCTGGCCGAGGGGCGAGCGGCTTGCTGGGCTACCTGCTGGGCGCTGCCCAGTCTCGGCACATTGAGAACCCCGGCGAGGAGGAGACCGGCGACGAACGCGCCGGCGATGAGACCAGTGAGATTGATGCGATGTCGATTCACAGGCGACATTCAGGAGCTCCTAAGAAACTGTAACGGCCCTCCAAAGGGCCGAGGCATCTTCCGTCCACAAAGTGATGCCCGAGCGGGCGGAAGAGTCGCACCCAGGAGCGTGAACGGGACGGCCACAGGCTCGCGACCCCGTTCACGGGCAAGTATTTGCGAAACTACGCACTCACTTCTTGGATCCCAAACACGCCCGCCGCCAGTGCGCCGCCGAGGAATGGCCCTACGAGGTACAACCATAGGTGTGTCAAGGATCCCCCCGTCACTATCGCGTCGACCAGAATCGGGCCCGTCCCCACGGCCGGATTGAACGCGCCCCCCGAAATGGGACCACCGGCGAAGGCACCCACCACGATCGTGAACCCAATCGCCAGGCCGTAGAATGAATTCCCCTGCGTCTTGGCCGATGCCGCCACGTTGAGGACTACCAATGCGAGCGCAAAGGTGAAAAGGATCTCGACCAACAGCGCCCCGACAGTCGACGCGGAGGAGCCCGGAGCAACTTTGAGCGTCTGTCCCACGATGACGTAGGTCGCGAGGGCAGCGACGATGGCCCCGGCCAGTTGACTCAGCACATAGCCCACGAACTCGCCTACTGATTCCATTTTACCCCGCAGCAGAAGCGCCAGAGACACCGCAGGGTTGTAATGACCACCCGATACGTGGCCACCCATGTAGACCATGATCATCAACGAGGATCCGATCGCGAGCGGCGCCATCGCTGCGCCTGCGGTGACGGTGAGCCCAATTGTAAACACTAGAAAGAACGTGCCGATGAACTCGGTCAGATACCGTCGCATGAGAAAAGCTCCGGAGAAATGGCGGAATCACGCGTGTGCGGCCCCGATTCTACTCAGCCGCTGAAACCGCGCAATGGTGTGCCAGTTCCCTCGCCGCCGTCGAGTGTCCCGCGCGCGTACGGTCTCCGGAAGCTTGGCCCACTGCTCGGGTGTGAGTAGTTCGCGGGCACGAGCGATCGCTTGCCGCCTGCGCTCCCGCCCGCGCGTGAGGTTCGGCCTGATGCGGGCGAAAAGAACAGATGGATCCGGACGATCGCCGGCCCGCTCGATTTCCGCCTGGACGGAGTCGCTTAGGGTCCGGTTCAGCAAGTCGACGGAATCAGAGAGCGCCTGCAGCTCTGTAACCTGGACAGCCGAGAGCCGGAGTGAGTCACGCAGCTCCAGAATCGGCCCGATCGGATTGGGCAGTACCCGCGCAAACGGCGCGGCGAATTCGCTCGCGTCGACCTGACCGCGCTCACCACGGTTCCCCCCGCGAGAGCCGAAAGCAGAACGCAGCCGTTCGCGCACCGGGTCTGGGCCGATGGTAAAGTGCCCCTGAAAGCCGATCTGGAACGGAGTCACGATGCCCGAGTTGACGCCGACGGTGGAGCCGAACCTTCCGTTTACGGAGTAAATGAATTGGCGCGTTGTTGGATCGAAGCTGCGAACGTAAAGAAGGACGGGGTCAGGCGCGGTCGAGGAACCCCAACCATGCAGGTTGCCCGAGCCATGCAGCAGGTTGTCGAGCCCGCCCAGAAAGTTCACGGTCACTACCGAGACCGTGAGTCGTCGATCGAGCCCGAACCAGGTGGGGCGCCAGTTGATCTGGAAGTCGAGCGAAGGCTGCCAGGGTCCGTGGCAGGAGTTTCGGCCCGCCACGGCACCGAGCTGTTGTTCGAGACAATCCCGTATGTTCCCAGGCGCGGCTGCGAGCAACGATCGCATACTGCCAGCCACCGCTGTGTCGGCCGAGGCGCTGGGATCGAAGATGAAGGCCCGGTCATTCCGCGCGCCGTCTCCGTTGATGTCCGATCCCACCAGCGGTGTAAACGGCCCGCCCGAACTGAGCCGGCCGATGCTCGTCATCTCGAGGGAACCGGTAATTGGAAAGGTGATGGTCGCGAGAAACGAATGGCGACGTTCGAAGCTGCTGGGCGACCACTCGCGGAGGTTGGGATCCCCCGCAGTGGTTGCGGCGGCGAACCCCTGAGATGCACCGCCGCCGGAAAACGACGACTGGTCCTGCGCGCGCGTGTAGGTGTATGACAGCTGAAAGGACGCTCCCCGACCCGTGATTCCGTTTAAGGCAGCCGTGACCTGACGGGTGCCCGACGCGAGGTCCGACCGGATCGCGATGACCTGGCCGAATCGCGAATCGACCCGCGAGTCCGTGGAGCTCACGGCACCCGTCGCGGGGATGACATCACCGATCGGCACGTAGACCGGCCGATTCGCCTCCGCCGGTAGGGTGAACCCGGGCGACGTCACGAGATTGAGATCGCTGAATCCATACTGGCTCACTCCGCGGGCATAGCTTGCATCGACTGAAAAGCTCAGGGTTCCCAGAAATCGATGCTGTATGCCGAGCGAGGCGCGCCAGGCGCGGGGAGAGGTAAATCCCGGATCGAATATTGTCGCGTTCGGACTCGGCGTTACGCCCACGGTGGTCGCCGTACTCTCACATTGGTCCGGGATAGTCGCTTCGTCCTGGAGGTAGTCGGCCCAGTCAGGGATCGGAACTGCGGAGCCGATGTAGACCAACCGCGCCTCTGCGGTGCTCAAGCCGGGCGCGGCCAGGGCCGAGCTGTAGAGACTGGTGGGCGTGGGAGTCCGGAACTCTCCCACTTCTCCTCGAAGAATGGTCGTGGTTCCACCGAAGCCAGCGCGACCGTCCCCAGGGTTCCCACCTCCGGTGATCCAGGTGAACCCGGCGCGCGGAGAAAGCCGGATCTCGCTCGGAATCCGATCGGTCCTGACTCCGAATACGCTGTCGAGAACGGCGTTGTAGGACGGTGCGCCTCCAAAGTTCGAGGTTTCCAGGCGCACCCCGTAGGTCAGCTGAAGCCCGCCGTTACCTCGCCACACATCGCCCAGGTAGACCGCTCCGTTCCACGGTGTCGGTGGTGCCACCGACCTGCGCAAGAACATTCGGCGCTGCAGCCAATGCTACGGTGGCTGCCAGCAGCAGCGGCCGGAGACCGAACAACACGAAGCCGATTCCTGGAAAGATCCTGTCGATAGTACGGGCGAGGGCCCCAGCACGTTTAGGCCGCGAAACGCGGGACAAGAACCCCTTGCCTTCCCGCCGTCGCATTTCCCATGTTAGCCGCCTGAGCTCGTCCATCCCCCGGGACTTTGGAGCTTTCTATGGCCCGCTGGACCCCCGACCCGACTTTCTACGCTTCTCCCCGAGACGCCATGCAGGCGCCGGCAGAGGAACTCGCGTACGTCGCCCTTCTCGATCCGACCGGCCGCCGGCCGGATGCGATGGGCGTGGTGGACGTCAATCCCCGCTCGACCGCATATGGCTCGCTGGTCGGCCGAACGGATCTACCGAATGTTGGAGACGAACTGCATCACTTCGGATGGAACGCCTGCAGTTCCTGCCTGTGCCCGTCCGCACCTCACGCACACCTCGAGCGTCGCTATCTGGTAGTTCCGGGAATCAACTCGTCGCGGCTGCACATCCTCGACACGAAGCCCGATCCCCGTTCGCCTAAACTGACGAAGGTGATCGAACCGGAGGAAGTCGCCGCGAAGACCGGATACGCCAGCCCACATACGGTTCATTGCGGGCCCGACGGCATTTACATCAACGCGCTCGGGTCTGCCCGAACGGGCGATGGCCCGGGGGGCCTCTTCGTATTGGATCATGAGACTTTTGAACTGATCGGAGCCTGGGAGAAGGAGCGCGGTCCTCAATACCTCTCGTACGATTTCGCCTGGCATCTGGCGCATGACACACTGGTGACCAGTGAATGGGGCACACCCAACATGGTCCGTCAGGGACTCAACCCGGAGTTGCTGCTGGCCGGGAAATACGGCAATCAGCTCCACGTCTGGGACCTGCGAAATCGCCGCCATTTGCAGGTGTTGCCGTTGGGTCCGGAGTATCAGATCTCGCTCGAGCTCCGTAGCGCTCGCGATCCGAGCAAGGCATATGGCTTTGCCGGCGTTACGATCTCGCTCAAGGATCTCTCCGCCTCGATCTGGCTCTGGCATCGGGCTCAGGGGAATGGCGCATGGAAGGTCGACAAGGTGATCGACATTCCTGCGGAGCCGGCCGATCCCGAGTTGTTGCCTCCATTACTCAAAGGATTCAAGACGGTGCCACCGCTGGTTTCGGACATCAACCTGTCGCTGGACGACCGCTTTCTGTACGTCTCGTGTTGGGGCACGGGGCAGTTCCTCCAATACGACGTCTCGGACCCATTCCATCCGCGGAAGACCGGCGAAGTTCGTATCGGTGGAATCGTACAGCGTACTCCCCATCCGTCTCGGCCGGACACGCCGCTCAATGGCGGCCCGCAGATGGTCGAGGTGAGCCGCGACGGTCGCCGGGTGTATTTCACCAACTCACTCTACTCGCCGTGGGACGTGCAGTTCTATCCCGAAGGCATCCGCGGCTGGATGGTGAAGCTGGACGCGGCAAGCGAGGGCGGCCTTACCTTTGACCGAAACTTCTTTCTCGAGCTGAGCGACGGGTTGCGGCCACACCAGGTGCGGCTCCAGGGCGGCGACGCGTCCTCGGATTCTTTCTGCTTTGCATGACCGACAGCGCTTCGAGCGTCGGGCCAGCCATGGTTCTGCTGGGCGCGTGGCACGGAGTAAACCCTGCCATGGGATGGCTCTTCGCCGTGGCGCTCGGCTTTCAGGAACGGCGAGGAGCGGCCGTATGGCGAGCATTGCCGCCGCTCGCGCTCGGACACGGGCTTGCCATCGCCGCCGCTGTCTTTGCGGCTGTAGTGGCGGGCGTGGTGGTGGGTCCGGAGCGGCTCAAGTGGATAGTAGCCGCCGGTCTGCTCGCATTTGGAGTGTCCCGGCTGATCCGGGCCCGCCATCCTCGCTGGGCCGGTATGCGGGTGGGGTTTCGCGATCTGGTCGTGTGGTCCACGCTCATGGCGTCGGCACATGGCGCCGGGCTCATGGTGATCCCCTGGATGCTGAGCTCGGGCGCCGCACACCATGGCGGCCCTGAAGCGATAGGACTCGCCGCTGCGGGACTCCACACCGGGGCATATCTCGGAGTGACCGCGCTCGCCGCCTTGACGGTCTATTACTGGCTTGGAGTGAGCTGGCTCCGCACGTTGTGGGTGAATCTCGATCTGGTCTGGGGCGTCGCCCTGATAGCCACCGCTGTCGCGACCCCGTTTCTCTGATTCAGCGTCTCAAGCCTTCGTTCACGCCCGTCAGTACGAACTGCACCGCCACCGCGGCGAGCAGAAGCCCCATGATCCGAGTGATGACGCGAATCCCCGTCCTTCCCAGGCGGCGGAGCAGCGGCTCGCCCACTCGCAGGGTGAGATACGAGACGACGCCGGTCACGAGAATCGCTGCATAGAGCAACGCGACCTGCGGCGGTGCGTGCGCCTGGCCCGCCAGAACGACGATGGTCGAGATAGCCCCGGGACCGGCAAGCAAGGGGATCGCCAGGGGCACAATTGCGACATCCTCCTTTTCCTGCGCTTCCTGAATCTCCACTCGCCCCTCCCGACTCGGCCGTTCGCCTCGCAGCATTTCCATTGCTGAAAACCAGAGAATGAGGCCACCGGCCACGCGGAACGCCGGGAGCGTGATGCCGAACGTGCGAAAGATCAGCGTTCCCGTGGCCGCGAAGACGGTGAGGAGCAATGTCATCGCAATGCAGGCGCGGAGCGCGGTGCGCCGGCGGCTTTCCGGGGTTTCGTCCTGCGTGATGACGAGATACGTAGGAACCGCCGCCACCGGATCCACGATGAAGAGGATGGAGGTGATGGTGATCAGCCCAAACCGTGCCAGTTCACTCACGAATCAGAACCGGGGTGGCAACTCGCGATAACGATCCCGCAGTTGAGTTTGGCGACTCACAGGCGCTACATCGCGTCCGCGAATGAAGATGTGCTCGGCAGCGCTGGAGAACTCGAATGGATCGCCGGTCCAGACGACCAGATTGGCCGTCTTTCCGGCCTCGAGGGATCCATAGCGGTCCTGGACCCCGAACACCTCGGCCGGCGCGAGCGTCACGCCCCGAAGCGCGTCGTCCCATGACAAACCGTTGCGAACCGCATTGCCCGCTGCCTGGCGGAGGTCCCGGAAATGAGCCATGTCGTGTTGAGCGAGTACGGTGGTGACGCCGGCGGCGCGAAGCAGCGTCGCATTGTCGAGCCGCGGACTCAACGCATCAAACGTGGGCACATTGGTAAGCGGCTCGACCACGACGGGAATGCGCGCCGCCGCAAGGTCGCTCGCCATTTGCCACGCCTCGGCACCGCCCCAGACCACCAGGCGCAGCTTGAACTCCTGAGCAAGGCGAAGCGCGTTCTCGATGTCGCTGCGTCGGTTGGCCAAGGCGAGAACCGGCAACTGCCCTTTCACCACCGGCTCCAACGCCTCCAGATCCTCCGCCGACTCCGACAACGGCTGCATCTGGCCCCGTCGGAAATCCTCCTTGCGACGGGAGTACTCGAGCGCGTCGCGCAGAGCCCGCCGAACCTTCTGAAGTGAGCCAGCGCGGCTTCCGCCGCCCGCACCCTTCCCCGTCTCGCTGAGATCCGCGACCATGACGACCGGGGACTTGACTAACAGATCCTCCAGCTTGTCACCGGACAGATCGAACCAGACACCCTGGCCACGAATCAGCCCGTAGGACGGGACTGCGAGGGTCGCTGTGATCCCTTCGCTTCGCGCAACCGGTATGGTCAACGACGCGGGGTCGATTCCTTCCGCGACGTTGAAGGCGGCATTGACATCGCCGACCAGTGAGTCCTCCGCCGTCTGCAACAACCCACCGGACTCGAGAAGCTTGATGCCCAAGGTTGTACCGGTCTGGACGAAACCTGGCGTGATCCAGCGACCGGTCGCGTCCACTCGCGTGGCACCGCTCGGAATGGAAACGTTCGTGCCGACCGCCGTGATCTTGCCATCGACGATGACGATCGTGCCATGCTCGATCTTGGGCCCGGACACGGGATAGATGGTGGCCCCGGTGATGGCGACCGTTTGCGCGGCTGCAGAGCTGGACCTGATCAGGAGACCGAGCGCAAGACCGGCTGCGCGACCAGCCCGGGCCATCATCGCCCCACCCCCGGTGCTGCGGTGCCGAGGTTGAAATCGGTCTTCCACTGCCGAGTGGTATCGGTCCGATCGAACACCAGCCAGCCGTCGTTGTACACCTTTTCGGCACGGCTGTACACCGAGAACGGGTCCCCCGACCATAGGACGACGTCCGCCGACTTACCTCGTTCCAGCGTCCCGGTTGTCGAATCGATACCCAGCGCCCAGGCAGGATTCGCCGTGATCCATCGTATGGCCTGCTCCGGCTTGATATCGATGCCGATACGGCGGCCGGCATACATCGCTTTCGCGGCCTCCTGATTGAGCCGCTGGATCACATTTGGGTCGTCCGAATGCATGATGGGGCGCACGCCCGCCCTTTCCAGCAACGCAGCGTTCTCGGGAATGCCGTCCAGCGCTTCCATCTTGAAGCCCCACCAATCGTCCCAGACGGATGCCGCAATACCTTCGCGCGCCAGCAGGTCCGCGATCTTGTACGCTTCGACCGCGTGATGAAACGATCGAATCTTGAAGCCGAACTCCTTGCTCAGGTCGATCATCTGAGCCATCTCATCGGCCCGGTAGCAATGAATGTGTGGCAGGATGTGACCTCGCAGGACTTCGGCGAGGGTCTCGAGCTTGAGGTCACGTTCCGGAGGATCTCCGGTATGAGTCTTTAGCCAGCGGTCCCACTTCGCCCGATATCGTTCCGCCTCGATGAAAGCAGCCCGGTATCCGGCCATGTTTCCCATCCGGGTCGACGGCCCGTTCATTCGCTGGCCGTACACTCTCTTGGGATTTTCCCCACAGGCCATTTTGAGCCCGTACGGCGCCCCTGGGAACTTCATTTCCTGAACCGTGCGCGCCGGAACCAGCCGCAGCGTAGCCGAGCGGCCACCAATCAGATTGGCAGACCCGGGAAGGGCTTGGATAACGGTGATCCCACCCGCGACGGCCAAAGGGATCTGCGGGTCCTGCGGCCAGAAGGAATGTTCCGCCCAGACCTGCGCTGTTACCGGGTTGGTCGCCTCGTTGCCATCGGACTCGGCGGGACTTCCCGGCGCGGCATACACTCCCATGTGACTGTGCGTGTCGATGATTCCCGGCGTCACGAATTTTCCGGTCCCGTCCAACACCGTGGCGTCAGGAGGTGCCGCTACGTCGGCTCCTATCGCGACAATTTTCCCGTCGGCGAAGAGGATCGAAGCGTGCTGCTGCTCCGGACCGGCAGCAGTAAGCAACGTCACGTTGCGAATCAGGACGGGAGCAGAGGTGCGTCGCTGGTAGGTCGATGCGTACTGCGGCCTTTGCGCGCTGATCTGCGCCGTTGCCGGAGCCGATGTTGTCACTGCGCGGGCACAGCCATTCAGCAATGCGGCCGATGCAAGCGGGAACGAGAACACGAGCGGGTGGATGACGCCTTGGCGCTGACATCGGAAAGGCATCCTGGCGAACCCCGGAGAGACAAGGTCGGCGAATTGTGGAGTCGTTCGCATCGTTGCGCCAGTATGCTGCAGCGTTGTGCACCGGGCTGCCACGCTGCCAGGGCGCACGGTATCTTCCCAAAACCTCCTTCCCCGATCACCATGCGTGAGTCCCTACTCGCCTTCCAGAGGCAGGCGTGACGCTAGGCATCTTCGAGAAGGCCGGACCAAATCGCGGCTTCCTGCGTCGTCGCGAAGCGGGATACCTCCCAACCAACGCCGACGTGCACGTGGCCGAGCGGGTGATCCGCGAGTATGGGCTGCGCACCGGTGACGAGATCGAAGGTGAGACCCGCAATACGGGCAAGGGGCGCAACCATCAGCTCGAGCGGGTATCCGGTATCAATGGTCGCGCGCCGGACGCCCTGCGCCATCGACCCGAATTTACCAGGTTAGGAGCGACCCATCCCAGCGAGCCGCTCAAGCTCGAGTGTGGCATGCAGCGACGCGGTCAGGCCGACTTTACCAATCGAGTCATCGATCTGCTCTGTCCGTTCGGGAAGGGACAACGCGCCCTGGTCGTGGCCCCGGCCAAGGCCGGAAAGACGATGGTGTTGCAGGCGATCGCGGAAGGGGTCAACGCGAACTATCCCGCTGCAGCACTGCTCATCCTTCTGGTGGACGAACGGCCGGAAGAAGTATTCGAGATGGAGGCCGCCGGATTCGGTGAAGTCATTTCCTCCAGCTTCGACAACCCGGCTGCTCAACACGTCGCGGTGGCGGAGCTGGTGTTGGAACGGGCACGGCGTCGCGTCGAGCTGGGCGAGGACGTTGTGCTCATCGTCGATTCCCTGACCCGCCTGGCGCGCGCATACAACACGGTCGAAAAGGGGAGCGGCAGGACGCTCACCGGAGGGCTCGACGCCCAGTCGCTGGAAAAACCCAAGCGATTTCTGGGCAGTGCTCGAGCGGTCGAGCCATCACAAGGAGGCGGCTCGCTCACCATTATCGCCACCGCCCTGGTAGACACCGGCAGCCGGATGGATCAGGTCATTTTCGAGGAGTTCAAGGGCACCGGGAACAGCGAGCTGGTGCTGAACCGGGAGTTGGCAGACCGCCGCATCTTCCCCGCCATCGACTTGAGCGCGAGCGGCACCCGCCGGGAAGAGCTTCTCCTGACTCAGGACGAGCTTGCTGCGTCCCGGCTCCTCCGACAGCGCATCGCGGTGATGTCCCCCGTGAATGCGATGACCGATCTGCTGGACGAAATGCGCCGGGATCGGACCAACGCCGATCTGGTAAGGCGACTCAGCGCGTCCTAAGCCCTAGATCGTCGATTTACCCGAAAATCAGGCGACTCGCGCCGGTCAGGAGATACTCGATCGGTGCGGCACCGCGCCGCGGGAGCGAAATCGCATATCCTCTCTCGATCAGATCGCGAACCGCGTTCGATGTAGCCGGCTGGCTCAAGTGCCAAATCCCCCGAAGCCTTTCCTGGGTCTGAGGGACCGAGACCCCAGCCGATGCCCACGCGCGGAGCTGCTCGGCGCGTACCGGCTCAAGGGCGGCCGCAAGCTCGGCTTCATATCGGCGCTGCAGTACAGGTCGGAGGTCGTCCAGCGCGAGCGGCGTTCCCGGACTTGCCCCTACTCCCATCAGTAACGTCGCTCCTTCCTCCAGTGACTTGAACAGCCCGCGGAGGTCGCCCTGGAAGAACGCGTACAACCCGGCGACCGCTTCTGGTGCGATCGGCGCGACGGGCTCGCGCCCTGGCTCGAGGCGAAGATGGGCGTAGCGCGCAGCGAGCAGCGCATCCACGTCGGTGGGAGGCAATGGCTCCAGCAGCAACGGACTGGCGAAGACAGACCGCACTTGCGGGTGGCGGGTCACTACTGCGGTCACGGCGTCGGTCGTGCCGGCGAGAATGAGGTGCAAACCTGGCTGGAGCAGCACCGGATCGCGGAGACTGCGGAGAATATCCGCCGCTGCCGCTGCGTCGCGCTCGCTCAAAATTTCCAGATTGTTGAGATGCAGAACGATTCCGCGGGCGCCGGCAGCGAGGACCAGCTCAAGCAGCTCGCGAACCAATCGAGGCCCGTCCAGCAGGAGTGCGCCGGCCGGCGTCGCCATGGCGACACCGCGAGAAACACCCAGACCGATACCCGCCGCTGAAAGGTTCAGACCTCCGGTCGCGAGTCTGGCAACCCTCACCAGCTGCTGCGCTGCCTGCATTGCGGGCTGTTCCGCCGTATGCGGCCGGGCTGTCACGATAGCGTCGTACACGCCGCCCAGCAGCCGGCCGAGCAGGAGCTCGGTCGTATCCTCGGGATAGAAAGAGACCAGGCTGTCGGTAGCCCAGAACCCGGCCCCGACGGCCGCCGCTTTGGCGCCCTGCACCAGCGTGGTCTTCCCCACGCCGGGTCGACCGCCCACCACCTGCCTCGATGAGCCTCCGCTCCCGATGGTGCTGATAAGCGTCTCAAGCTCGGACTGGCGCCCGACAAAGAGGCTCAGCGGATGATGTTCCGCTTCACCCCCAAGGGTGTCCTGGAAGTACGGTGACTGCCGTAAGTTATAGAGATTCCAGAGGTTAGGAAGCTGGGCGGGCGCATCCGAGGAGTATTTCCGGCGTCCGTTGCCCGGGTATATGGGAGAATCATCAGCCATGCGACTAATATACTGTCGCTATTACCCAGCTCAATTAGCCCGCTGATTTCAGAAGCCCGGCTCGCTCGATGTCTGACCGATGGCGCGGACCCGTTGCTCGAGCCCCAAGCGTTCCAGCTTCTTGATGGGCAGGCTCACTAAGAGTTCGATTCGTCGCCTGATCAGAAGGAAAGCCTCGTCGAACGCTCGCCGCTTCTCGTCGTCTGTTCCGTCCACTCCGGCTGGATCCGCCATACCCCAATGCGCGACAACCGGCTGGTCCGGAAAAATCGGACAAGTTTCCCTGGCGCGATCACAGACCGTGATGACGAAATCCCAATGCTCCTGCTCGATGCCCTCGAGCCCGCGGGGAGCGTGGCCACGCCAGCGCAACCCGTGGCGCGCCAGAACCTCGACTGCGAACGGGTTCACCCGCTCGGCCGGCTTGACGCCGGCGCTCGCCCCGACAAATCGACCCCCGCTCACATGGTTGAGAATGGCTTCCGCGATCTGACTGCGGGCGCTGTTCCCGGTGCAAAGGAAGAGAACTCGCATCGGAGCCATACCTGATGCATCCCGGGGTGCGTCAACCGACGGAGCCAGCCGACGGTGCATCACCGCGGCGGTCGCGGGACATGCCTCACGAAACTCGATCGAGGATTGCACCGACGGCGGTACGATGTCGCGCGGAATTCGCTCGAAGCCGTGGCGCAGGAAGTACTGCTCGGCCGTTGTCGTGAGAAGGTAAACATCGATCACACCTTCGGCGGCAGCGTTGGTCAGAACTCCCTCTACGAGAGCCACGCCCAAACCCATCCCTCGAGCCTCTGAGGCGACAATTACTGAACGCAGCAAACCGGAATGCCCGTATGGCTCCAGGCCGGCGGCACCAATGAGTCGGCCGGCCTGCTCGGCTACTAGGAAGCGGCGCAGATCCGAGGGCAGGCCCGCGGTGGGCAGATCAGCCTCGGAAAGAAGGTGGGTGACCCCAGCGAGATCCTGAGGCCGAGCGGGCCGAAGAAGCACGGACGGATCCGGAATCGCCAAGGGCGGTCCTGTCATGCCTCGGCCGGTTTACGAGCACGAATGAACGCGCCCATAGCTCGCCCTCCAATTTGTCTCGCAAGCACCTCATCGTCGAAGCCGGCGCCCTGTAGCAAAGCCTTCGCATCCTCGAGCTGGTAGACCCGAACCGGTTCGATACTTGGCTCGACGAAGCCCACCTCGGTCAGAAGCCGCTCGAACTCGGCCTGCTCCAATGCACCGGCGACGCAGCCGACCCACAACTCCACGTTCTTGCGTATCCGCGATGGCAGCTCCTTTCGGAGCACGATGTCCGAGATGGCGAGCCGCCCCCCCGGCCTCAGTACTCGGAATGCTTCCCGCAGGACGCGTTCCTTGTCGACCGACAGGTTGACGACACAGTTGGAAATGATCACGTCGATCGATGCCTCGGGGAGCGGAATCGCCTCGATTGCGCCTTCCAGGAACTGAACGTTGGTTACTCCTGCTCGCCGCGCATTCTCGGCTGCGAGCGCGACCATCTCCGGGGTCACATCGAGCCCGTAGACATGCCCCGAAGGCCCCACCCGCCGGGCCGACAGAAGAACATCGATCCCCCCGCCTGAGCCAAGGTCGAGAACGGCCTCACCCGGGTGGAGATCGACAAGCGCCGTCGGGTTGCCGCAGCCCAAAGACGAAAGGACAGCCTCTGGCGGCAAGCAGGCAATGTCACTCTCGCTGTAGATGTTGCTGCACACGGAAGCAGAAACGGAGGAGCTGACCGTGCTGGTAGCGCAACACGAGCCGCCACCTGAGCGGATGGCGTGTGCAAGATCGCTGTACTTGGCTCGCACGGCGGCATGCAGGTTTGCTGAGAAATTCACGATTGTTGCCTCGTAGTTGATCAAGAAAGGTTGATGAGTTGGCCCCGAAACAAAATCATTCGCAACATCCACGACATTTCGGGGACGGCATATGGGGTTCGAAGCTCGAGAGTGCTGAGCCGAGCTTGTCCAGGGCCTTCTGCTGAAGCTGGTAGTACACCCAGCGCCCGTCCCGGCGGTCGACCAGAAGACCAGCGTCTTTGAGAACTTTCAGATGAAACGAAAGCCGTGACTGGGCGGCATCGGCAGCTTCGGTCAGATCGCAAACGCAGCGCTCTCCATGACGCAGCAGCTGGACAATGCGGAGGCGGGTTGGATCCGCCAGCGCATGGAACAGCCGAGCAGTCTCCTGCCGAGTGGCATTCGCGGTCGGAGCGTTCATACCTAATAATACATCAAGGAAAATTGATTAGTCAAGCAACCCTAAGGCCGCTGTCGGCTTCACCCCGTTATCGCGTTGTCTTCAAGGATTGGGGCTGGTGTCGCGCACCGTTGTTGGGTCATCGGCGTGAGGTACGCCGCAGCAACGACCGGAGAGTGCGCGATTGGGGTAGCCGGCACCAGATCCCATGTCCCTGGGCCAAGCGTCGGGAAATCAACGCTTAGCCGTTCGCTTTTGGAGTACGTCCGACAATTACTGCACGTTGAAGGCGGCCGTATCGGACCCGGAAAGCGGTGAATTCACAGCGGAGCCGCGACGTGGCGCGTAAGTCCGACGGCAGGAAGGTCTGAGCGATTCATTTGCGGGAGAACGAAAATCAACGCGCACGAAGCAGTTGCAGAATGGGGCCAGTCGTGGGAGCTCTCCCCCGCTTTTCGAGCCGGTCTCTCCCAGCGTGGACTCGACCTCGAGTCGGAAGTCGGTCGCAGCGCGATGTCAGTGGTGTATCGCGCAGTAGACCGGCGACATGGCCGATCCGTTGCCGTCAAGGTCATGCAGCCCAACGGGAGAACCGGATACGACGCAGACCGGTTCCTGCAGGAAATTCAGCTCGCTGCCGGGCTCCAGCATCCGCATATCCTGCCCGTGTACGGATCCGGAGCGATCGACGGCACTCTCTTTTACGTCATGCCCTACGTAGAAGGAGAGTCGCTGCGCGGTCGCTTGAACCGGTTGGGCCGCCTCTCGCTCGATGAAACGCTACGCATCGCCAGCGACGTGAGCGGCGCCCTCGACTATGCCCACGAACGCGGCGTCGTGCATCGTGATATCAAGCCCGAGAACATCCTGCTCGAGGCTGGCCACGCCGTGCTCGCGGACTTTGGCATCGCAACCGTGGTGGGTCGGCCCCCTCAATTGGCCAAGGTCGCCGATGGAACGACAGACCCACGGCTGACCGGAGCCGGGCAGGTCGTGGGAACGCCGGCCTACATGAGCCCGGAGCAGGCCAGCGGCGATGCGATTGTGGACGGACGGAGTGATCTTTATTCACTTGCTTGCGTGTTGTACGAAGCGTTGACCGGGAATCCACCGTTTCCGGGCAGCACGGCTCAGGCGACAATCGCCCGCCGCTTTCAGGCTCCCCCGGACTCAATTCGGGCTCAACGGGCCGAGATCCCCGTCAAGCTGGCCGAGACAATCGAGCGAGCGCTTTCGCTCGAACCTGCCGATCGCTTTGCCACGATGGCCGAGTTCGCCACCGCATTGACGACTGCGGCACAGGAACAACGGCTTGGCCGGAGGCGGCTACGTCGCGGCGGTATCGCCCTCGCCGTCGGATCGCTTGCGCTCGTCGTGGTAGCACTGCTGGCGGCACAGAAGCCCCGGCACCGTCACCACGGCTTCGACCCGAGCCGAGTTGCGGTCGCCGCTCTCAGTAACGAAACCGGCGACACGACCTTGACGTCGCTCGGCGACATGGTTGCATCCTGGATCACGGATCGATTGGGAAGTAGCTCGGGTGTGTCTGTCGCCACGTCAGCCATCGTGGTGCCTGCCCATTACGACCAACACCTCGCGCAGCCTGACATAGACGACCCTCAGCGGTTGGAGCGGCTGGCCCAGGAAACACACGCAGGCACGCTGGTCTCGGGCTCGTTTTACCGTGGCTCGGCAGGGGCCATCGAGTTCCATGTCGAGATCACCGACGCAAACAGCGGCCGGCTCCTGCGTGCAATCGGACCGATCATAAGCACCGATCCCGAGAAGACCGCAGCGGACTTGAGCCGCATCGTGGCGGCCACGGTCGATACGCTGGTCAAGGGCGCGGGCGGTCGTCGCAGCGCCGGGACCTAATCGCCCCGAGCCATTCCGTCGACGTTCACGTCCGCCCAATCCAGCTCTTCTTCAACGCGGTGAAAGGCATCGTCGCCGATCACCCCGCTCGCACGTAGCTCCGAGAGCTTTCGCCGCTGGGCCGTCTGCGCGCGCCGTTGTGCGATCAGATAGGCGCTTTCGCCGGTGACGGAGCCGCCGTTGATGACCCCCTCAGCCCGCTGCAACCGATCCTGGTACTTGCGGCGGAGCAGCTCGACCATATCCTCGCGCGCTCCTGTTCCGTCTACAGCGTCGAGCGCCGCTCGGGTCGTTTCGGCCCGCGCCAGGCGCACCTCGCGGTCCACCGATCCATCGTCCTCCAATCGCAGAACCCGGATCAGAGGCGTCAGGGTCACACCCTGAAGCACCAGTGTGCCTAGCACGACGGCGAAAGCGGAGAACAGAATGAGATCCCGGTAGGGAAACGCGAGGGGTCCGTGCACTCCATCGGGAAGCGCGAGTGCCGCAGCGAGCGTCACGATGCCACGCATGCCGCACCACGCAATCGCTGTCGCAGCGCCGAGCGAGACGTAGCGCGCCGGTCGGTTGAATCGTCCCCCAAACCGATCCCTGATCCAGTTGCCAATGCCGGCATAGCCCATGATCCAGACGATTCGCACCAGGATCACTGCAGCCGTAACCGCTGCACCCGTCTCCAGGTAGGTGATCAGCTCTTTTTCGCTCAGCCGCTCGAGGATCGGCTTGAGCTGAAGGCCAATGAGGATGAAGGCCAGCACGTTGAGGACGAACACCACCACTTCCCATACCGCGTACGACGGAAGCCGCAGGCGCGCCGGTGTCAGGTCTGGCGCGCTCCGCGCAACGGTGATCGCAAATACCACAACGGTGATGATGCCGGAGAGGTGCAGTCGCTCGGCGATCATCCAAACCGCGAAGGTCGAAAGGAACTGGGCGATGACTGCCGTGGCGACGTCGTGAATCCGCGGGAGGGTTGCCATCGCAACCCGCGACAAAACGGCACCCAGAACGATGCTGCCCAGGCACACCACGAGGAGCAATGGGACTACGCCCCAGCCCGAGAAGGCTCCGGTCACGGTCGCGGCGACCGCCAGGCGATAGATGAGCAGAGCACTCGCGTCGTTAAAAAGGCTTTCGCCTTCGAGGATTACCAGAACATGGTGCGGCAGCTTGAGCTGCCGAAGTACTGCGGTCGCGGCAGCAGCGTCGGGCGGCGCCACAATTGCGCCCAGCGCGATGGCAGCCGACCATGGCATATCCGGTACCAGCCAACGGACAACCACAGCCACCGCGGCGACGGTGAGCCCCACGGCGGCCAGGGCTAGGCCGGTAACGGCACGCCAGTTTTCCTTCAGGTCGCGGGGCGACGAGTCGAACGCGGCGTCGAGCAGAACCGGGGCGACGAAGAGCGCCAGGGCAAGCTCGGGATCGAGGGTCACGCTGGGCGTACCGGGGATCAGAGCCAGGGCGGCGCCTGCAAGCGCCAGCAATGCGGGGTAAGGAACTCGAGCGCGACGGGCCAGGCCGGAGAGCAGAGCCCCCACAAACAGCAGGAAGATGACCAGCTCGAATACGGCCACGTTGTCGCTCAGTCGTGCGTAAGCCGCACCGTAATGGACCAGGAATCGTGGGCCAGGACGTGATCATCCGCCTCGGTAATTCGATACCCCCCGCGGCGAATGTTGTCGGCCGTTGCATTCACCGTGGCTGCATCCGGAAGGCGAAGCTCCCAGTACAAGAGCTTCGCATCGTCAGCGGTGGCGACTGGAGTGTCGGCAGCAAACGTGTTGAGTCCGACATGATGGTGGTATCCGCCGGCGGCGACGAACAGCATGTGCGGCACGCTCCACATCGTCCGGTCGAAGCCTAGCGCTTTGTGGTAGAAGGCCTCGGCCGCAGGAAGATCGCCGACGTAGAAATGCATGTGACCGACGGTGGTGTCCTTCGGCACACCCTGCCATGCTCCGGATCCGGCAGCCGCGAGCAGTCCATCCACGTCCAGCGGGTCGCTGGGAGCCACCACCTCGCCATCGCGGAGAGGCCACTCTTCGGGCGGCCGATCCCGATATACCTCGACTGAGATGCCATCCGGATCCACCAGATACATCGCCTCACTAACGCGGTGCTCTGCCGAACCCGCTCGAACCCCGAGTGATGCGACGTGTCGTAGAAAACGGCCAAGATCGGGCCGACTCGGAAGCAGAGTGGCAAAGTGGTAGATGCCGAGGCGCCCCCGGTATGGAATAGGATGCACTCCGGGCTTCTCGAGCAGCCCGAGGAGGACACGATCGCTGGCGGGCGCGCCAAGCGTCGCACGTCTCCCGCTGGGACCTTCGTCCCGGACAAGCAGTCGAAACCCAATGACTTCCTGATAAAAGGCAAGCGACCGCTCGAGGTCGGCAATCTGAAGCACTACGCGGCCGATGCGGGTGCCGGACGGAAGGCGAAACGGATTCAAGGGCTCAGAGACTTGTAGAGAAAGGTCGCGTCGCATGGCCGGCCATCCGGCCAGAGGGCGTAATTTGGCACGACGCCCACCCTGATCCAACCGAGGCGAACATACAGCCGTTCAGCATCACTGTCGGTGACCGTGTCGAGCACGAGCAGGGTCCGGCTTGCCGCTCGCGCGGCCTCCTCGACGGCCCGCATCAGACCGGCGCCGATCCCCTGCCGCCGAGCCGATCGACGGACCAGCATCTTTGCCACGTCGGCTCGGTGCGGCTGATTCTCGGGGAGCCCGAGGACGAGCTGCACCGTCCCGACGATCTCGCCGGTAACGCGGTCCTCGGCCACGAGCAATACCCTGTCGTCGGCCTTCACCGCTTCGGCAACGTGGCGCCAGAACGAGTCCGCCTTCTCCCGGGTCAGGGGCGCCAGGAAGCTGACTGACGCGCCGCCTTCAACGCAGTCGAGCAGCACCGCGGAAAGCTGCGGAACGAGTTTTACCGCCTCGTCCGCAGTAAGACAGCGGATCGTTGCGGGGCCGTGCAGCTTCACAGCCGGCAAAGGCACCTCTCGAGCAGGGGTTCAGCTGCCGGATTCCTGGGTAAGGTATTCGCGCCGGTAGCCACGGCCGCAAGATGGAACCCGGCGATCGAACAATCCTGTCGGAAAGCGAAGCGGCGCCCGTTGCTTGCACGGGCGCCGCATTCGAGCTGGTGTTGCTGGCTAGGCTGTTTTGGTCTTATTGCACCGTGTTCATCATGTCGAAGATCGGCAGGTACATCGCGACCACCATGCCGCCGACGATCACGCCCAGGACCACGATCATCATCGGCTCCATGAGCGACAGCAGCGCACCCACCGCTACGTCAACTTCCTCATCGTAGAAGTCTGCGATCTTAGTGAGCATCTCGTCTAAGCCACCAGTCTGCTCACCCACCGCGATCATCGAGATTACCATCGGCGGGAACACCTTTGACTTCTCCAGTGGCGCGGCGATCGTCTCACCGCCGGCGATCGATAGCCGGGAGGCCATAACGGCATCGTGGATGACCATGTTGCCGGCCGTCTTGGCCGTAATCTCGAGACCCTCCAGAATCGACACACCCGAGGAGATCAGGGTGCCGAGGGTACGGGTGAACCGGGAGACCGCCGATTTGCGGAGCAGATCCCCCAGGACCGGTGACTTGAGCAGCGCAGCATCGATGGTCTTTCGCCCGCTCAGGGTCCCGTAGTACCGCCGAATAGCGAAGATCACGACACCAATGCCGAGCAGAATGGCCCACCAGTAGGCGATCAGTGCGTCGGACAGCATGATCACGATACGGGTCGGGAGCGGGAGGTCCAGGTTGACCGACGCGAACATGCTCTGGAACACCGGGATCACGAAGACCAGGAGGATCGCGATCGCGATCGCCGCCACCGACATGATCACGCCGGGATAGACCAGTGCGCCCTTCACCTTCCGCATGAGGGCGTCGCTTTTTTCCAGGAAGGTCGCAAGCCGGAGCAGAATCGTGTCGAGAATACCGCCGGCCTCACCTGCCGCCACCATGTTGACGTAGAGATCGCTGAACGCGCGAGGATGCTTGCTGAACGCGTCGGCCAGGGTGTTGCCGGACTCGACGTCGTACACCACCGCGCGGGTGATCTCCGCCAGCGCCTTGTTCTCGGTCTGCTGGGCCAGAATCGTCAGCGACTGCACCAGCGGCAGACCGGCATTGATCATGGTCGCGAACTGCCGGGTGAAGATCACGACGTCACGAGTCTTGATCCGTTGCGCTCCCGGCAGGCTCAGCTTGATCTGCTTGGGCGCCTCGCGAACGCTGACCAGGATCAGCCGGTTCTTCCGGAGGTAGCTCGAGACGTCGGCCTGGCTCGCGACATCCAGCTGGCCTTTCTGGATCTGCCCGTTGGCCGCGTTGCGTGCGGTGTATTCGAACATCGGCATGGATGAATCCTCCTCCCGCTATCGGCGGGTGGCGCCGGCGGCCCGCAGCGGCTTCTCGCCGTTGGTGGAGATCTCCTGATCCTCCATCGGCTTCTGACCGATCATCCGGAGGAACTCGTTCGGATCGCCGGAAACCCGGAGACATTCGTCTTCGGTCACTTCGCGCGCCACGTAGAGCTGATACAGACCGTCGTTCATCGTCTGCATGCCGTACTTCTTGCCGGCCTGCATGGCGGAATAGATCTGGTGGATCTTCTCGTCGCGGATCAGGGCCCGGATGGCGGGAGTCGCCACCATGATTTCAGCCGCCATCACGCGGCCGCGGCCCTTGGCTTTCGGCAGCAGGGTCTGCGTGATCACGCCCTCGAGTACGAACGCGAGCTGGGCCCGAACCTGGGACTGCTGGTTGTGCGGGAAGACATCGATGATACGGTTGATCGATTCGGCGGCTGAGTTGGTATGCAGCGTCGCAAGCGCCAGGTGGCCGGTTTCCGCGATCGTCAGCGCCGCGGCAATCGTCTCGAGATCGCGCATCTCACCAACCAGGATCACGTCGGGGTCTTCACGCAGACTGTACTTGAGCGCGGTCGCAAAGTTCTTGGTGTCGGTTCCAACCTCGCGCTGGTTGACGATGCAGCCCTGGTGGCGGTGGATAAATTCGATCGGGTCTTCCACGGTGATGATGTGACCCTTCCGCTCCTTGTTGATCTTGTCGATGATGGCGGCGAGGGTGGTGGATTTGCCCGACCCTGTCGGACCGGTCACCAGAATGAGTCCGCGGGGCCGCTCTGCAAGCTTTGCCACCACCGGCGGAAGCCCTAACTCCTGGAAGGTTCGCACATTGAAGGGAATCATGCGGATTACCATGGCCACACAGCCCCGCTGCTTGAATACGTTGCCGCGGAACCGGGCCAGGTTCTGGATACCGAAGCTAAAGTCAAGCTCGTCTTCGGTTTCGAACCGCTTCTTCTGATTCTCGGTCAGCACTGAATACGCCAGCTGCAGCGTATCCTTGGCGGTCAGGATCTCAGGCGCGGAACTGTCGGTCATATCGCCGTCAATCCGCAGCTTAGGCCGCTCGCCGGCAGTGATGTGGAGGTCCGAGGCCTCCTTCTCGATCATTTCCTCGAGCAGCGCTCTCAGGTTGACGGTCATCCTGCAGTCTCCTTGACGACTTCTTCGAGAGTGGTGACGCCACGTTCGATCTTCTTGATGCCATCCATGCGCAGGGTAAGCATGCCTTCATCCACCGCCTGGTCCCGCAGTTCTGCAACCGACGCGCCGCGCAAGATCATGCGCCGCAACTCCGGTGACAGGGCCATGACCTCATAAAGGCCCTGGCGACCCTTGTACCCGGTGTTGCTGCAGACGTCGCAGCCCTTGCCCTTCATGAAGTTGAGCTTCCGAGCGAGGTCAAGTTCCATGCCCAGAGAGCGAAGCTCTTCGTCCTTGTAGGTATGCGGACCTTTGCACTCCCCGCAGATCCGGCGAACCAGACGCTGGGCCACGACGAGATTCACTGCGCTGGCGACGTTGAACGCCTCGACTCCCATGTCGATCATACGGGTGATGGTACTGGGCGCGTCGTTGGTGTGGAGAGTCGAGAGCACGAGGTGGCCAGTGAGCGCCGCCTTGATCGCGATACCGCCGGTTTCGAGATCGCGGATCTCACCGATCATGATGATGTTGGGATCCTGCCGGAGAAACGCCTTCAGCGCGGCCGCAAAGGTAAGTCCGATCTCGGTCCGCACCAGAACCTGATTGATGCCCATCAGGTTGTACTCGACCGGATCCTCCGCGGTCATGATGTTGGTGTCGATCGTGTTGATCCGCTGGAGACAGGAGTAGAGCGTGGTCGTCTTGCCCGATCCCGTCGGGCCGGTGACCAGCACCATGCCGTACGGATTGAGGATGGCGCGCATGAGGTCCTGCTCCGCCTGGGGCTCAAACCCGAACTTGGTCAGATCGAGCGTCAGGTTCCCCTTGTCGAGGATTCGGAGGACGATCTTCTCGCCGAAGAGCACCGGCAGCGTCGAGACCCGGAAGTCGATCACCTTGGTGCCCATCTTGAGCTTGAGCCGGCCGTCCTGAGGCACCCGACGCTCGGCGATGTTCAGTTGGGAGAGAATCTTCACGCGCGAGTTGAGCGCGGCTTTCATCTTGAGTGGCGGCTTCATCACTTCGAGCAGCGCGCCGTCGATGCGGTACCGAACCCGGATCTCGTGCTCGAAGGGCTCGATGTGGATGTCGCTCGCGCCCCGCTTCACCGCGTCGGTGAGGAGCCCGTTGATGAGCTTGACGACCGGCGCGTCATCGACATTCGCCGCCGCGGGATCGTCTTCCTGCTCCTCCAAGACCTCGACGTCATCGTCGAGGCCTTCCATGTCCTTGAGGATGCTCTGGAGCTGCTGATCCGAGGATTCGTAGTGCCGCTCGATCAGCATTCGCAGGGTGAATTCACCGGCGATGACCGGGAAAAGGTCATAGCGGGTGATGAACTTGAGATCCTCGAGCAGCCCATGATCGGTGGGGTCCGCCATCGCGATCGTAAGCGTCCGACCTTCGCGCTTGAGGGGAAGCACCACGTGCTTGGTGGCGAGATCCGCCGGCATCAGCTTGATGAGCTTGGGATCGACTTCGAAGCGGGAGAGATCGACCGCGGGCATCCGGTATTGCCGGGCGAGGAGCTTGGTGATTTCGAGCTCCTGCACCAGGCCGAGCTTCACCAGGACGTAGCCCAGGCGATGCTTGCTGGCCCTCTGCTCGGCGAGCGCCTGCTGCAGCTGCTCGCGAGTGATCAGGCCTTCCTTGATCAGGATGTCGCCGAGCCGGTCGGGGCCGGCGGCTGCGGTCGCCATGATTTAGGTCGAGCTCACCGGTGCGGGGTGGCGGCGTTCGAGCCAATGGCGAAGAAGGCCAGGTGTCGAGAATTAGGGCACCTGCAACCTTTCGCGGACCCGCGCGACCAAGGCAGGTTTGATGCCGGGCACCCGAGCGAGAGCGTCCACTGATGGGAAGGGCCCGTTGAGCTCGCGATCCCGCACAATTGCCTCTGCACGCTTCGCCCCAATTCCCGGCAGAGAGTCGAGTTGGAAGATGGTGGCCTGATTGAGGGAGAGCCGCTGACCGGGCGCGACGGATGCCGCCGCGGGCGCGGCGCTGGCGTGGGCGCAAGCTGCTAAGGTGGCTGGACATGGAGCCATGGCGCGGCCCCCGACTGAATCCGTTACGGCAGCAGGCGTCCGATTGTTGTTCGCTCCGCTGAAGGTTGCATGGTCGGCGATTGCGGCGAGCAGACCGGCCCCCACTCCACTGACTCGGTCCAGGCTCGCCAAGGCGCCGAACGGCCCCCTGGCGTCCCGGTCGGCAACTATGCGTTTCGCGAGGCCCGGCCCGACTCGCGGCAATCTGGCAATCTCGGCCGGCCCCGCCCCGTCGATGTCAATTTTTTCGCCCGGCTGGAGCGGCCGAGCCAGGGCCATGGTGCTCTCCTTGTGGGCCAGCGGGGATTGGGCGGGAAGGGTGCGCACCAGCTCGACCTCACCGGGCGCCTCGCTAGGAGCGGCGACGACCGCCCGGACCGCGTGACCGGCGACGGCCAGGCCGAGCAAGAGAAGGAGGGCTCGCCGCTCAGCCGCTTGCATGCGCTCACTGTACGAACGAGTGGCCAGGGCGGGCGTGGCGAAAAGAGGCGGGTGGTGGCAAGAACCACAGGCAGGAGAAGCCGAGGCGACGAGCGCGCGGGCGGTGCTTCTGGGGGCGCTTGAGTTCGCTGGCCAATGGTAAGGAGGCCGGATAGTCGGACTCGGGAAACGATGGCCACGGTCTGCGGAGTGACTGGCGCAGGCCGGTGAGTGGGTCGGTGGCGCAC
>JBKPOS010000097.1:0-20140 GCA_046733215.1 Gemmatimonadota bacterium
TCGATTGCCTCGGTCGGTTCGACAAAAAGCGTTCCCGCACTCCCGGATTCTCCGTGCACGATACCAGAGGGACGTGCTCGCGAGTCGCGCCGAACCGGGATGACGTACCGTCCATCCCGCACCGTAACTGTTGCATTGGGCGGTACCGCGTTGCTTTCGAGGCCGCGAAGCAGCCCCTCCAGGCGACGAACCAGCCGGTTCCGCGCGTCCTGCACCTCCCGCCGCGCGGCGGCGAGCCGAGGGCTCGCGCTGTCGAGCAGCGATCCATCCGCATCCACCGACTGCTCGAGCCGGCGTTCGAGGCGCCGATCGGGCAGCGTCCGCAAGAGCTCGGCCGCTCGGGGCGCCTGGGATGCGACTCGAGTCAAATCGCCGTGGACGGCCCGGCTCGCGATCAGGGCGCGGTGAATTCCGGCCAACTCGATGCCTTCCAGGACGCTTCCCTCGATGCGCAGCCGGGCGAGAGCGGGAGCCACGTCGGGTACCGGTTCGGCCAGGAGGCCATCTCCCTTTCGAAACAGCGCAGCGACCTCCTGCACGCGCCCAAGCTCGATCCGAATCCATCCTATGTCATGGGTGGGACGGCGTGCCCGGACCCGATCCGCGCCGAGTGGGCCGGCGGCGAATGCAGCAACTCGGGCGAGCACGGCGCTCAGCTCGAGGGTTTCGAGAGCATCGGCGGTTCCGGCATCCGCCAAAGGCTGCGGGGTGCCGGTGGTTGTATCCCCCGGCACCCCGCCTGAAAAACCGTTGACCTCCACCTGCCCCTTCGTCATCCCGCCTGCAGCTCCTCGCGAACGATCTGATTGATCAGCTTTCCGTCGGCTCGACCCTTGAAACGCGGCATGACCACTCCCATCACCTTGCCAATGTCGGTCGCGCCGGCTTCGATCGCTGCGCGTGCCGCCGCTCTAATCTCCTCCGGTTGCGCCGCGGGCGGCAGGAATTCTTCCAGAATCTTGACCTGACTCAGCTCCACCTCCGCGAGATCAGAGCGCTGCGCCGCACTGTATTGATCATGTGCCTCACGGCGGATCTTGATTCCCTTCCGGAGTACCTCTACGACCTCTTCGTCCGTGGGATCGCGACCCAGCTCGAGCTCGCGGTTCTTGACGTTGGCGAGAATGGTTCCGAGTACGAGTGTCCGGTCTTTCTGTTGCGCCTTACGGGCCGCGTTCAACGCGGCCCGTAAGGCGTCGGCGAGTTTAGACACGCGAGATCCGTGGCCCGCGGCGGGTCTTGCGGATGGCCGCGTTCATCTTCCGCTTTTTCTTTTCACTCGGCTTCTCGTAGTGCCGATGCTTTCTCAGATCAGACAGAATTCCGGCCTTCTCGCACTTCTTCTTGAACCGCTTGAGTGCGCGCTCGAAGCTTTCGTCGTCGTGAATGATCACTTCGGACATGCTGGCGAATTCACCCCTCTCGCGCCCTGGCTGGGCGGGTTCGTTAAGCGCAACAATGTAGCGGGGTTACAAGGCGGGAGAAAGGGGAATGGGAGAACGGGGTTCGCGCACACCGCATCCGCTTCCGCCTTTCTCCCTTTCCCCATTCTCCCTACCCTGGGGGCCACCCCATCGCGCGGCCGCCCAGGACATGTAAATGCAAGTGATCCACGCTCTGGCCGCCATCTCTCCCGGTATTGGTCACGATCCGATAGCCGCCCGCATCGAGCCCAAGTTCGGTTGCAACCTGCGTAGCAAAGGCAAGGAGCCCGCCCAGCATCCGCTGCCCCACTTCGCCCTTGGCATCGCGCGCGGCGCTTACGTGAGCGAGAGGGACCACCAGCACGTGGGTCGGCGCCATTGGCTTGATATCCCGGAATGCAACGAACTCCGGCGTTTTCTTCACGACGCCGCCACTGATTTCACCGTTCGCGATCTTGCAGAAAATGCAGTCAGCCATCGCCTCCTCCCGAACGCGCGGCAGCGGCACATGCTGCCGCTGCCAGCGCCGCTGTTTCGAATCGCAGCACGTTCGCAGCCAGCCGAACCGGAAGAAAGCCGGCTGCAGCCACATTCTCCTGCTCCGCTCGACTGAGGCCGCCTTCCGGGCCGACCAGAATCGTGCAAGCACTCGCGCCGAAGGTGGTTGGAACAGCAACTCCCTCGACGTCGGCCACCCAGCGTGCGCCCTCGAGTCGCTGCGCGAGTAGGCCGGCGATCGGTTGGGCGGGGTGGACTTCCGGAGCCCACGCCGCTCCGCACTGCTTCACCGCCTCGAACGCCCGACGCCTGACTCGCGCCAACTGACCTTCTCTCATCCGGGTCGCCACCGCAGCCGTGCGTTCGGTGGTGATCAGGAAGATGTCGGTCACCCCGAGCTCGGTGGCCTTTTCGACCAGCCAGGCGAAACGGTCGCGGTCGCCGGCTGCGACCGCAAGACGGAGGGGTGCCGGCCGCGTCGCCCTCTCTGCCTGCTCGACGACGACCGCTACCAATCCTGTTTCGTCCCGCAGCGTGCCTGTGCCCACCAAGCCTCGCCCGTCCCGCAGCCGAACGTTGATCGCTTCGCCGGCCCGGCGTACCCGGAGATGATGAGCCTCAGCTGGATCGAGAGGGACTATATCGCCGATGGAAACCCGTCCCTGAGGGAGAAGAACCGTGATCATCCCCGCCGCGCTGCCACGGCCCACCATTCCGTATCGATCGCTTCGTCGATGACAGAAAGCCCGGCTCCTTCGAGCACAGGTCGGAAAATTTCTGCCTCGGGGGATTCCATGCCCGCAAAGATGGCGGTTCCCGCAGGTGCGAGAGCGGTGGTAATAACTGGAA
Organism: Gemmatimonadota bacterium; assembly: GCA_046733215.1. Classification (GTDB taxonomy): domain Bacteria; phylum Gemmatimonadota; class Gemmatimonadetes; order Gemmatimonadales; family GWC2-71-9; genus DASQPE01. Next base: position 2,772 of record JBKPOS010000097.1, read on the forward strand.
GCAGGCGGACGTTCACACTGCGCAGGATGTTGGAGAGCACGACCTCACACGGTCCGAGGAGCGCTGCAAGGTTGGCCGCATCTCCTTCGAGGAACTCTACCCTGTCGGCGACGCGATTGCGTTCGGCATTCTGCGCCGCGATCCGGTTGGCCTCGACGTCGATTTCCACCCCCGTCGCGCGCGCCGCGCCGAGGGCTACAGCGGCGATTGCGAGGATGCCACTGCCGCTGCCCAGGTCGAGCACTCGGTCACCCGTACGCACATGACGATCGAGTAGCGCCAGCGCTGTCCGCGTAGAGCCATGCTCGCCACTGCCGAATGCCGTCTCCGGATCCATCACCAGAACCGGGCCCGAGGTCGGACCATCAAGGCCTGCCCACGAGGGCGCGACTGTGAGTCGGCCAATCCGCCTGGGGCCCAGGCCGTCCCGCCAGCGGTCGCTCCAGTCCACCATTTCGAGGGGTCGGCACGAGACCTGTACCGGCACCCCCGCCTCGCCTGCGACCGCGACGGAGAGCCGCTCCGCCTCGGCCTCATCCTCGGCGAAGCCTACCAGCGTGCCGTCGGCTCGCTCTTCGACCGCATGGCCCGTCCGCGCCACGAGCCACGCGCCGACCGACTCCCGGCGTTCGGGAGGGATCAGCACGTCGACGGCCCACCACTTCATGCGCCGAGGGCTTCTTTGAGCTTGGTCCAGAATCCTGGAGCGCGCCGGGGCGGCTCGCCTTCATGTTTGGCCAGCTCTCGAAAGAGCCGCTCCTGCTCGTCCGAGAGCCGCTCGGGCGTCCAGACATGGATGCGAATCAGGAAATCACCGGTTCCGCTCTGACCCAGCGCCGGCAGCCCTTTCCCCTTGAGTCTGAGCACGGTGTTGGCCTGAGTGCCCGCGGGCACCCGAACCCGCTCCTCACCGTGGGGTGTGGGCACCTGAAACTCTCCACCAAGCGCAGCCTGTGAGAACGAAAGCGGAAGATCGAACAGGAGGTCGTTGCCTTGCCGCTCGAACCGCTCGTCCTCCTTGATGTCGAGCATGACGAGCAGGTCGCCGTTCGGACCGTTGCGTGGGCCGGCGGCTCCCTGGCCCCGAAGCGTCAGGTAATTGTTGGCCGACACACCTGCAGGGATCTCTACCGCAACGGTCCGCTCACCCCGCACCCGGCCATCGCCGCGGCAGACTTCGCAGGGCTCGAGTACCACCATACCGTCGCCGCCGCAGGTGGGACAGGGCGACACCGACATGAACTGACCGAACATGCTGCGGGCCGTGCGCCGGACCTCCCCGCTGCCACCACACGTAGTGCAGACAGATGGCTTCGTACCGGGCCGCGCGCCGCTGCCCGCACAGTTCTCGCACCGCTCCAGAGTCTTCAGCTTGACGCTCTTCTTGGTGCCGGTCGCGACGTCCGCCAGCGTGAGCTTGACGGTGACTCTGATATCCTGACCCCGCCGTGACTCGGCCTGAGCCCGGCCGCCTCCGAAGATCGACTCGAGGCCGCCCAGCCCGCCGAAGTCACGCATGAAGATCTCGAGCGCTTCGGACAGATCCACATGATGGAAACCGAACCCTCCGGCACCGGCGCCGGTGACGCCGGCCCGTCCGTAGCGATCGTACGCAGCGCGCTTTTGCGGATCGCGCAGGACCTCGTAGGCCTCCGCGATCTCTTTGAACTTGGCTTCGCCTTCGGCTGAGTTGTTGCGATCGGGATGGTACTCCATTGCGAGCTTCCGATAGGCTTTCTTGATGTCGGCCTCGGACGCGTTCCGCGATACCCCGAGCAGTTCGTAAAATTCGTTCACTCCAGCAGGTCCTCCACCAGGCGACTGGTGTGTTCCACCAGGCCTATGATCTTCTCGTACGGCATCCGAGTCGGGCCCATAACCCCGATTACACCTTTGAGTTCACCCGCCTGATACGATGATGTCACCAGGGTGAAGTTGCTGAGCCGGGGATCGAGGTTTTCCCATCCGATGGTAATCGAAAGTCCCGCCCGGCGTCGCGCCTCGAGCGCCCGACGCAAAAGGTCACGCCGCTCGGTCAGCTCCAACAGGCCGCGCATACCTAGGTTCGACGAGAACTCCGGCTGGTCTGCCAGCATTTGCGCGCTGCCGAGCATGACGGTCGCGCCATTGCCCGACAGATCAAAGATGTCGTCCCGCTCGGCAATGAAAATGTTCAGCAGCTCGCGACTCTCGGGCGCGTGATCGGCGTCGCGTAGCCGCTCCACCAGGCTCTGGCGAATATCAGCCAGAGTGAGACCGGAGAGGCGGTCGTTCAAGATCCGGGTCACTCGTTGGACCGAGGGACCCGGCAGGTTGCTGGGTACCTGCACGAAGATGGTCCGCACCACGCCGCTGTGGAGATTGAAAACCAGGACCACCCGGTCGGAGGTGACCGGTATCAGCTCGAGTCGCTCCAATACCAACTCATCGAGAGCCGGCGCGACGGCAACGCCCAACTCCTGGGTAAGTACCCCGAGCACCTGGGCAGCCCGCCGAAGGATCTCTTCCAGTGTGCTTCCCGAGCCGAGAACTTCGGCTCGCAGCGCTTTGGATTCTTCCGGCGACGGCGGCGCGAGCCGGATCAGCCCATCCACGTACAGCCGGTAGGCCCGGTCGGTAGGGACGCGGCCGGCGGAGGTATGAGGATGAAAGAGGTAACCCTTCTCCTCCAGCTCGCTCATCGTATTGCGAATGGTTGCCGGCGACACGCCCAAGCCGAATCGGCGGGCGATGGTCTGGCTGCCCGCCGGTTCCGCGGTCTCGATGTACGTTTGCACGACAGCCTCGAGCACGCGCAGCTCGCGCTCGGACAGTTGGTCTTGGGCGGACATGCAACAAATCTAGACCCGGGCGCGGGGACTCGAAACGGCCGGATCAAAGTGCGGCAACCAACGCGTCGAGTCTGAGCCATCCCTCCAGCGTCAGACTCAGGCGGCCATCCGAGACCAGCGCCCAATCCCGCTGTCTCCATTCCGCAGATTTCGATTCGGGGATCCAGTCCCGGGGAATCCCTTCAAGAGTGCGCAGCCCGAGATAGATCTCCTCCAGTCGAACCGCAGCTTGGTCGAGTGTCTCGCGCCCCTCGATCAGCGCCGCGCCTGCGCGGGCGCTGCGTTCATATGCGGCCCACTCACGAATATTCCACTCCCGCCGATTACCGTGTCCGCTATGCGCCGACGGTCCGATCCCTAGATAGGGCGCCCGAGTCCAGTAGGCGCTGTTGTGTCGGGACCGATATCCCGGCCTCCCGGCGTTGGAAACCTCGTAATGCTCGAAGCCGGCCGTACTGAGCCGCTCGTGCGCCAGCAGGTACTCGTCAGCGTAGCAGCCGTCGTCGGTGGGTCGGATCCGGCCGCTGGCACTCCAACGCGCGAGCGGCGTGCCCGGCTCGGTGGTGAGACCGTAGAGCGAGACGTGCTCCGGGGCGAGTGCCAGGGCCTGGTCGAGGTCGTGAGCCCAGTTTCGCTGAATTGCGTCCGGCAAAGCAAAGATGAGATCGAGCGAGATGTTGTCGAATCCGCTCGCGCGTGCAGCCTCCACTGCACGGCCAATGGCGTGCGGATCGTGGGTGCGATGCATCCAGCGAAGGGCGTCGACCGAAAAAGATTGCGCCCCTAGAGACAGTCGGTTCACTCCCGCGGCACGCCACGCCGCGGCTGCTGTGCGGCTGACGTCATCGGGGTTGGCCTCGAGCGTGATCTCCGTACCCAGGGACACTCTGCGATCGGACCGAATACGATCCAGCAGCTGATCGATGGCGCGCGGCTCGAGACGGGACGGCGTTCCTCCGCCGAAGTAGATGGTTTCGACGACCGCCTCGCGGTCCCAGGGCGGCTCTCTCAATCGAGCTGCCCACTCCTGCAGCGCGGCCTCCACGTACGCGCGAGACGGCACCTCGCGCCGCACGGCTATCGCAAAGTCGCAATAGCTACAGCGGCGCGCGCAGAACGGGACATGGAAGTAGAGGTGCACCTCGAAATATCGCTGGGCTGTCAGACTCGGCGGAACATTCCGCCGGCTTGCTGTACTACAACGCCGACCAGCTCGAGTGTACAAAGCGAACCCAGCAGCTCGCCGGGAGGCAGGCCCAGCCGCTCAGCCAGGGTGTCGATGTGGATCGAGTCGAAGCCGACTGCCTCCACCAGGGCAACCGCGTCCGGCGGGAGCTGCAGTGATGGGCTCGAGCTGGCAGGGTCCGGCCAGGACGTCCAACCTCCGGCAATCTCGAGTTCCGGATAATGATGGAAGAGATCCGCTGGATCGACCACTGGCGTGGCTCCATCGCGGATGAGTCGATTGGTGCCGACCGAGGTGGCGCTGGTGATTGGTCCCGGAAGCGCGAGCAGTTCCCTGCCCTGTTCCAGAGCGCAGTTGGCGGTGATCAGCGCGCCCGAACCCGGTGCGGCCTCCACCACTACCGTTGCCCGCGCCAACCCACTGATAAGCCGATTCCGCTGGGGGAAGCTTCCCGCGTGGGGACGCTCGCCTGGTGGAAACTCCGTCAGCAGGAGGCCGCGGTCTACCATGGCATCATAGAGCTTCCGGTTGGCTGCCGGATAGATGACGCCGAGCCCGTTGCCCAGCACACCGATAGTTCCTCCGCCCGCGTCGAGGGCAGCCTGGTGGGCGACGGCATCGAGCCCGCGGGCCATGCCGCTCACGACCGATCCGCCGGCCCGCGCGAAGGCCGAAGCAACGACGCGGCACGCAGCAGCGCCGTAGGCCGTGTGGTTCCGGCTGCCAACGATCGCGACGGCGCATCGACCCAGCAGCGCAAGATTCCCGGTTGCGAACAGCACGCTCGGCGGCTCTTCGATCGGCCGCAACGAAGGGGGATAGCACTCGTCACTGGGCAAAATGGTTTCTCCGCCAAGATCCCGGACCTTGACAAGCACGCGTTCGCCCTCGGAGACGGACATGTTCCGGATCGCGGTCGCGGCAGCCGCGTTCATTCGGGGGACCGAGCGTAAAAACGCGAACGGCGCCGAGAAGGCGCCGAGTGCACTCCCGCAGGCCGACAGGAGGTTAGCCAGCCGGGCGGGCCCGATGCCTGGCGTCAGGGCCAGGGCGACGTAGGCAGCTCGCTCTTGGTCCATGCGTCTTCCCGCCGCCGCTCATCCTCACGGGTTTTTGAGACAAAGGCCCACAACTTTTCCTTTAGCTCCTCGAGTCCGGTGCCCGCCACACTCGAGATGGCGAGCACGTCTACCCCAGTCGCGGCGCGAAGCGGTGGCATGGGATCATCCGATGCCAGAAGGTCACGCTTGGTGAGAACGATCAGATGCGGCTTTTCATAGAGGGCTCCGCTGTAACGCCGAATCTCGTTGCGGAGCCGATCGTACACGCTGCCGGGATCGCTGGCATCGAGGGGAATGAGGAGTGCCAGAACCCGGGTGCGCTCGACGTGTTGCAGGAACCGCAGGCCCAAGCCCTTACCCGCATGCGCACCTTCAACGATGCCGGGAATGTCGGCGACAACCAGGGAACGGTGATCGGATAGCTCCAGGACACCGAGATTGGGCTCGAGCGTTGTAAACGGGTAATCGGCGATCTTCGGGCGCGCGGCGGAAATGACCGATAGCAACGTACTCTTGCCGGCATTGGGTTCGCCGACGAGACCGACATCGGCGATCAGCTTCAAGATCAGCTCGATCTCGCGTTCTTGCCCCTCTTCTCCCGGTTCCCACTCGCGAGGTGCCTGATGTGTCGGGGTGGCGAACCTCGCATTGCCTCGCCCGCCTCGGCCTCCCCGCGCTACTAGCACGGTGTCCCCGCCGCGCAGGACCTCACCCAGCGGGGATCCGGTTTTTGCGTCGTGGATTTCAGTCCCGGGGGGGACCGGCAGATAGATGTCGTCGCCTGACCGGCCGGTTTGTGTCTTGCCCTTCCCGTGCTCACCACGGTCCGCCTTCCAAGTGGTTCGATAACGGTAGTCGAGCAGCGTGCTCAGGTTGGGATCGCCTCGGACGTAGACGCTTCCGCCGCGACCCCCGTCTCCGCCATCGGGACCGCCCTTGGGCTTGTACTTGAACCTCGCAAAGGAGGAGGCGCCTGAACCGCCGGTGCCGGCGACTACTTTGACCGCGGCACGATCGACGAAGCTCACTGCCCGGGACTCCACCCCTCCCGCACTGTGCGCCAGAGCTCCTTGACCTTCTTCCACTGATCGAACGAAAGCAGCGGGTTCACAATCGAAAGCACCCCTTCGATCTGCCCAAAGGTTGCGCCGGCGTTGAGCGCACCGCGGAGATGGGAGTGGAGCTGGCGATGCGTTTCCAGTACCGCGGTCTGGGCGACGGTGCAAAGCTCGCGGCGAGTGAGGTCGAGGCCCGGCCGGGCGAGCGTGCGGCCGTATCCCTCGGTAATCATCCAGCCGTCCAGAGCGGGATGCAGCACGCGAACACTGTCCCGGAGCTTGAGGTAGTTGTCGCCGTAGATCCGCGCACACGTCTCCTCTCCCCGGCCGGTCCACGCTGCGACGTTATCGTACCGAGCTTCGGGATCGTCCTGTGGCGCCGAAACCCCGCCGAACTTGCGCCAGACCATGAACGCAACCAGGGCGCGCGGGTACCCGCACATGAGCACCGACTGCAGGACCAGCTCTTCGACCCAGGACACCGGAACCTGGGAGCTCCGCAGCGGGCCGACCCGTTCCCGCAGCTCGGGCTCGTAGCCCTGGGCAATCGCAGCCGCGAACCGGACCAGATCCCTCGTCTGCGGATCCAGGTTGTCCTGTTTCGCCGTCATGGTACCTCGAATGGAACCGAGAGTCGCCAACTAAGTCCCGCCTGCCGGTACAATAGCGCGCAATATAGCCCGGCGAACCGGCTCCTCCCGCTGACCCCTGAGCAGCGCAGCGTTACCTTTCCGGCCCATGTCATCTATCAGGCGCGCGTTCGTGGGCGCCGCGCTGCTGCTGCTCGCCGGGGTCAGGTCCGCGGGGGCTCAGGCGTCGCCTTACCTGCCGCTCGACGACTCCCGTCTCCCACTGATCGAACATCTGATCGCCCGCGGCGACGTCCTCGATCCGTCGCCAATGATCCGGCCGCTTCGTTATACCGACGCGATCAGGGTGCTCTCGGCCGCCGACACAGCGCCGGAAACCAGTACCGGGCGTCTGGTCCATCGCCTCAATGAGAGCCTCCGCGCCGACGTGAGATCAGATAAGAGTTGGTGGAGAGTCAGACTCCGCGGTGGCGGCGAGGCATACACTCAAAAACGCCGGGACCCGCTCCATCTGGGCGGCCCGGGAACGGCGAATCCGTACGCCGACTTTGACCTCTGGGGACTGTTCGGCCCGATCGCTGGAGTGGTGCGTGCCTCGATCGAACCAAGCCTGATTGGTAATCCGGACTGGCCGAACAAAGCTCAGGAAAACGTGACCGGCAGGCTGATTGAGGGATACCTGAGCGGGCAGATCAAATGGGGCGCACTGACCTACGGGCAACTGTTGCATAACTGGGGGCCCGTTGGAGTTCCCGGGATTCCCCTCAGTGACGTGGCATTCGAGCGTCAGGGGCTGGAGCTGCTCCTGGGCACGGGGCCCGTCCGTCTGCGTGCGCTGGCGTCCGACCTAAGACCTCAGGCCAACGCCGCCGGACAATCGGTCAATCGCTACTACTTCGTGCACCGCCTCGAGCTCCAGGTCTCCCGACGGCTGCTGCTCGTCCCTTGGGAAAGCGTCCTCATTCAGGGCGTCGGGCGCACACTGGAAACGCCGTTTGCCAATCCGCTGTCTCCCACCGTGCTGGCGAACAACTTCGGCATCGCCGATACCGGAAGCAACACGATCATCGGGTTCGACGTGAGCTGGCGGTTGGGCCGGCGGGTCACACTCCAGACGCAGACCGCGATCGACGACTTTTGGTTCAACAAGCGAAATCAGAAGCAGGACAGGTATGCGTTTACCGTGGCTGGCTACGGTCCCATCGGCAGCCGGCTCGGCTGGCGGGCCTGGTACACACTTGTCTCGAGCCTGGCGCTGCGGACGCAGAATCCGCAGGAAAACTTTACTGATCAGGGGGTGGGCATCGGCCGGAATTTCTCCGATGACGACCAGCTATCGGTGTCGGTGACGGTCCCCGCTGCCCGACAATGGTTGCTGACGCCGGAGCTCACTTTCCAGCGGCAAGGCGAAGGCAAGATCAACGATCCGTATCCTCCCCCGGACGCCAATGGAAATCAGATCACGCCGATGTTTCTGATCGGCACCGTCGAGAAGACCTATCGGGTCGCACTCGGCGTTGCGGGACGGGAAGGTCGGGTCGAGCTGGCCGGCAATGCAGGCTTTCACCACGTCACCAACGACCAGAACCAGTTGGGCGTCACGGCGAATCGATTCGTAGCCCGGATCAAGGTGACGTTGGCCTGGGGCCGAAGTGGCTCCCTCGCTAGCGGACCAGAATCCAGTCAACCATAACCGCGTTGCTTCCTCCGGGAGCCTCCTCTGCTCGCACCCGGAATCCCTTTTCATTCTTGTCGCTGATCGAGACGCGACGGGATGCCGTTCCTGGCGAGCCTTTGATCCCGGTTACGGCGCAGGTCACGAAGTAACCGGCGTCCGCTTCGGGAGTCTGGAAGTGAACATCCGCCTTGTCGGACCCGCCGGAGATAGCAACGCTGCCACGGAGATTCCAGGCCGGGGTACCGGTGGTGGAGATCCCATTGGCGCGAAGCACATTGAAGCCCTGCGAGTGCCGTAGATAGAGACCGCGTGCGTCGCTGATATCATCACCCAGGAACAGCGTGGCGCGGCCCTCGTCCGATAAAACTCGATCAAGTGCCAGCGGCCCGCTGGACATCTGGGGGAACAACAACTTGGTGTTGCTCGCGCCGGGGTCGACCCGGACGTAGCCCGAGCGATACTGGTTTGGCGCTACGGCATTCTTGAAGTTCGGTGTAAGAATGTGATTCCCCACCGCGTGCTCGGTGAACCGGTAAGCGAATTCCGGGCTCCCACCCGGCGGCGCTGCACCGTGGTCGATGCCGATGAACTTGTTAGCTCGCCCGTCCACCTCGACCTGCGACGTTCCCTTGCCCCAGGCGATGATGCCCCCGGTGAAGGAGCAGCCGATCGCATAGCGACCCAATTTGACTAGCGGGCGCGCCGGCATCCCCGTCTGCGGCTGCCCGTGGCACTTGAGCGCGAAGAACTGCAGCGTGTCGGTGGGGTTGTTCTGGCTTCCATCGATGAAGACCTGCACGGCGTCTGCGCCGGATTCGATATGGACGTTAACGAAGACGCAGTTATTCATGGACTGGCCCCGCCCGTCCATCTGCGAGGTACAGCTCAAGGCAGGTTCCGCCGCCGTCCCGCATCCTTCCAGGAAGACATCCTCGAAATAGGAGTCGAACAATCCGACCAGGCTCAATGCAGTGCCGTTTGCGCGCGCGATGCTGACGCTCCGCATCCCGAACAATGTCAGTCCTTCAAGCCGCACTGTCGTACCGGGAAACCCGCCGGCGTCGATGGTGAGATCCTGGATGCTGCAGCCAAAGGTTGGCCGGGTGTGACCATGGATGCAGTGGAACAGGTCGCAGCGCGACGCGGAGCCTCCAAGACGCAGCCGAGTGACCGTTCGGCCCGCACCTCTAAGGTGCCATGCCGCGTTGGTAGGCAGGTCGAGCGGCGCCGACACGACGTAGTCACCCGGAGGGAGCGACAGGATCCCGCCAGCCTTGTTCAGCTCCGCCAGCGCTCGACGGATTGCGATGGTATCGTCGGTCCGGCCATCACCGGCCGCCCCGTACTGCTTGATGTCGAAAACCCGTGAGGTGTTGTCCTCGACGGTTCCGGCATGACGACTCAGGGCGGCGAGGGTCATTCCTCCCAGAAAGGAACGGCGTTCCATGCGGCCCTCCGGCAAGGGCGGACTGGGTTGTTGAAAACCTCAGGGGGCAATGGCGGCGAGTAGCCACCGCGAGGCCAGGGCCTTTCGCAGCTCCGCGCGCCTCATCGATCGTGCAGGGCCGCATACTCAGCAGTGAATCCGGCAGAGTGCGGCGCAGGCCTGCGGCTCGGCATGGACGGCCGTAGACGGACGTTCTTCGTTGAGACGGCAGAGCTTAGCTAGGCAGTCCCACTGCGTTCGCGAGTGGTTCATAGCATGGTATACGCAGAGCACGGGCCATCGTTGCCTACGCTGACGCTCCCGTGGCAGTCGGCTCTTCGGTGCTGAGGCAAATTCTTGCTCGAGAGTGCCGGAGGGAGCCTTTGCGCCGTCCACATCTCCACCTTGACGACCTGCGGTCAGGCGTCACATTCGTCCCACACCCCGACCCCTGCCGATATGGCCCCGCGACTAACCGAGACGATCAAACGAGAGATTGAATTGGACGGTGCGCCCTACACCGTGAGTATCGGCCCGAGCGGCGTGCACATCGCGCCGAAGGGTAAGCGGAAGGGACACGAACTTTCCTGGCGTAGTCTGGCGAGCGGTGAAGCTGAATTGAATCGCGATCTGGTTCGATCGTTGGCTGCGAGATCTGTAAAGAAGTGAGCCGCCTGCTAACAAGAACCTCGTACTGAGGTGCGGGGCCGCGGGGTTGAAGATGGGCGATGAGGGGCTCGAACCCCCGACCTCGCGCATGTGAGGCGCGCGCTCTAACCAGCTGAGCTAATCGCCCGCGAAGAGCGCGGCATAGTAACGAGCGGTCCAAGCGACGACAAGGGCATAGGATAGGTTATGTGATCGCGATGCTTGACAGGGCTCCTGCGGGAGTGAGATTGTGGGAGTGGCTCCACACAAAAGCGATGCGCGGAGGCCAAAGTCCCCCAGTGACTTAGGTCCTTTCTGGGGACCCGCGCGGTAGGGATAAACTGGCTAAAATATTACTGTCTCAGAGGTTAACAGGTTCGACCTGGCTGAATCGGTCACATGGCCTGTGAGTTGCAAAAACGGTGACCGAGTTCTGTGTCCTCTTACTCCCGGGTGACCTTATGAGAAGCTGGTCTGGTGTAATCGCGGCAATCGCGGCCCTCGGCGTTTTCGCGGGGTCTGCCGCCGCCGAAGCCCGCCCCACGGGCGGATGGAACGAAACCACCATTGGTCGGCTGGGGCCGTTGGGGACCAGCAACTCGCTGTTCCACTCGGCCGTTTCGGGATACTCGGACGGTGTGGCCCACGTCTCCAAGCGCGATGGGAACAGCTCGGATGACACCGACGACAACAAGGGTGGCATCAGCACCACGGCGCTAATCGTCGGTGGTGGCGCCGCCGTCGGCATCGGCGTGTTCATCGCCGCGGTGAGCAGCGGTGGGTCGTCTGACCTCTCCCCGACTCCGCATTCGCCTGGCTCGGTTGACAGCCCCGCTGGCGGGGGCAACGGTAATACCGGCGGTGGCGATGGGCTGGTCCCGTCCACCGGCGGTAGTGGAGGGACTGGCGGCACTGGCGGCACGGGCTCGGTAGGTGGAGATCCTTCCACCGTCACGCCGGAACCCGCTTCCATGGCGCTGCTCGCCTCTGGCTTGGCCGGGATGGGTGGCTTCCAGCTCCGGCGGCACCGCCGGCGGATTCAGGAAGAGAAGTAAACCTCGGGGACACAGAACGAAGCGGAACGCCCCTCGTAAGAGGGGCGTTCTGCTTTGTGTTACCTGGGGAGCGGGACGGTCAAGCAGCCGCGAGAGGAGCCTGCAGAAAGTCGGCGGCTCCGGGCGCCATAGTGAGTGCGATCAGCGCCGCAGCGAGTGTTTCTAACGGAAGGACAAAGTCCACGCTCTCCGTGATCGGCCCACGGACCCCCAGGCTGGTGCGGCGGGCGAGTCCTTCAACGAACGCTGAGTTGTGGTTCCGATTAAGAGGCTGCACCACAAAGATCGGACTTGGAAAATTCTGAGGAAGTCGACCTAGCAGCTCGGAAAGTGCCCGGGCCCCTCGCTGACGCCGAAATAGCCACTGCATCAAAAGCGGTGGAGCTCGGTCGAACTGCTGCCGCGGCTTCTAGAATCTGGCTCACTTTCCCACCTGGAAAACGTGCGGCGGCACACAGAATAGCGACCCCCCCGGTCTGTAGGGTAGGGAGCGATCGTGCCCTCGGGGAGGCCGAATGGCGGAACGAAAGAAGCGAGCACTCGAGCCATCCTATCAGAGCGGAAACCGGCTCCTCGCTGCGCTACCAGCTCTCGAGTACACCCGCATCAGTCGGTATCTCACGACGGTAATGCTCGATCCAAGACAGGAAATCGCCCGGCCGAATGAGCCGATCGAGTTTGTCTACTTCCCCATCGACTCGGTCACTTCGATCATCGCTCTCACCTCGGATGGCGGTAGCATCGAGGTGGCGACGATCGGTAACGAAGGCATGGCCGGGCTGCCGGTGTTTCTCGGCGCAGAGTCCTCACCCGGCTACGCCTTTGCTCAGATAGCGGGGTCGACCGAGCGCATGAACGCTGACGACTTCAGGCGCGAGTCGCGGGACTGTGAATCACTCCGTAACCTTCTGAAACGATATACCCAGGGCTTCTTGACCCACATATCGCAGGCGACGGTTTGCAACCAGTTTCATTCGACCGAACAGAGGCTCGCCCGTTGGCTTCTCGCGGTCCACGATCGAGTGCGAAAGCGGGAGTTTCAGATCACGCACCAATTCATTAGTCAAATGTTGGGCGTCCGGCGGGAGACGGTGACGGAATTGGCCGGCCTACTGCAAGATCGCGGGCTCATCACCTATACGCGCGGGCGTTTGACCGTGCGGGACCGTCGCGGGCTTGAGCGCGCGTCCTGCGACTGTTACCGCATCATCCGGGCCGAGTTCGACCGGTTGCTGGACATTCCAGTCGGGTGATTTCGTGCTGCAGTCCGAAGCGCCTCCACAAAAGGATCATGAGCATGTCAGTGAGAAGGAAAGCGCTCGCCGCACTCGCAACGGGCGTGAGCTGTGCCTTGACCGTCCGCGCTCTTCGGCGGCCACGCCGGTATGAGCTAGCGGGGAGAACGGTCCTGATCACCGGAGGCTCGCGGGGGCTGGGACTCGCCCTTGCACGGGAGGCCGCAGCGCAGTGCGCTCGAGTCGCGATCTGCGGTCGCGATCCCGCTTCGTTGGAGCGCGCTCGGGCGGTGCTTTTGCGCTCAGGAGCGGCAATTGCGGCGTTTACATGCGACGTGAGCGATCGGGCGGAAGTTGAGCAATTGATCGCTGCGGTTCAGCAGCGCTTCGGTGCGATTGACATGCTCATCAACAACGCCGGAGTCATCGAAGTCGGGCCGGCAAGCGTCATGTCGATTGACGAGTTTGACGAAGCCATGCGAACCAACTTCTGGGGCGTGCTGTTTCCCACGCTGGCCGTGCTTCCGGACATGCGAGCGCGGCGCATCGGCAGAATAGTCAACATTACGTCGATTGGCGGACGGATCAGTGTTCCCCATCTTCTGCCATACTGCACCAGCAAATTCGCAGCTGTTGGACTTTCCCAGGGATTCGGCGTCGAGCTCGCGGCCGAGGGCATTCGAGTCACCACCGTCTGCCCCGGGCTGATGATGACTGGCAGCCCGCGCAATGCGATCTTCATGGGCAAGCATCGGGCGGAGTATGCCTGGTTCAGCATTGCCGATTCCCTCCCCGGCCTTAGCGTCAACGCCCGGACAGCCGCTCGAAGAATTCTCGAAGCTGCCAAGCGAGGCGATCCCGAGCTGCGCTTTCCGCTAACGACGGAGGCTGTGGTGGTAGTGAGCGCGCTGGCGCCTCGGCTGACGGCGTCGATCCTCCGAGTGATAAATCGACTCCTTCCCGGACCCGGCCGGCGACCGTCGGCCCGATACCGCGGCGCTGAAGCCGAGTCATGGATCTCGCCGTCGTGGTTGACCAGGGCCGGTGAGCGCGCCGCCCTCCGTTACAATCAGACTGACGGCCGGGAAAAAGTGTGAGCTGACCCTTCCGTCAGCGCCTCGGGACAGCTACGCTCCTCGGCGACGCCGAAGCCCTACCCCCCCGAGATCCCGATGCCCTCCTACGGCGATTATCTGAAGCTCGACGAACTCCTCGCCTTGCAACGGCCCCTGTCGAAGGGTCCAGAGCACGACGAGATGCTGTTCATTGTGATTCACCAGGTATATGAGCTCTGGTTCAAGGAAATCCTCCACGAGCTCGACTATCTCGACGGCCTGCTGGTGCAAAATGATGGCGCGCGCGCCCGCCACACGCTCAAGCGTATCCTCACCGTGCTCAAAGTCATGGTGGCACAGCTGGATATTCTCGAGACTATGACACCGCTCGAGTTTCTCTCCTTCCGTGATCGCCTCGAATCCGGCAGTGGCTTCCAGTCACACCAGTTCCGTGAGCTCGAGTTCGCGCTGGGGTGGAAGGAGCCTGCAGCACTGGACCGGTATCCCACCGGGACCGAGGGTCGGCGTCGACTGGAGAAGCGCCTTGCCGCGAGCACGCTGTGGGATGCATTTCTGCGCCACCTTGCAGCCAATAACGTTCCTGTCCCCCGGACCGACCTCGAGCGCGACGTGACCCAGAAGGTCGTTCCCTCCGCGGCATTGCGCGATGTGCTCGTCAAGGTTTACCGGGAGCGGCCTGATCTCGCGGAATTGTGCGAACGCATGGTCGATCTGGATGAGGGGCTGATGGAGTGGCGCTATCGACATGTGAAGATGGTCCAGCGCACCATAGGCACGCGGCGCGGAACGGGCGGGAGCGCGGGCGCCGAGTACCTGGCCACCACGCTCAACCAGCCGGTGTTCCCGGATCTCTGGACCATTCGCACAGAGCTCTAGTCACCCTTTCCCGCCGGGCTCAATGGACGCTGGCTCCTTCTACAGCTCGCCCAACGCGCTCGCACCGGATTATTCCCGCTTCCGGGTAGGCGAGCGGCTCCTCCTGACGGGGCACTCGCACCAAGCGTGGCCCGATGTGGGTTTCGATGCTCAGGCAGCGGCCTGGAACGATGCGGCGGAGTTCGTGGACGACAAATGGGACCATGCATTTGCTCAGGCCGATCGGGTGCGTGAGGGATTCACTCGACTCCTAGGAGATGCCGGGAGCGGCATAGCGCTGGCCCCCAACACCCACGAGCTGGTAGTACGTCTCATCTCCGCCCTGCCGCTTCGAAGCCGCCCGCGATTGATCACCACCGACGGCGAATTTCACACCATCCGACGGCAGCTGGATCGTCTGGCGGAAGAGGGCCTTGAGGTCGTCAGAGTCGCAGAGAGCCCGCTCGAATCGGTGGGCGCTCGGCTGGCTGACGCGGTCGATGGACGGACCTCGCTGGTTCTGGTCTCGCTGGTGTTTTTCGATACCGGCCGGATCGCGCGAGGGCTAGGCGACCTGGCTGCCGCATGTCGCCGCCACGGTGCCGGGCTGCTCGTCGATGCGTACCATGCGCTGAACGTAGTGCCGGTCTCGCTCGCCGATCTGGGACTGGACGATGCGTTCGTCGTTGGAGGTGGCTACAAGTACTGCCAACTCGGTGAGGGAAACTGCTTCCTTCGAATCCCGAAGAACACCGATCTCCGGCCGGTCGTGACTGGCTGGTACAGCGAGTTTACCGCACTCGAAGAACGAAAGCGGGGAGAGCGCGTCGTGTATGGCCGGGCCGGCGACCGGTTCGCGGGCGCGACCTATGATCCCACCAGCCATTATCGAGCTGCGGCCGTCTTTCGGTTCTTTCAGGATCGCGGACTCACCCCCGCTCTTCTCCGAGAGGTGAGCCAGCACCAGGTCGGCCTGCTCGCCCGGGAGTTCGACGCGCTGGACCTCGATCCCGCCATCATCAGCCGCGATCCGGTCCCGTTAAGCGAGATCGCCGGGTTCCTGGCGCTCCGCTCGCCTGCGGCTACGCGACTTACCCGCGAACTGCATGCCCGCGGGGTCCGGACCGATGCGCGAGGCGATATTCTCCGGCTCGGCCCGGCCCCCTACCTCTCCGATCGGCAGCTACGTGACGCAATGGCCCTGTTGGGAGAAATAGTCCGACAGGGCCCGGGCTGAGCTAGTACTTCACGACGTTGCGCCGTACTTCTGCGCGAGCTTCTTGGCGGCATCGAGGTGGGCTTGAAAGGCTGGTCCCACTTTCTGGACGAATGCCTTGAGCTCCGGATTCTTGATCGCAGGAAGCAGCGTCTGGTTGATTGCGTTGATAACGGCCTCGTGATAAGCGACTTCGTGGGCCAGGTACGCCCGGTCGAAATCCTCACCTTTGGCTGACTCGAGCTTTTTCATTGCGTCCGCATGATCCCGCGCGCTCTTGTCGTCCTTGGGCGGCGTGGGCGTGACGTTCAGCTTCTTCGCCAGGTCGCGCCCCTGTTGTCGCACTGCCTTGTGATCGCCGGCGAACTGCTTGCCGAGGGCACGTACATCATCGTGGGTGGCGCGTTTCTCGGCGAGTCCGGACGTCTCCATATCGTACGTGTTTGCGGCATCGAAGGTCGCCACGATGGTTGCGTCGTCGAGCGCAGCCTGAGACGGGGGGACGGGCGGCGGCACGGCAGCGCCGGTAGCCAGGAGGGTCACAAGGCCTGCATGGGCCAAAGCTAGCGTGAGCATGAGCGGCTCCTCGAGTAGGGACCCGCATAGTTGCGCAATTTGAGCAGAAAGTCAATATTTTACTTGACTTTCTTTGTTTCACCTTGCACCGGGAGACCCGGCGTGACTCAGCCCCTATGGAGCCAGCGCTTCTTCGCCTCCACCCGGGGCCGCATTGTCGCTCTGCTCCGCCGTACGCCCATGACGGTAGACCAGCTGGCCCAGGCCCTCGATCTGACAGACAATGCCGTGCGCGCCCAGCTGTCCGGCCTCGAGCGCGATGGCATCGTGCAGCCGGAAGGGATCAGAAAGGGGCCCAGCAAGCCTTCCGTTGCGTATACCCTGACTCCGGAGGTCGAGCCCCTGCTCTCCCGTGCCTATCGGCCCTTGCTTGATGCCTTGCTAGACACGCTCGCCGAGCGGCTCCCAGACCGGGAGCAGGCGGCCGTGCTGCGAGCGACCGGACGGGCACTCGGTCGCGCGGTTGCGGTGCCACGGGGCGACCTGGCGGCCCGACTCCACGCCGCTGCGGCAGTCCTCAATGAGCTCGGCGGATTGGCGGTCGCCGAGCGGGGGGAGGACGGGTGGGCGATTCAGAGCGAAGGGTGCCCGCTAGCAGGCTTGGTTCAGCAGCACCCCAGGGTATGCAAGGCGGTCGAGGCAATGGTGGCAGAGCTCGTGGGCGAGACCGTGCGCGAACACTGTAATCGCTCCGGCGATCGGCCGAGGTGCCGTTTTCAGTTGGCGGCCTCGAGCTGATCGTGCGTCGGTAATGGGCCCTCCAGGATTCGAACCTGGGACCGACGGATTATGAGTCCGCTGCTCTAACCACCTGAGCTAAGGGCCCGACGGCTGCGAAACCTCTCCCACCTCAACGAGTTGAACAAGGCCCATCGCGC
>JBKPOS010000098.1:0-6177 GCA_046733215.1 Gemmatimonadota bacterium
CGCACGAAATTCCCCCACGGCGGGAACGAGCTGCACCACTTCGGCTGGAACGCCTGCAGCTCGCACCTGTGCCCGTACGCCCCCCATGCCCATGTCGAGCGGCGCTACTTGATCGTGCCGGGTACCCACTCGTCACGCATCCATATCCTCGACACCAGGCCCGACCCACGGCAGCCGCAGCTGGTGAAGGTGATCGAGGGCTCGGAGGTGATGGCGAAGACCGGCTATGCGGCACCGCATACCGTGCACTGTGGTCCCGACGGCATCTACCTGAACGCTCTCGGCGCGCCGGATGGCAACGGGCCGGGTGGCATCTTCACGCTCGACCACGAGACTTTCCAGGTACAGGGCAGGTGGGAGCACGACCGCGGTCCCCAGCATCTGGCCTACGACTTCTTCTGGCATCTGGGGCAGGACACCATGATCACCAGCGAGTGGGGCACGCCCAACATGGTGAAGGATGGCGTGAACCCCGAGCTGCTTCTGGCCGGTAAGTACGGGCACAAGCTCCACCTGTGGGATCTTCGCAAGCGCACCCACCTCCAGGAGCTCGACCTCGGCGCGGAGCAGCAGATGGTGCTCGAGCTCCGACCCGCTCATGACCCGACGCGTGCTTTTGGCTTTGTCGGCGTAGTGGTCTCATTGAAGGATCTGTCGAGCTCGATCTTCCTTTGGTATCTCGACCGCTCCAATGGAAACGGGAAGGGCGAGTGGAAGACCAAGAAGGTGATCACAATTCCAGCTGTGCCCGCCGAGGAAGCGGATCTGCCGCCGATCTTCAAGGGCTTCAAGGCCGTACCGCCGTTGGTGACGGACATCAACCTCTCGGTCGATGACCACTTCCTCTACGTGTCGTGCTGGGGTACCGGCGAGCTCCTGCAATACGACGTGAGCGACCCGTTCAGTCCGGCCTTAACCGGCCGCTTGAGGCTGGGCGGCATCGTGGCACGAAGCGCACACCCATCGAACCCGGACAAGCCGCTCAACGGCGGCCCGCAGATGGTCGAGATCAGCCGCGACGGTCGGCGGGTGTACATCACTAACTCGCTCTACACGCCCTGGGACCAGCAGGTCTATCCCGACGGCATCCGGGGGTGGATGGCAAAGATCGATGCGGCACCCGAAGGCGGCATGTCGACAGATCGCCGGTTCTTCGTCGAATTCGAAGACGGTCTTCGGCCGCACCAGGTGCGGCTCGAGGGCGGCGACGCCTCCTCCGACTCCTTCTGCTACGCCTGACGGAGCGAGGGAGATGAGTGGAACCTGGCTTGCGCTGGCGGCACTCGGCGCCGGACACGGAGTGAATCCCGGGATGGGCTGGCTTTTCGCGGTCGCGCTCGGGATGCAGGAAGGGCGGACCCGCGCCGTGTGGCGCGCGCTGTCACCACTGGCGCTGGGTCACGCCCTCGCGGTCGCCGCCGCCGTCCTCGCGGCGGCGGCGCTGGGCCGGCTCATCCCGCCCCAGGCGCTCGCCTGGCTCGTCGGTGCGTTGCTCCTCGGGCTCGGCGCATTGCGCCTAGTCCGACACCGGCATCCGCGGTACGGTGGGATGAGAGTCGGGTTTCGTGAGTTGACGACCTGGTCGTTCCTGATGGCGACGGCGCACGGCGCCGGACTGATGGTGCTGCCGCTGTTGGTTGGCGGCGCCGGTGTGAAACCCGGTGGTGGGGCAGGGTCGCATGCAATGCATCTGGCCCATGCCTCACTCCTGCCGGTATCGGATTCGATGAGCACGGGTCTTCAAGCGACGGCGATGCACACTGCCGGCTACCTGCTCGTCACGGGGCTCATTGCCGTGGTGGTGTACCGCAAGCTCGGGCTTCGAATGCTGCGGACGATGTGGATCAACCTGGATCTGATCTGGGGCCTGGCGCTCGTCGTCACGGGCGGAGTGGCGCTGTTCGTCTAGGCTGAATCGGGCTTTGCTTCCAACAGCTTCTGGAAGCGCGGATGTTTTCGCAGCGGGTCGAAGGTGGGGTCCAGACGGAGCCAGCCAGGCGAGAGGTAGAACGGCACACTGAGTAGCGGTTCGAGCTGATCAAGTGCCTGCTCCGGCTCCCCGACCAGGATGTAGATCCGTGCCAGTTGAAGCTGAACGTAAGGACCGACATACCCATCACGTCTGATCGGCATGAGCTCGAGCCCGCGCCGACCTTCGCGCACAGCCTCCGTCTTACGTCCGAGATAGGCCAGCGCCAAGCCACGGAGCACATGACGCTGCCCGTCGTCCGGTACCGCGCGGCTCTGCTCTTCGAGAGCAAGCTGTGCCGAGTCGGCATAGACGGTCGCGAGCTTGCGATTGCCGCGGAGCAGATACAGCTCGGCCTGCACGATCCCCCAGTTGCCCCGGTCGCCATCGAACGCGCTCGGCGGCGCCGCGAGCACTCGGCGCTGCTGCTCGTCGTCCAGCACCCAGTACAGATCCTGGTAGCCCGCGAGAAACGGGTAGAGCACCGCGGGATCGATCTCTTGCGCAGCAGCGCGAACCACCGCACGCGCACTATCCAGCTGGCCTCGGCCGACGTCGATCATCACTCTCAGGGAGACGATTCCGGGGCCGGCTGGCGCGAGCGCGAGAGCCCGATCGGCAGCGGAGTCTGCGGCGGCGTAACGCCGGAGGAAAACGTTCACTGCGGCAAGGCGCCGGGCAGTGTTGACCGATCGTGGATCGAGCCTGGCGGCGCGCGCGAGTCGCGCCGCGGCCCCGTCCCAGTGGCCCAGGCTCGCTTCGGCGCTTGCGGCCGCGCCGAGCAGGTCCGCGTTGTCCGGTGCGAGCCGGAGTCCCCGCTCGTACTCGGCCATCGCCCGCGTGTTGTCGACCGGGTTGATGTTCCCGTAGTAGTCGCCGAGCGCCTGGTAGACCGACGGATCGTTGGGCCCGAGCTGGCGAGCCTGCTCCGCGGCGAGGCGCGCCTGCTCACCGACCACAGGATCGGGGACGCCGTTGGAATAGAGCGAGGTTCGGGCGCGGGAGAGCTGACTCCAGGCCTGCACGAAGGTCGAGTCGAGCGCAATGGCATGCTCGTAAAAGCCGATCGCCCGGCGCAGGCTCGCCTGGTCACCCTTCATCCCCTGTGCGGCCTCGTCGCCCCGCAAAAACTCATCCCATGCGGCGAGGTTCCTGGTCGGGGGGGCAGTCAGCTGGCGCCGGGCACTGTCGGCCAGCGCCACCCCCAGTGCGTCGGCGACCTTGGTCGCAATATCGGCCTGCACCTGGAAAACGTCGGTGAGCGAGGCGTCGAACTGCTGCGCCCATCGGGTGCGCGCCATCTGGCCGGCGCGCGCGTCTACCAGCTCGGGGGTTACCCGGACCCGACTGCCTCCCGACGCCTTCTCCCACCGGACGGTTCCGGTGAGGAGATAGTCGGCGCCGAGCTCGCGGGCGATCTGGGTTGGCTTGCTGGAGCTCTGGCGGTATTCGATCGAGCTGCCGCGCGCGATCACTTGGAGCCCGGCGACCTGAGCCAGCTTGGTTCGTATCTCGTCTGCCACGCCGTCGGCGAAGTAGGCGTCCGCCGAATCGCCCAGGTTGTCGAAGGGCAGCACGGCGACGACCGGCGTGCCGCGTTCCACGCGGGCGTTGTTTGACCGCATCGCACGCCACGCGAACAGGCCTCCTCCGATGAGGAGGAGACCGGAGGCGAGGACGATCGCCGCTCTGATTACGCGAGAGCTCGCCTCCCCCGGCCCAGTCCAGGGCGTTACGACTGCAGCAGGTACCGGTGAAGCGTCGCGGGTCGGTGCCTGCAGCGCCTGCGCAAACTCGGTCACAGTGCTGAAGCGGTCGGCAGGCGCCCGAGCCATCGCTTTCCGGATGGCCTCGTCCACATGGTCCGGTAGGTCATCCCGAAGCCGCCGGGCGCTGGGCGTCGGGTCGCTGAGCCGCCTGGCCACGACCGCCTCCAAGCTCCGCCCGGGAAACGGCGGCTCGCCGGTGAGCATCTCGTAGAGCACCGCGGCGAGGGAATATTCGTCGGTCCGGCCGTCCACCTCACCGTCATTCGTCTGCTCCGGACTCATGTAGAAGGGTGTGCCGATCGCGGTGCCGCTTTGGGTGAGCCGGATGTCTGCGTGGAGCGCGCGGGCTAGTCCGAAATCGCCCACCAGGGTTGTGCCGTCCCGGGTGAGGAGGATGTTCTCGGGCTTGACGTCGCGATGTACCACGCCCTGCTGATGCGCGTGCTCCAGCGCGCGGGCCGCCTCGGTGGTGATGCGGATGGCGACATCGAGTGACAGCCGGCGCTCCCGGTTCAGCCGATCGTAGAGGGATTCGCCGTCCACGAACGGCATGGCGAACCAGAGCTGCTCCACACCGGCTTCATTGGTGCCGATGCTGCCCGAGTCGAGCACGGGCAGGATGTGGGGATGTTGGAGCCGGGCGGCGAGACGGATCTCACGCTGGAATCGCTCGGCGTCGGACTGGGCCGCGAGTCCGGGTCGCACGAGCTTGAGGGCAACCGGACGATCATGCCGGAGGTCGTGCGCCAGGTAGACGACCCCCATGCCGCCACGACCGAGGACGCGCTGGATCAGGTAGCGCCCGGCGAGGGCATCCCGGACGGACTCCGGCACTGCCATCGGGGAGGGCTCCGCGGTGAAGAATGCAGCTATTGGGAACGCGAAGGTAAGTAAGCGGCGGCGGTGCGACGGCGCCAGCAGGCGCTGCAGGCCGTCGATAGTCCGACGCAACCAAATCCGCAGTCTGGGCCTCTTTGGTAAGGCAGCGGTAATGAGGGTAAATGCGACCGGCTTGCTCGACTATCTGCAGGAGGTCAAATGGAACCGTCGTTGGGTGATCATCAACCTGGTGTGGGAGGACCGGCTGCACGCGTAACGGAGCCGAGCATGACCAGCGTTACGCGATGGACGCTTGCTGCAACAGCGACACTCCTTCTCGCATTGCCGACCGCATCGGCTCCGCAGGCCCCGCCGGATCTGACCGGACTTTGGGCAGCGCGAGCGCGCTTCGGCCCCGACATCCGGGGTACGCTTACGTTGTTCCGCGGCGGCGGTGGATGGCACGCTGACATAGCCGGGCTCTCGGTGCCCGTCCGTGTCGATGGTCAGCAATTCTCGTTCGAGCTACCGGATGGAAAGGGGAGATTTCGTGGCAGGTCGACTGGGCGGCATATCGTCGGCCAATGGATTGAACAGGTTTCGCAAACCAGCGGAACTGCCTATGCCACCCCCCTCGTGCTCGAGGCGAACGGCCCTGGCCGCTGGCGTGGTGTGGTGACGCCGCTCGACGATGCGTTCACGTTATTCATGCCGGTCACACGCCAGGCGGATGGCACGTACGCCACGTACCTGCGCAATCCCGAGCGCAATGTGGGCCGTTTCATTCCTGTGTCGCGGATCGAGCTCAAGGGCGAGGTCGTCACGCTCATCGACCGCAGCTCAGGGCGGGACACTGTGAGAGTAGAGGGACGGTACGAGGAGGGTATCATCCGCATCCCGCTTCGGGGTACCAGCTTCGATTTCAGAAAGATCGACGGTGACAGCTCGAGCCCCTTCTATCCTCGCGGCAAGCGCGGTGAACGGTACAGGTATGCCGTGCCCCCTCAGCTCGATGACGGCTGGCCGGTGGCGGCAGTCGAAGACGCTCACATTTCGCGGGAAGGCATCGAGAAGTTCGTGCAGATGATCATCGACATGAGGATGGATTCTCTGTCGACGTCGCAGATTCACAGCCTTCTGATTGCCCGTCATGGCAAGCTGGTGGTGGAAGAGTACTTCCACGGCTTCCATCGGGATCTGCCGCACGACACCCGGTCGGCAGCGAAGAGCTGGACCGCGGTCCTGCTCGGAACGGCAATGCAGGGAGGCGTCCCAATCCGCCTCGACACCCCGGTGTACCGCACGATGCTGGATTCAGTCCCGGCGAATCTCGATCCGCGGAAGCGGGCGATGACCCTGGAGCATCTGATTTCGATGACGGCGGGTTACGACTGCGCTAGCGACTCGGCGCCCGGCAACGAGGATGTGATGCAGAGCCAGACGGCCGAGCCGGACTGGTATCGCTATACCTTGGACGTGCCCCCGCTCAAGATGCGCAACTACCACCTGTTCCTCTCCCCGACCGGAGAGGCTTACGGTGGCGGCGGTCATCAATTTCTTCCACGCGATTTCCTGAAGCTTGCCCAGTTGATGCTCAACGGCGGGCGCTGGAACGGCCGC
>JBKPOS010000099.1:0-71070 GCA_046733215.1 Gemmatimonadota bacterium
CGCGTGAAATAGCCCGAGCTTGGATTCAACGCCTCGGTGCCGGAGTCGCTAACATCGTCGTTCACGGCCGGGCCCGTGATATCGACCGCAGCGATCCACTATCGTTTCCTTCACCAGGCCTATACGTCGATTCGGCGCCGCCCGACGCAATCCCTCACCACGGAGGTACACATGCGGTCCATGTTCACTGCACTGGCCGCGGACGAGTCGGGACAGGGGCTCGTGGAGTATGCCCTGATTATCGCGCTGGTCGCAGTCGGCCTGATCGCAATCCTGCTCGTTCTCCGCAACTCCATCGGAAACGTGTTCAAGAACGCAGCGTCCCAATTAAACAACGCGCCAACGAGCCCCTTTGCACCCTGAGGAAAGACCTGCGGGATCGGGATTCACCGCATCCCATTGGCCGAACCCTAAGTAAGCACTGGGCCTCGTGTGTTACAGCTTAGGCGGTTTGGGCGGGCTCGGCTGGGGGGTCGGGCTTGAGAGCTTTCGTCAGCTCGGCTAGCAACTGGTCACTGAATGGTTTCATCAGCAGGCTAATGGTTCCTAGCAAATGAGCCTCACCCAGAAGTTCGAGGGCGCGGTGCGGGTCCCGCCCGGAAATGGCAATGATGGGAAGCCTGGGGGCCAAGCTTTGAAGCTCGAGGATGACCTCGATTCCGTTCATGTCAGGCAGCAGGATCTCGGTGAGCACCAGATCAGCGCCGGCCTTATGCCAAAGCCGCAGGCCCTCCGCACCGCTCAGCGCGGTTGCCACTTCGTACCCGACGGTCGTGAGCAGCCTGGCGACCGCGTCTCGGACAGGTGCGTAGTCTGCAATGAGCAGGATTCGACGCATGACGGATAAGAATGCAGGCCCGTACCGGGCCCGGAAAGAGGGCCGAGCCAGGATCGATGTTCCTCGCGTGCTCCCAACAGCACGAGGGCGGCGCGCCGCCCATCCTTCATATGCCGAGGGACGGAGTCCGCGTGCGCCACACGGATGCCACCTCCGGCGGGCCGCTGACGACCGCAGACGTCGAGCTGTGCAGCGATAAACGGCATTCGCTGCGTGCGGGCGCCCTGTGCCACCACCGGCCAATAGTGGACCGGCCGGACCGCCGCCATGGGCCAGGGTGGACCTTCCGACGAGCGCCTTGCAGGCGGTCACGATCGTCAAGACGCCGGGCTACGAGGGCGACCTGATCAGAGATTTTGAGCCGGCGGGAGGAGAGTGGACCGCCGAGCTCTTCCCGCGAGACTCCGGCGACAGCGCCTCGCGCTTATCAAACTGATCGACGGCGGGAGCGGTCAGGCGATCGTCGACCTGTCGGTGTGGCTGAGTTCAATACGAAAGAGGGGAGCCCGGACAGCGTGACGACCACGAGCAATGCGCTTGGATATGTCTTGGTGCCGTTCCGGGTCGTGCTAAGCGCACCGGAGTGGACCTCAGTGATGTAGCGGGCTATCGGAAGACGCGCCTGACTTTGCCTGGGTACGGCGCAACACGGAGCTCGACAGGTGGTGACGGTGAAGTCCCTTAGGCCACTTGCGGTGGGGGGCATCCCGACGGAGTTACGTCCGTCTTGTGCACCACCGGCTCGGTGTGACCGTCGAGGATTGCGTTCGTCACATCGAGTTCTCGAGGGAACGCCTCACAAAGGAATTCGAACCGTTTGAACGTGGTGCCCTTCGTGGATCAGGCACGGTGGAAGGCGAGTCCCTTCGTGGTCCATTTTGGCGCGGGAGGGGAGACTTCAGATACCCGAGGCACCGGCGGGCCGCAACAGGCGGATCGGCCGGCGGCAACCTTGCCGCTCAGAACGAGACCGACCGAAGCCAGCTGGCCGAGCTGACGTTGGCGAGATTCAGCGCGGGCAACTTGGCCCGCAAGTCGCTCATGTTCTTGACCTTGTTTTCCAGCAGAAACGCCTGAGTAACGAGAGCTCCGGGGAACACGACTTTCTTCTTGCCGAGCTGGCCGGATAGCTCCAGGGCGAGGGTGCGGGCGGCCGCGGCCCCGACCTCGCGCGGGTCCGTGGCGGCAGTCGCTTTCCAAGGGCTGTTCTTCTTCGTCATCAGCTCGATGTCGGCATTCGAGATGTCGATCCCGTACACTGCCACTTTGAGCGACAGGTTATTCTGCTCGACGGCGGACAGGGTGGCCTTGGTCAGCTCGTCGTAGGATGCGAAAATCGCTTTCACCTGGGGATGGGCTTTCAGCACGCCGGCAACAAGCGGCGCGTTGTCGGCGGCCAGGGCGTCGGTGAGCTTGCCGATGACGAACTTCTGCTCCCACTTGTGTTCGGTGCGGAACTTCCTCCAGACAACGTCGGGCCGATCGAATGGAGCGATGCCAAACACGGTGACGTAGCCCACCTGGGACCCGTCGCCCACCTCCTTGGCCATCTGGGTGAGCACGAGCGTGGCGAGATTGACATCGTCCTGCGCGGTATGGACCGCCTTGGGGGCACACTGGGTTATCTCGATGCCGTACACCACGACAGCGATACCGGCGTCAGTGGCCCTGCGGATCAGGGGGCACATGGGCCGCGCGAGACCGTGATCGACCAGGATGCCTTTGACGCCGGACGCAATGGCCGCGTCCATGTCGCTGGCCTGTTTAGCGGAATCGGCATGCGCGTCGTAGATCTGAATGTCGAATCCGGCCGCGTCGCCCTGCTTGCGAGCACCGGCGGTCCACTGCTCGAAGTAGTCACCAGCGCCGCTGTATTGGACGAGGGCGATCTTCACCGGACCTTTGTCGAAGGGGGCCGGCTGCTCGGCCGACACGGCGCCTGCGCCAGTGCGAGCCCCGTCTTGCTGATGGGTGTCATGGTCCTTGGAGCAGGCGAGCACGGCAAACATGGTACACAGACCGAGGTGGGTAATGGTGTTTCGCTTCATTGAGGCGCCTTTCGAGTTGTAGCCGGCCACCCGGTGGGCCGCGCATATGCGCGGTGCGCGCGCTCCGCATCTACGAGGGGACGACGGAGACCCGGCGGTTGACCATCGCGGGGGAGCTGCTCAACCGAACCGTCCCGCTTCAGTTCGCCAATCGGCCTCTTGGACAGAGGCCGGAGCTCGGGGTCGCAGTCCCTCCAGAGCTCGGCGACTCTGGCATGGCCCCCTGGCCTTCTGCCATTCGCCTCATCGTTCGTAGATCTCCGCTAACTTCTTTCTCGTCCTCTGGGAGGTCACTGGGTCGGGGCGTTCCCGCCGCGGGCTGGTTCCACTGTTCACCTGACGATCGAGAAGTATGCCGGCTTAGCGGTTGCACGGGTAACACCGGGTACGCTAACCCGAACACGCTGCTCCCGCATCGAGCCGCCGTGCGGTTTTTTGAGCAAGCGCGGGCAGCCGGACAAGCCGACTGGTATATCGACGTTCATCGCAACCCCGCCTCGCGAAGCCGCGCCAGTACGCCATTCCAGCAATTTTTGCTGGCTCGGGACCTAAAGGAGGGCTGCGGCCGGTTCGCCAGCGCCTTTATTCGAGAATCTTGAAAGTCACTGGGCGGCCGGAGCGGTCAGCAAAACTAATCTCAAATGCAAAGGCGCGTTCATCGCTAGAGCCCATCCTCCGAGGCGCGGTCCACGAATATCAGGGGTCATCTGCGAATCTGCGAGTCGGTCGCGAAGCTTGGCGGGAGCCAACAAGAAGGCGCTGAAGTTGTTAACCGCTACCTGTGTGGGTAGGAACGGCACGACCACCCGCCCCACGTGTTCATGGACACCTACCAGCGTGGGCTACAGGCGCTGGCAAAGACTCGCACGGGTAACCGTCAGACGGTCACCGTTGTCATCGGGCGGCCAGTTGCCCGATACGTGCCGCCTCGCCCAGCTTCGTACGGGCGGTTAGCGAATCGCAACCGCGATTGATGGTCTTTCCTCGAATCTCACGCTGCAGGGGCACGTTTCAACGCGAGGTCCACGACCCGCAACAGTGCCTCACTATCAAACGGCTTCGAAAGAAATCTAGCCGCCCGGAGATCCGATGGGAGGTCAGGCGGCACGTGCCCGGACATGAGTACGACGGGCAAGCCGGCCCATGCGTGGCCAACTTCCATCGCGAGATCAACGCCGTTCATCCCCGGCATACGGACATCAATGAGAATGAGGTCCGGCTTCGGAGACGAGTGGAGCAACAACAACGCCGTTGCAGCCGAAGCCGCTTCCCGTACGCGATAGCCTGCCTGCTTGAGCATTCGTGCCGTAATGGCCCGCACGACCATCTCATCATCCACTACCAAGACGGTCCGACCCATCGACATTGCCTCCGCGGTCTGTGCGTAGATCACCTGGCCGAGGACCGCAATAAGTGTCGCAGCAACCGCAGTTCGGGTAGTCGGGAAAACGTGACCGATGGGTAAGCGACCGCACTGATCCTACTAATCCTGACAGGTTGTCAGGTTTTCGGCGGAAGCCGAACGAGACAACCCTTCGAGCAACGATCGCGAGGGGCATGGACCGGCAGGTTTCTGATAAACGACTGGCAACGGCGCTGTCAAACAGTTGTTTAGGGGGGTCGATTTCAGTCGGGAGCGACTCGGGTCGGTGTCGGCAGCCGGGCTACAATGCAAGCCGATGTGCGCTTCACCCGGATCTACCGCGACTGACCCACTTCATGGCAGGAGTCTTTTCGCGATGAGGCCAACGATTCCAGCTGTCAGGATCACGACAGGCTCCGGGATTCGCTTCACCTTGAGGACAAGCAGGAGCGTCAAGAGGCAAATTGCGACCGTGCCGGCATCGAATAGCGCCCGCCTCCCCAGCACGAACGCTGCGCCCGCGATGGCTCCGGTCGCCGCTGCCGTAACGCCATCCACGAACGCATGAACCTGCCGGTTTTCGGCGAAACGGCGGAAGTAGGGCGCCGGGATCACGACGAAGAGATATACCGGCAGGAAGACGCCGAGGGAGGCCACAGTGGCACCGGCAAGTCCGGCGATGAGGTAACCGATGAACGCGACTGTGATCACGACAGGCCCCGGCGTGATCATCGCCACGGCGACGGCATCCAGGAATTCTCGTTCACTGAGCCAGCCGAATCGTTGTACGACGCCACCGTGCAGGAACGGCACGATCGCCAGACCGCTTCCGAACACGACAGCCCCAGCCTGGGCGAAGAACCAGAAGATCGTCCAGAGGAGGCCGGCTGGCCCGGTCTTCGCCGCGTTAGCTCCGAGGAACGTTGACGAGAATACCATCGGCGATATCAGGGCCGCCACCTGTCCTCGGGTAAGGCTGCGCGGCCATCCGCGCACCGCCATGACCACCAACCCGGATGCCACGAAGAGCGAGAAGATCTCCGACTCGGTCCAGGCGGTCACAAGCGCGCTGATGGCAAAGAGCAGCCAGAGAAGCCGGTCACGCCCGAGTGTCATTTTCAGCAGCTTGGTCGCGCTGCGGGCAATGATGGCGATGACCGCCGCCCCGATCCCGTAGAACACGCTCTGCATCCACGGCAGCCCGCCGAATCGGACGTAGAGCCACGAGATCGCGAGCACCATCAGAAAGGAAGGCGCGATGAAGGCCGCCGCGACGAGCGTCGCCCCAAGTACGCGCGCGCGAATCCATCCCAGATAAATGGCGAGCTGTGCCGCGAGCGGTCCGGGCGCCAGCTGGGCGAGGGCGAGTCCCTCTTTGTAATCCTGTTCCGAGATCCACCGCCGCCGCTCCACGAGATCCCGCTGCATGTAGCCGGTCAATGCGATCGGGCCGCCGAATCCGAAGGCGCCGAGGCGGAGGAAGTACAGCAAAAAGTCCCGTAAAGGGTACGCCTGGAGCGGGGGGGTCGATGCCGCAGTGCTCGGCGCGCCGTTCTCTGCCTCCACCTGCTGGCTCATTTCACGCTTCGCCTCCCTGGCCGTCGACCGGCTTCGAGGCAACGCTCACGGGGTGGCCGGCTTGCTCTTCGTCCGGTCAAGCGCGGCACGAAGCCCACGGGCGAGCTTCAGCGCGTCATCATTGGCCCAGAAGTGCATGAAGAAGAGGCGGGGCTCGTCGGTCAGCATATGGCTGTGGAGCGCCGTGACCTGGATGCCACCGGCCCGAAGCGCCTGAATCACCCGATTGACCTCGCCGCCAGCGAGCACGAAGTCCCCGGTGATCGCTGCCTTTCCCCCGCCGGTCGGCTGGAAGTTGATCGCGGTGGCCACGCCCATAGAAGGCGGCACCTCCGTGCCCTCGACGCGGACCGGGTCGGCGCGCGGCACGCTGACCTGATATACACCACCGTTCCCCGTGCCGCCGTGACCCAATGTGGCTGCGATTCGGGTTGTGTCGAGGTCGACTGATGCCGCCGCTGGTGGGGGAGCGGCCGGCGGGGTCCTGGTTAGCGCGAGCGCAGCATGTACCGCTTGGGCGATCTTGATCGGGTCGCCGGAGGCTTCGATGTGCATGTACATCACGTGAGGCGATTCCTGCAGCAGATGATTATGGAGCGCCGTCTGTGTCACTGCCATCTCCTGCAATTTGGTCATCACGGGAGCCACCTCACTCTCGAGCAGGACCAGGTCTCCCATGGCCATGGCGTCGCGCCCCATGCGCTTGAAGGCCACCCACCCCCCCAACGCGAGCGCCGGCTTCAGCCTAACAGCACCGATCCTGACCTGAAGATCACTGCGCGGAAAGCTGTACTTGTACACATCACCCGGCTGCGCTTTGCCCGGCCGACCCATCGCCTGATCGACCGGCTTCCAGTCTGCCGTCGATGCCTGCTCCGGTTTCTGCGCTGTCGCCCGGGCCGCAGTCGCGCACACCAGCAGAGACGCTGTCACGAACGGGCGGCCGCAGTTCAGCCAATTGTGTCCATTAACTGCCATCACGTCCTCCTGTTCTAATCATCGATCACCCGGCATAGCGCTCCTCCACAGTTGCCGCGAAGAGTGCTGTGCCGATTAACCCCACACTGCCCGCGATCGCAAACGGCAGCGCGGGAGTGACCTTCCAGAGTACTCCACCGAGCGTTGCAGCGGGCGTGATAGCAAGACTGCGAATCAGGTAGTACAGGCCAATCCCGCGGGCTCGGACCGTCGGCTCCACGAGATCGACAATGAGCGCCTTGCGGGCCGGCTCTCCGATCTCCCGGAGTCCCCCGATGACAAAAGCCAGGGCGAGACCGGCAAACGAATGTGCCAGGATCACTATCATCGGAAACGCGGCAAACGCGAGAAACGTGGCGATGACAAAAGGCTTCCTGCCAAAGCGGTCGGCGAAGTGAGCGGCCGGGAGATAGCACGCGATTGCGGTAGCCATCTGAATGGCGACGAGGAGGCCGAACTGAGGTGCGCTGATGCCGACGACATTGAGGGCATAGAGAACAAGAAAGACATCCACCATTCCTTCGCAGGTCCGGATAAAGATGTCCGAAAGCAGCAACCGCCGAAGCGGGCCGGGAATCGTTGTCCACACGTGGCGGACGCCCGGTGAACCGATCGGCGTGGGGAGGCTGAGCCTGATGCGAGACGCCACCAACGCGGCTGTGCAAGCCACTCCGATCGAGATCACGAGACCAATCCGGACGCCATCCCGCACGCCGCAGGTGGCGATGAGCACGCCACCGATCGTGGGGGCAATCGCGATGGGTATCCGCCGGAGGATCGACTGCACCGAGAAGCCGAGGGCGCGTCGCCGGGTGGGAAGCGCGTCCCCGATTACGGCGAACAGCGTGGGGCTTGCCATGCTCGACCACGCCATCACGAGCACAACGCCCGCGACTACGAGGGGCCAGGTAGGGGCGAGGGCGACGACACAGTACCCTGCCGCGGCGATACAAATGAAAAGCGTGAGCGCTCGCCTTCGGCCGTAGCGATCGCCGACCCAGCCGCCCGGGTACTGATAAATCGCGTCGAAGAAGTCTTCCGTGCTTCCATATGCGCCGATGGCGACGACCGGCGCGCCCAGCGCTTCGAGGTACTTCGGCAGGAACCGTCTCCAGAGATGTTCCCCCAGTGCCATGAGGAACATCGAGGCAGCAGCGGCGCCGGTATTCCGATCGAGGGCCAGTCGCGAGGCGCCCCGAGTCGCCCAGCTCTGCGCCTTCGATGAGCTCATCGGGTCATGCGCTGCACCCATGCGTAGAGTCCGTCGTATACCTGATCCGTGAGCACCAGAAGCTCATGATCGTCCTCGATGACCATCCCAAGACCACGGATCACGGCGTCGAGCCCGGGCGCCTCAGGAGAGCGGAACTTGTCATCGTCTAGATCCGCGTCGTGCACCATGGTCGCCATCTCGTGCAGCGCAGGATCAGCGAGGCCGTATTTGAACAGGATCGTCTCGAAGGAGCACCGGCCGTCATGGTGCCCCAGCTCGACACCCCGCATGTCGAACGGCGTCCCTCCAAGCTCGCGAGCGCCGTCCGGGTCAGGCGCAAATCCAAAGACCGCGTCGCGATCGACAAACCGTCGAATCAGCCAGGCACATGCGGTGCGGTCGATGTGGGGATGCGGCCTAGTGACCCACAGCATCACGCGCTCCTTCGTTCGGCCCGAGATGCGCTTCGAGTTCCCTCATCGACTCCTCCAGCAATGCCTCAGCGGCAATCCGTCCCGCCGCCCGGAAGTAGTCCCGCCGTCGCTCGAGGCGAAGCGCCCGGTCGAGCCCTCGCAGCTGTCGTATGGCCTGGGCCAGTCGCGCCGGCTGCAGCTTACGCCGTCGCCCGATCGCGGCGCGTCGAATGGCTTTGGCCGAAGCAGCGAGCTCTTCGTAGCGCTCGTCTGCCTCGGACCGGAACTGCTGCACCACCCGCCGATCCTGTTCGGCAGAGAGGCTCTGCGCTTCCCAGGTGAGCGCAGTACCTCCCTGCTCCTCGATTTCTTCTGCCAGCCATTCGAAGGCTTCCCGGGTCTTCGCGTCAGCCGGTAGAATCCAGAGCGAGTCGTGCAGCAGGGCGGCGCCGATTCGTTTGAGACGTCGCCAGACGGCGAGACGCAGCCGGGTTGGCTCTCGGGGCAGCCGCGACGAAAGGAGTATCCAGGTTCCCTGCGCCATTGGGGCCAATGTAACGATGGTTACATTAGCGGCAAGGCTCGGCGGCCCCCGCCAACCACCCGGGTGCCCGAACCTTGACCTCGACAGCTCGGGCCGATAATGGTGGTTCGCACTGATCACGGCCAATTGGCACAGGATTCGGAGGCGGTCATGAGCTCGCAGGACTCGTCGTTCTCCCACCTCGACCGACGCTCTTTTCTCGAGAACGCGGCTGCCGTCACCGCGGCGCTTGCGCTCCCGACCCGTTTCCCGTTTGGCGCGAGCAAACCTCCTGACCTGAGCGCGATCTTCGCCCAGATCGAGAAGCAGCACGATCAGTCCGTCCAGCGGCTGCAGGACTGGATTCGGCAGCCGTCCATCGCGGCGGAAAATAAGGGAATGAACGAAGGCTGTGCGTTGACCATGCGGATGCTGTCCGACGCCGGCTTCGACAAGGTGACCAAAATCCCGACTGACGGCCAACCTGGCATCTTCGCCACACTGGATGCCGGTACCTCGCGCACGGTCGGCCTCTACTTCATGTACGACGTCAAGCAGGTGGACCCGGCCGAGTGGACTTCGCCTCCCTGGGATGCAGCGGTGGTCGATAAGCAGGGTCTGGGAAAGGCGGTGGTGGGCCGGGGGGCCGTGAACCAGAAAGGTCCGGAGGCCACGTTCCTCGCGGCCCTGCACGCCATTCGCGGCACCGGCAGGAAGCCGCCCGTGAACTTGGTCCTCGTCGCCGAGGGCGAGGAAGAGATTGGCTCGCCGCACTTTCCGCAGATCGTCCGCCGACCGGAGGTGCTCGCGGCGCTGCGCAAGACCATGGGTATTTTCATGCCCTCCGCCAGTCAGGGACTCGACGGGCAGGTGACCATCAATCTTGGCGCCAAAGGTGTGATCGAGTGCGAGCTGGTCTCCAGCGGAGAGCGCTGGGGCCGGGGACCGCAGAAAGACATTCACTCCAGCAACAAGGCCCGCGTAGACAGCCCTGCGTGGCATCTGGTCCAGGCACTGACCACCCTGGTCTCAGCCGACGGCAACGATCCCGCCATCGACAACTTTGCAGCAAAGGCTCGCCCTCTCTCGGCGGACGAGAAAGCGATGATTGCCGCGGCCGCCCGCCGCCTGGACGAGAGCGCGGCGAAAACGCAGCTCGGAGTGCAGCACTGGGTTCGTGATGTCGACTGGAACACGGCTCTCGAGCTTCTCATGTCCCGTCCGACGGTCAACATCGAAGGACTGGTCGGGGGCTACACCGGACCCGGCGGGAAGACGATCCTGCCCCACCGGGCCGTGGCCAAGCTCGACCTTCGGCTGGTGCCGGACATGACGGCGGCGGAGGCGCTGGCCGCGCTCAAGACTCACCTCGCCAAGCGGGGCTACAGCGACATCGAAGTGAACATGACGGGCGGCTACGACCCGACCAGCACGCCCAAAGCCGCCGCCGTGGTCAAGGCTCAGGAAGCCGTGTATCGTCGCTCGAACATCGACCCCATCATACTTCCGCGCGCTGCTGGCTCCTGGCCGGGCTACGTATTCACGGGCGAGCCACTCCGCCTGGCCGCCGGCCACTTCGGTCTGGGACATGGCAGCGGTGCCCATGCTCCCGACGAGTACTATGTCATCGAATCGACCAACCCCAAG
The DNA here is from genome assembly GCA_046733215.1 of Gemmatimonadota bacterium. GTDB lineage: Bacteria > Gemmatimonadota > Gemmatimonadetes > Gemmatimonadales > GWC2-71-9 > DASQPE01. The sequence continues at coordinate 10,602 of JBKPOS010000099.1, forward strand.
ATCGAGAGCTTCGATCGCGCGACTCGTTCCTACGTCGAATATCTCTACGAGCTGGCCGGAGCCGGTTGAGCCCTGGTCTCGATCGGCAACGGCCTAAACCACCACTGGCGGGTCGGTTGGAGGACAGAGACACGAAGGGGTGAGCCCGCGCACACCAATCGTGCGGCGCGGCGGACGGATTTTTTCGCTTCACGGACCTAACCATGCATGACTTGGTGACTTTACCCTCGTACGGAGGTTGTCATGCTTGGCATAACATCGATCGCCGGCGCAGCGCTGGCTGGCGTGCTTTCATTGAGCCCTCGCGTCGCGGCGCCCCCCTCCGGCCCGGCAATAAACATCCCGCCGGGAACCAGTGTGCCCGTGACGCTGGATCAGGACATTCCGCTCAAAAAAGAGCAATTTGGGCAGACCTTCGACGCGCACGTAAGCCGGGACGTCATGGTCAATGGCAAGGTCAGCGTTCCGCAAGGCTCTCCGGCCAAGGTCAAGCTGGTTCAGAGCTCCGATTCGTCGAAAAGCGACAACGCAACGCTCCAGCTGGCTGAGGTGCGGGTAAACGGGGAGAATCAGACCGTGAATAGCGGCGATGCTCAGCCTGATACCGAACGCAGCCACGAAGGCTTGGGCAAGAAGACCGGTATCGGCGCCGCTGCTGGTGCCGTCGTCGGTGCAATAACGGGAGTTGGTGTGATTAAAGGTGCTGTGCTAGGCGCAGGTGGCGGTCTGGCGTGGGGTATGCTTGGTGGATCGAAGCAGATCGGGAAGGACACGCAGGTCCAATTCGAGACCAGGTAATTGCAGCATTCGCGCAACGCAAAGGCCTCGTCGAAAGACGGGGCCTTTGACTTGGTTTTCGATGGATCGTCGGTAATAGTTGGAAGCAGTAACGACTTGGTAAATCTCTCCGCACAGGTGGACATCGCGGTGGAAAAAACGGGACTAGCGGTGTGGAAACAAAAACCATAGCATAGCGCCTTCCCCATGCGAGCCGCTCTGGCGGCACCCCGCGAGACGCCTGCTTTTCGGTCGTGGCTGATGAGCCGCGAGCCCGGAGACTCCGATGACGCAGACGATTCACTCCCCCTCTCACGCTAACCTTCTCCGTGAAATTGCCCGCAATCTCGAACGCACCCTGATCAGGTCGGGCGAGGAGCGCGTGTGCTTGACGCACGCCACCGCCGGCCGGTCATCGTGCGTGTGCTATCGGGATGCCGGGCATGACGGCGCCCATCGGTGCGCGTGCGGCTCCGAGTGGGATGGGAGATTCTGGCGGTAGTTTTACAGGGCACACCCGAATCATCCACAGTGGAAATGTGGGGGGCCATCGTAAACCTGGCCTCTCGCATGCCTTTGCCGTGACGCGCCGCGCGCCGCGATGTGTGGACGACGTGTGGAGGCCGGTGTGGATTGGCTCGAATTGCATCGCACAAGTCGAACTGGGCAAAGAGCCATCCGGGTCGCGACGCAGGCGCTGAATCGTGCCGCGCTCGATTGGGCTTTGCGCTGGTTCCCGTTGACTAACTTCATGTGGGACAACTATTTTTTCGGGCTCTTGATATGCCGGATCTATCGCAGGCTCGGAGCCAAATGCTCCTGATGAGCGGTACGGCCAACCGCCCTCTCTCCGAAGAGGTGGCGGCACATCTTGGTCAGCCGCTTTGCCAGATCACGATCCGGCGCTTCGCGGACGGCGAGATTTTCGTCAAGATCGACGAGAACGTGCGCGGGCGGGATGTCTTTATCATCCAGCCCACCAACCCGCCGGCGGAAAACGTGATGGAGCTCTTGCTCCTCATGGATGCAGCTCGGCGCGCGAGTGCAGCCCGGATTACGGCAGTGATTCCGTACTTCGGCTACGCCCGGCAGGATCGCAAGGAGCAACCCCGCGTTGCCATCAGCGCGAAGTTGCTTGCGAACATGGTGTCGGTCGCGGGCGCGGACCGGGTGCTGGCAATGGACTTCCACCAGCATCAACTGCAGGGGTTCTTCGATCTGCCGGTCGATCACCTGTACGCCGCGCCGGTGTTCGTGAACCATTATCGCCAGAAAGCACTGCGGGAGCTGGTGGTGGTAGCGCCGGACGTCGGCTCTGCCAAGATGGCACGAGGGTTTGCCAAGCGGCTCAACGCCTCGATTGCCATCATCGATAAGCGACGCCCGTCGGCCAACATCGCCGAGGTGGTGAACGTCGTGGGTGAGGTTACCGGTAAGGACTGCCTCATCCCGGACGACATGATCGATACAGCGGGCACCATGGTCGAGGCGGTGCACGCGTTGAAGCGGCTCGGCGCAGAGGACATCTATTGCTGCGCCAGTCACGCGTTGCTCTCGGGACCGGCGGTAGAGCGATTCATGAAGTCACCGGTGAAGGAAGTCGCGGTGACTAATACGATCGCGATTCCTCCGGAGCGCTGCTTCGAGCGCCTGAGAGTGCTTTCAATTGCGGGATTGTTGTCCAAGGCGATCGGGTACACCCACAGCGACCAGTCGGTGAGCTCGCTCTTCGACTAGCTGATAGCCGCTAGCTGATAGCTGATAGCAGCCAGTTCCCAAACAGGATCTCATCAATGGCTCAGCAAGCAACCCTCCAGGCTGCCACTCGCTCGGAAACGGGCAAAGGAGCCTCGCGCGCGTTTCGCCGGACCGGTCGAGTCCCGGCCGTCATCTACGGGCACGACCGGCCTGCCGAAGCCGTGACGATCGAGACTCTCCCCCTCACCAAGCTGCTCAGCACTATCAGCGCATCGACCACCATCGTGGATGTGACGGTGGACAGCCGCGCCCCGGTGAAGGCGCTCATCCGCGAGATTCAGCGCGATCCGCTCCGTCCGGTCAACATTCTTCACCTCGACCTGTACGAGGTGAAGGCGGACGAGAAGGTTACTGTCTCGGTTCCGGTCCGTCTGGTCGGCGTTCCAGATGGCGTCCGCAACTTCGGCGGCGTGCTGGACCAGGTCCTCTACAATCTCGACGTCGAGGTCCTTCCGGCGGACATCCCGGATCACATCGATCTGGACGTCACGGCGCTCGCCATCGGCCATTCGCTATTCGTCCGGGACGCGCAAGTGCCGAAGGCTCGTGTGCTGAACACGCCCGAGTCACCGATCTGCTCTGTCGTTGCGCCACGCACTGAGGAAGCGCCGCCAGCAGCCGAAGTGGTCGAGGAAGCTCCGGCCGAGCCCGAGCTCATCCGGAAGCCAAAGGCCGAAGGCGAAGGCGAAGGCGAGGCAGAAGAGTAGGCCCTGTACGCCATTGTGGGGCTGGGAAACCCCGGCCCGGAGTATGCGAATACCCGGCACAACGCCGGGTTCCGGCTGGCCGATCGCCTGGCGGCCCGCTGGGGGTTCGGTCCGTTTCGCCGGGGCGAGCGGGCCCGGGAGACCTCGGGCACGGTCGACGGGACCCCGGTCAAACTGCTCAAGCCGCTCACCTACATGAATCGAAGCGGGGCCGCCGTGGCCCCGCTTCGTGCGCTTCCGGGCTTCGATCCGGCCCAACATCTGCTCATCCTCGTGGATGAGGTCGCCCTACCGGTCGGACGTTTCCGACTTCGCGGCGCGGGCTCGGCCGGCGGCCACAATGGGCTCAAGAGCGTCGAAGGGGCACTGCAACGCCAAGACTACTCACGCCTCCGCATCGGTGTGGGTCCCAAGCCGGAAGAGATCGACGATCTGGCCGATTACGTGCTCGCGGAGTTCACCCCGGATGAGCGACAAATGCTGGACCAGCTGCTCGATCCCATGTCCGAAGCCGTGGAGTGCTGGCTGGCGGAGGGGATTGAGAAGGCTATGAGTAAGCACAACAAACAGCAGTGAACCGTTCACGCAGTTCCTCGGAGCTCCATGCTACGCCTCGGTATTGTCGGCTTGCCCAACGTCGGCAAGTCCACCCTGTTCAATGCGCTCACCTCCGCCAGGGCACTAGTGGCGAACTATCCTTTCGCCACGATCGAGCCGAATACGGGTGTCGTGCAGGTCCCGGATGCTCGGCTCGACGCCATCGCCGCCATTGTCGTTCCCGAGCGCGTTGTGCCGGCGGCGGTCGAGTTCGTGGACATCGCGGGCCTGGTCAAAGGGGCCAGCCAGGGTGAAGGATTGGGCAACCAGTTTCTGGCGAATATCCGTGAAGTGGACGCAATTCTTCACGTGGTGCGCTGTTTCGAAGATCCCGACGTTCAGCATGTGATGGGGCCGGTGGATCCGGTGCGAGACCGCGAGGTGATCAACATCGAGCTCGGGCTCGCGGACCTTGCCACCGTAGAAAAACGGCTGGACAAGACCGCACGCACCGCCAAGTCGGGTGACCCTCAGGCTAAAGTCGAGCAACGTCTGCTCGAAGCCATCCGCAGCGCCCTCGCGGAGGGTAAGGCTGCCCGCACCATCGTTCCGACAACCGAGGAAGCTCCGGTGTACTGCTCGCTCAACCTGCTCACGAGCAAGCCGGTGCTTTATGCCGCGAACGTGGCGGAGTCGGAGATAACCGAAGGCAACCGGTTCGTGGATGCACTGGTCTCCGCCGTGCAGCGCGACGGCGAACAAGCGGAAGTCGTGACGTTTTCGGCGAAAGTCGAAGCTGAGTTGGCCGAGCTGCAGCCGGAAGACAGAAGTGAGTTCCTCGCCTCGCTCGGGCTCGAGGAATCAGGGCTCGACCGGCTCGCTCACGCCGCGTACCACCTGTTGGGTCTTCAGAGCTACTTCACCGCGGGTGAGAAGGAAGTCCGGGCCTGGACTATTCATCGGGGTGACCGGGCGCCGGAGGCCGCCGGCGTGATTCATTCCGATTTCGAGAAAGGCTTCATTCGTGCGGAAACCGTGGGTTACGACGATTTCGTGCGGGTGGGTGGGTGGAGGCCGGCGCGTGAACAGGGCCTGGCGCGAGCCGAAGGCAAGGAATACGTGGTGCAGGACGGCGACGTGATGCTCTTCCGATTCAATCCCTGACCCTCTATACTTCCGCGCGTCAACAACTTCCCTCTTCGGCTCGACACCAGAGTCGGAGCGCTCAGACCAAAGGACGGTGACATGACCCGCCAGTACGAGGTGGTCTACATCTTCGACAGTGCGCTCGAAGAAGCGGCCATCAACGACCGACTCGCTCGGTACCACACCCTCATCCAGCGACCCGGTGTCGAAACGCCCCAGGTATCCCACTGGGGGAAGCGCACCTTGTCGTATCCCATCAAGAAGCACGAGACCGGGTACTACGTCGTCGCCAAGTTCGATGCCGACGGTGCCGCGCTTCCCGAGTTCGAGCGCGCCGTGAAGCTCGACGAATCAGTGCTTCGCTTTCTCGTCGTTGTGAACGAGGGTGCCCAGCCGGTGCCCGTCACAACCGCCAAGGGTGACGAGGAGGACGACGAATGAGGCGGCCTCAGAAAACCTGCGCGATCTGCGAGTCGGGCGTTCGGATCGTGGACTACAAGGATGAACGCACGCTGCAGCGATTTCTCACCGAGCGTGGCAAGATTCTGCCCAGCCGGCTGTCGGGGACCTGTGCACGGCATCAACGCCAGTTGAGCACCGCCATCAAGCGGGCTCGCCAGCTCGCACTGTTGCCGTACATCAAGGGCTTCGGCGGCTGACGCAGGTCGCCGGAATGAGCGGTCTGCCGCCCGGTCGCCGCGCGCGTCCGGGCGTGTTGGCTTTGGCCTTGGCGTATCTGTTGCTCGCCCCGCCCGGATTCCTGCTTGGGCCGCTGGCGGGGCTGCTTGCCTTGTCGCGGCCCACAACGTTCCGCGAATGGGCCTGGCTGGGACTCGCCGCCGGGTGGATGTGCGTTTGGCTGGTTCCGGCGGGCAATCTGATGGATCAGTTGTTGCGCGCGGCCGCGGTGCTGATCACCGGCGGGTTCCTCGCTTTCACTCTGGTCGGCCGGGCGCCGGTGTTTCGGCGCGGTCTGGCAGCCCTGGGGTTTGCAACAGCGGCGCTGGTGCTCTGGGCCTCCGCCTTTCACCTGGCGTGGTCCGACCTCAAAGCAGTCATCGGCCGCGATGCCGCGCGCAACTTGAGCGCCCTGGCCAGCCAGGCCGCGACCGCCGGCAGCGACGAGACCGCCGAGCTGCTGCGGCAGATGGCAAGCAGCGCCCCGTCGATGGCGATGCTTACCCCTGCCCTGGTCTTCCTGAGCGGATTGCTGGGCACGCTGCTCGCCTGGAACCTCTATCAGGGGATCGCGGTACGGGCGATGGGCGACCCGCCGGCACCTTTCCCGAGCTTTCGCTTCAGCGATCAGATGGTCTGGCTTCCGGTCGCAGGCCTGGCGCTGGTCCTCTTTCCACCGGTACCGGCTCTGGGGGAGCTGGGTGCCAACCTGCTCCTCGTCGCAGTGGCTCTGTATGCGGCTCGCGGCCTTGCTGTGGTAGGGGCCGGGGCAGGTCGGGTTCCCCGGCTTACGACTACGTTCGTGGCGCTGATTGCCTTCTTTCTCTTACCGTTTGTTGTCGGCGGGCTTACGCTCCTTGGCCTGGCCGACACCTGGCTAGATTTCCGGGGACGCCCGGCGTCTCCCGGCACCGGAGGGTTCGACCGATGATCGAAGTGATCCTGCGTGAAGATGTGAAGTCGCTCGGCAGGGCCGGAGAGCTGGTCCGGGTGCGACCTGGCTACGCCCGCAACTTCCTGCTTCCCCAGGGGCTCGCTTTTGAAGCCACCGAGGGTAACAAGAAGCGGATTGCGGCGGAGTCCAAAGCCCGGAGCAGCCGGGTCGAGACGGAGCGCGCAGAGGCCCAGGCCTTCGCCAACAGGCTCGCGGAAAGCGCGTTGACGGTGACCGGCAAGGCGGGCGAAGAGGGCAAGCTGTTCGGGTCGATCACGGCTCACGACATTGCCGAGGGGCTGGCGAAGCAGGGGGTCGAGGTAGACCGCCGGCGCATCGAGTTGGGCCAGCCGATCAAGAGCCTCGGGTTTCACACCGTGGCAGTGCGGTTGCACCCTGATGTCCACGCAGAGGTTCGGGTCCAAGTCGTCGGCGAGTAACCTGGCCATGACGGTCGGGATCGCCTATCTCGACGGGCCGCGGCTCGCCCGCTCGCTCTTCGCCGCTGCCGACTGGGTGGCGGCCGGCCGGGACGAGATCAATCGGATCAACGTCTTCCCGGTCCCGGACGGGGACACCGGCACCAACTTCAGCCTCACCTTACGCGCAGTCGCCGATGCGCTCCGTGCGCTCGGCGACGCATCGCTTCCGGAGACCGCCAACACCGCCGCCCGGGCGGCCGTCCTCGGCGCGCGAGGCAACTCCGGGATGATGCTCGCCCATTTCCTGATGGGATTTGCCGAGTCGATCGGCGACCGACGTCACGCGAGCACGACCGATATCGCTACGGCGCTTCGCCGGGGCGCCGATCGGCTCTACGAGTCGCTGGACGATCCTCGCGAGGGAACGATTCTCACCGTCGCGCGAGAGGCGGCCGCTGCCGCCGAGCGGGCCGCGGCGGACTGCGAGGACATCAGCGAATTCATGAGCCGTCTGCTAGCCGAAGCGGAGCAAGCCCTCGCTCGGACGCCGGAGCTGATGACGGTGCTCAAGGAAGCGGGAGTTGTGGACGCAGGCGGCAAGGGCTTCGTGCGGATGATCGAAGGCGTGGTCCGGTTCATCGAGGGGGATCCGATCCTTCCCGCCGCGGCCGAGGTGGGTCCGCCGGTAACGATTCCCGCAGCACTGATCGAGGTCGCCGCCGAGCGCGATTTCCAGTATTGCACCGAGGTGCTGGTCCGGGGAGCACAGCTCCCGCCGGCCAACGAAGTGCGGGCGGCGATGCACAATTTCGGCGGTTCGGTGCAGGTTGCCGTGATGAGCGATGTGCTCAAGGTCCATGTGCACACTGATACGCCCGAGGCCGTCTTTAGTTATGCCGCGCGCTGGGGGCGGATCGAGACCACCAAGTCTGAAGACATGCGGGCCCAGCATCGGAAGCTCTCGCATGACACTCGGCGCCCGGTTGCGGTGGTGGTGGACAGCTCGGCGGATCTCTCGGACGCCATCCTGGACCGGCACCACATCGCGATCGTGCCGCTCCAGGTCGTCTTCGGCAACGAAACCTTTCGTGATCGCGTACAACTGAGGCCAGACGAGTTCTATAGCCGCCTGCGCAGCGCGAAGGATCTGCCGACCACGTCTCAGCCCGCTCCCGCCGAGTTTGTGCGGGTTTTCCGCGACGCTCTGCAGGAGGCGGATGAAGTCGTTGCGGTGGTGCTGGCAGGCGCTCTGTCGGGAACGCACCAGGCCGGCGTGGCGGCGGTCAAGGCGGCAGGGCTATCCAATGTTATTGTGGTGGATAGCGCCAGCGTCTCGCTCGGAGCGGGCATGCTGGCGCTCCGGGCCGCTGAGCTCGCCGAGTCGGGCTGGCGCTCACCGGACATCGCGACCGAGTTGGAGCGGCTCAAGGGCCAGTCGGGCGCGCTCATCACGGTGGACCGGTACGACAACCTACTCCGGTCAGGCCGGGTGACACGGGGCAAAGCATGGGTCGCGGGCCTTCTGGACGTAAAGCCCATCCTCTCGCTGGACTCGGCCGGGAGAGTGGTACCGGTCGATCGGGTTCGGGGACGAGAGAACGTGGCCCCCAGAGTACTGTCCCTTCTGGAGCGCCGTCTTACCCCTCGTCCCAAAGCCGTGCGGTTCGGGGTCGCCCACGCAGACGCGCCGGACGTGGCCGAGCGCGTACGCACGGCGTTGGTTGCAGCATACCGGCCGCGAGACTGCTTCGTCTCGATGGCCACGGGGGTGCTCGGGACCCATGTGGGAGAAGGCGCCTGGGGCGTCTTCTATCAGATAGAAGACGGCACTCCGACCCTGCTGGAGCGAGGCAGAGTGAGCGGAGACTGGCCGGCGTGACGCCTCCGCTTCCGGAGGCGCTGGGGCTTGCGGTCGAAGCCATTGACGATCTGAAAGGCGTGCAACCGGTGGTGCTGGACCTGCGCGGCTTGAGTAACGCAACCGATTTTTTCGTGATCGCCTCCGGCACGTCCGATGCACACGTGCGCGGCATCGCGGAGAACGTGATGGAGCGGCTCGGGCGTCGGGGCCACCGGACCCACCACGTCGAAGGGCTGGGTGGTCGCTGGGTGCTGCTCGATTTCGTGGATTTTGTGATTCACCTCTTTCATCCGGAGACCCGGGCATTCTATCAACTGGAGCGACTGTGGGGAGACGCCCCCGAGCTCCTGATCCGGTCTTCGTAAGCGGGGTTCGATCTATGGTTCGTCGCTGCACCGTGGCCCTGGCCCTCCTTCTCGGAACACCTGCGCTGTTGGAGGCCCAGTACTACTTCGGCCAGAACAAGGTCCAGTACGAATCGTTCGACTGGAAGATCATTCAGACCGAACACTTCGACGTGCATTTTTACCCCGCTGAACGCGAGGCGGCCATGGACGCTGCCCGCATTGCGGAGCGGTCGTACGCCCGATTGTCGAAAGTGCTCGGCCACCGCTTCCGGGAGCGGAAGGTGATCATCCTCTACGCCTCCCATTCCGATTTCTCGCAGACCAACACCACCGAAGGCGACGTGGGCGAGGGCACCGGCGGCTTCACCGACTTCTTCAAGCAGCGAAACATCATGCCGCTGACGGGAGCCTACGCGGATATCGATCACGTCCTCACCCACGAAATGACGCACCAGTTCCAACTGGACGTCTTTTCCAGCGGACGGGGCGGTTCGGCGCTCCAGGGCGTGCTCCAAGTGCAGCCGCCACTCTGGTTCATGGAGGGCATGGCGGAGTACATGTCGCTGGGCAAGGTCACGCCGGAGACCGCGATGTGGCTCCGGGATGCTGCGCTCCAGAACAAGCTCCCCACCATCGAGCAGCTGACCTATGACCCGCGGATTTTCCCCTACCGCTATGGCCACGCCCTCTGGGCCTACATCGGCGAGCGGTGGGGCGACGAGGCCATTGGCGACATCCTTCGAGGCACCGTGGAGGGCGGCGGCGGAATCGAAGGGTCGATCAAGCGCGTAACCGGTCTGAGCCTCCAGCAACTATCGGTTCAGTGGCGCGATGCCGTGAACGCGAAATACCTACCCGAGGTCGGATCCCGGGTGCGCGCACGCGCCGTGTCGCAGAACCTTCTCGACGAGAAGAAGGATCGGGGGACGCTGCACTTGGCGCCGGCGTTGTCACCGGATGGGAGTCAGGTGGTTTACTTCGGGGAGCATGACTGGTTCTTCGTCGATATGTGGCTCGCGGATGGAAAGACCGGCGAGACCAAGCGACGGATCCTCAAATCCACCCAGTCGAGCAACTACGAGACCTACCGGTTCATCAACTCGCAGGCTAACTGGTCGGCTGACGGCAAGTACCTCGCATTCGCCGCCAAGCGGGGACCGCGCGACGTCATCGTCATCGTCGACGTGAAGCGAAACCACGAAGTGAAGCAGATAGATGTAAAGCTGAACGGCATCACCACGCCTTCGTGGAGTCCGGACGGTGAGCAACTGGTATTCACCGGGTACGACGGGGGCATCACCGATCTATTCATCGTTAATCGTGACGGCAGCGGCTTGAAGCGGCTCACGGAGGACAAGTACGCCGACCTCCATCCGGTCTGGTCCCCAGATGGCAAGACCATCGCCTTCGCCACCGATCGAGGACCCAAGACCGACTTCCGAACTCTGAAGTACGGCAACTATCGCATCGCCGTGTATCATCTCGATACCGGCGTGATCGATGTGCTGCCGCACATGGACGAAGGAAAGAATGTGAGCCCGCAATGGGCTCCGGATGGACAATCACTTGCGTTCGTGTCTGACCGGAATGGCGTGAGCAACGTCTTCCTGTACGACTTCACCACCAAGAACATCTATCAGCTGACCGACTTCTATACCGGCGTGCAGGGGATCACACCGCTCTCGCCGGTCCTTTCCTGGGCCGCGGGCGCCGATCGGCTGGCATTTCAGTACTACGAGGACGGGAAATACGACGTCTACACACTGGACAATCCACGGAGCCTCAAGCGGTCGCCGTACAGCCCCGTCCTTGCCGACACCATGAACACTGCGCTGGGGCTTCCCAGCGATACCAACGTCGCACGGATCGATCGGAATGCCCAGGTCGGCGAGGGCGGCTCGATCTATCGCAGTCCGCAGGGCTTCCGGCCCTCGGCCGACCTTGGCCGCGCCAGCGATACGTCCAAGTATGTGGCTCCGGTGACCGTTGCAGCACTGCTCGATTCCGCCAATTACGCGCTGCCCGATACCAGCGAATTCTCGATCAAACCCTATAAGATCGGATTCTCAGCCGACTACGTGGCACGCCCCCAGGTCGGCTATGTGCGGGACAACTTCGGTCAGGGCTTTTATGGCGGCAGCGCAATTACGATGAGCGACATGCTGGGCAACCATCAGCTCGGCTTTGGGCTCGCCGTCAACGGCCGAATCGACGAAGCGTATGCCATCGCGGCCTACACCAATCTCACGCACCGTCTCAACTGGAGTGTGGGGCTGTCGCAGCAGCCGTACTTCTATTTCGCGCAGGCCGGCTACTCGCAGGACCCCAACACGGGCGAGCCGCTCTATATCGAACAGATTCGCCGGCTGGTCTACCGGTCGGCTTTCATCCAGGCGCAGTATCCTTTGAGCCGGTTTTCCCGAATCGAGATGGGCTTCGAGGCCACCAGTGCCGATGACGCGATCTATCAGACCATTGTCCCGCTCATCTCCGACATAACCCAGCAAAAGATCGGGCTCGGTACGCATAACTACGTGGCGCCGCGGCTCGCGCTGGTCCACGACAACTCAGTTCAAGGCTATATCGGTCCCTGGGCGGGCCGCCGATCGCGGTTTGAAATCTCCCAGGCTGTCGGCGGCTGGCGTTTCACGCAGCTTACCGCTGACTATCGACGCTACGACAAGATCGCCGGCCCGGTCCTCTTGGCCACCCGGGCGCTCATGTTTGGACGGTTCGGGCGCGACGCATCGCTGATTCAGAACTTCATCGGGGACCCGAGCTTCCTCCGCGGGCAAACGTCGGGCTCCTATAGCCGGAACGAGTGCACCAGCGCCCTCTCAGCACCGCCGCCTACGGGCTCCGCGAGCGGTTGCGTTGCCCTGGACCGCCTGATTGGGGAGCGGATGGCACTAGGATCGGCGGAGATTCGATTCCCGATTCTAACGCGCCAGGTCATCCATACGTTGCCAAACGCGGTGCCGCCCATCGAAGGAGCAATCTTTTACGACGTCGGGATCGCCTGGAACAACGGCAACACGTTGAGGTGGAGCCTCCAGCCCGGTGACAACCCGGAGTTCGTGCGGACTCCACTTCAGTCTTACGGCTTTTCGGTCCGGACCAATCTCTTTGGCTTCATGATTCTCCGGCTGGATATGGCACGACCGCTGGATCGAGCCATCAAGAGCCTCTGGACGCTGAGCCTCGGACCGACCTGGTAAGCTGAACCTCAAGCGGCTCAACGGGGACTTCCGACGGGAGTCCCCCGTTTGCCGTTTACCGATCACCCCTGTTCATCTAGTTTTCTGTTGTGCTCCCCAGATCCATCACCGGTGCGGTGCTCGTGGTCGCCGCTTGCGGTGGGACCGACCGTCCCGTCTCCCGGCTTCCCGACAGCCCCCGCGCGGCGACTCCGGCCAGCGTGCTTCGACTCCCGCAATCGGGTGGTCAGGCACATCTGTACCGGGTGCCGGGCCTCGATGAGTCCAGCTGGAAAGAGGCCGACAAGCTTCCCGCCATGAAGCGGCTGGTCGGCACCGATCTCGAGCAGGAGATCGTTTATGCGCTGGACGCGAAGAACAACCTGGTAGGTCTGGATCTCGAATCCCGGAGAGCGCGCACGGTCCTGACCGATATTCGTGAGGCTGCGGTCGGACCCGACGGCGCCGTGTACGCCGTGGACACCGGAGCGACCGTCACCCAGATCATCCGGCGCAGTCCAGTTCGCTTTCGGACCAAGCTGGCCGGCGCCTCCCGCGGCCTTTACGGGACCATGAACGGTACCCTGGTCGCGCTTCCTGCTGCCGAGCGGGGACAGGCCATGGCGCTCACACCCGATCAGGCTCAGGGTCGCACCACGCTGCCGGCGGGAAGTGCTGCCGCGACCTATCTGGGCGACCTGGTCGCGGTGGCAGCCGACACCGCCGTCGTCCTGTACGAGCCGACGGCGAAACAGCCAGTACGGTCCATTGAAGTCAGTGGGCAGGTGCGCGCGGTCGCGTTCTCGCCATCGGGGCACCGACTCTACGTTGCCCGGGGCAAGGGTGACATTCAGGTGTTCGATCGGCTGAGCAGCGAGCTGATCGCGAGTATCGATCTGCCCGGCCCGGCCCGCGACCTTCGGAGCGATTTCTTCGGGAGCTGGCTGCTCGCACGGCCGGAGCGGGCCGACTCGGTCTGGATCGTGGATGCGACGACGGGCAAACTCGCGGGAACCGTCCAGACCCGCTGGGGTTCCGATCTCCCCTCGGTGGCCGGCACAAAGACTCTGCTGATGCGCGCGGGTCCGGACGTGAAGGCTCTCGATTTGGCAAGCAAGAAGCTGACAACTACCGGCTCAGTGGCTGGAGGCGCGGAAGACCTGTGGCTTCCGTTGTCGTGGCTTCCGCCGCTGGAGCAGCAGCAGTTGGCCGAGAATACCGACAGCACCGCGCCGGCCGCCGACTCGGGCGCCGGTGTGCCGGGAATCTTCCTTCAGGTGAGCAGCTCCCGAAATCCATCCTGGGCCAATGAGCTTGCCGGAAAGTTGAAAGCCGCCGGCCTGCCGGCCTCGGTGCTCCCGCCCAAGACCGGCGAAGATGCGTATCGCGTCGTGCTTGGCCCCTACGCCAGCCGCGACCAGGCTGAAGCAACCGGCCGGAGTCTTGGCATGCCTTCGTTCGTGATTACTCCGCAGGACCAGGCCCCGCAATGAGGCCTGGACGCACCCCGACCACAGGATGCCCTGCATGAAGCTCACCAAGCTTGAGCTCTCCGGCTTCAAGTCGTTCGCCGACACCGTCACGCTGGACTTCGAGGAAGGGGTCGCCGCCATCGTCGGCCCCAATGGCTGCGGCAAGTCGAACGTCTCGGATGCGGTTCGCTGGGTGCTGGGTGAACAGTCCGCCCGCCTGCTTCGCGGCGGGAAGATGGAAGACGTCATCTTCCAGGGCTCCGCGAATCGGCGCCCGGTCAACGTGACCGAAGTCGCCTTGTATCTCGACAACACCGACGGAGCCCTGCCCATTGCCTACCAGGAGGTCGTCATCGCGCGCCGGCTCTCGCGATCGGGGCAAAGCGACTACCTGCTCAACGGCACGGTCGTGCGGCTGCGTGACATCCAGGACCTGCTGCGTGGGACCGGGTTAGGCAGCGATGCTGGGGTCGTGATCGAGGCCGAGATGATCAAGCTGCTTCTGTCCGACCGGGCGGATGAGCGGCGCTCGCTGTTCGAGGAAGCGGCCGGGATCGGGCTTTACCGTGACCGCAAGCATTCCACTGAGCGCCGACTGGAGGAAACCGCAGCGGACCTGCAGCGGGTCGAGGACCTCCTGAACGAGGTACAGTCCCAGATCCGAAGCCTCGCTCGGCAGAAGGGCAAGGCGGAGCGCTCCGCCAAGCTCCTGGAGGAAAAATTCGCGGTGCAGGTCACCCTCGCCCGACGCCAGCTCGATCAGCTTGCGGAACGGACCGACGGACTCGAGGCCCGCTTCAATCAGCTGAGCGACGTGTTACCGGCTGAGCGGGAGGGAGTAGGACGAGCTGGCGAGCGTCGCGAAGAGACCGCGCGCGCAAGAACCGCCGCCGAGGTACACCGGACCGAGATTGCGCGCCGCCTGGGTGCCGTTCGGGTGGAAGTCGAGAAGCTGGATGGTGACCTGGCGCTCGCCGCGGAGCGACTCGGCACGGCCACTAGTCGACGTACGAAGGCGCTGGAGGAGCGGACCCAGACGGAGCTGCGGGCGGCGCTCGCACTAACCGAGCGTGACGCTGCCGCTGCCGACCGCGCCGCCGCGGAGGCCGAGCATGCGAACATCAATGTCGAAGTCGCCAGCCGTACCGCCGACGAGGAGAGCGGGCGCCAGAGGCTGGTGGACCAGCGGACTGCCGTGCGACAGCTGGAAGAAGACCTTCAGTCGAGGGCCCAGGCCGTTCGCTCACTGGAAGGTGAGCGGACGGCACTCGAAGGAGAGCTGGCATCGCTCCGTGATCGCGCGGCGCAGGCCGTGGCCCATCGTGAGGGGCTCCGGTCAGAGCTCGAGGCAGCCGAGCGCCGCCGCGACCACGCGATCGAGCAGGCCGCATTCCGAACCCACGAGATGCGGCGCGCCGCCGGTGAAACCGATCGTGCGCGGCATCGGGTTGCGGAAGCTCGCGAGCGCGAGGCGCTGCTGCGGTCGCAGCGACGCCAGGCCGAAGAGGCCCTGGCGCAAACGACAGCGCGTCGCGAGGCGTTGCAGGAACTAGAGCGGGAACGGGTCGGTCTCGCACCGGGCGCAGCGGCCCTGCTGGCGGCACGAGATCAGTTTGGTGACGCCGTACTTGGGCCACTCAGTGACTTCGTACGTACACCACCGGAACATGCGGAGCTGGCGGAGCGACTGCTGGGCGGATGGACCCACGCGATTCTGGTCCGAGATGCCGCCGCCGTCGAAGCCATCCGCCGCTGGCATGCGGAGCAGCAGCCTGGAGCCCTGGTTCTGCTGCCCGCGGACCCCGGTCCGCAAGCTCCGGTTGGCGCCCCACCGACCGATGGCCAACTCGAAGCCGAGGGGCCGGCAGCCGCCTGGCTCCGGACGGCGCTCGCAGGGTCACAGGTTCTCGATGATACGGGGCGGGTTCTCCGGCGAGCCAGCGGGGCGATCCTTCTCGGCGGTGCCGCCGCTCCGTCCGGCCCGCTGCGCCGCCGGGCCGAGTTGGAGGGCCTGGTGCACGAAGCCGAGCTTGCCAGCATTGCCCTTGGCTCGGCCGAGGCCGACCTGGGTGGAGCCCTGAGCCGCCTCGCGACCCTGGAAGAAACGCTCACTCACGCGACCGGTGCGGTGGAACGCGCGCGGGAAACCGAACGTGCGGCGCTCGCGGCCCAAGACGACGCCGCGCGCTTCGTCAACAACCTCGCAAGAGAGTTGGCCACGGCAGATGCGGAAGTCGCTCGGCTTACTGATCGCATCGAGCGGGCGGAACAGCGCCTGGTTGAAGTAGATGTCGCCATGGTCGAGGGCGACGTCACTCGGGCGCGCCTGGGCGAAGAGCTGGGAGCCGCCCGCGCCGGCTTGTCCGAGCTCGAGACCGTGCAGGAAGGAACTCGCGAGAAGCGTGCTCAATGGCAGGTTCAGGAGGCGCACGTCGCGGCTCGGCTCCGCGCGGCGACGGAACGGTGGGAGAGAGCCCAGGCGACTCAGGTCGAGGCTGCCACCGGCGTCCACGCGCTCACTGACGAGCTGGCTCAGCTCGATCTCGACTGCACCGCGCTCTCGGCTCAGCAAGCGCAGTGGCAGGAGGCGCGGGCCGAGCGTCGTGTGGCGCTGCTCGAGCTGGAAACGGCGGATACCGAGGCGGGAGCTGCCCTGGAAGCAGCGGAACGGGCTCTCGAGTGGGCCGAGCGGGATGTAACGACGCAGCGCAGCCTGGTGGAGGCCCACGGCGAGGAAAGCCACCGGCTGCAGATCGAGCTGACCGAAGCGACAGGCCTCCGGCGCAACATTGTCGAGCGTATCGAAGCCGAGTGGCGGAAGTCGATTGATCAGCTCCTGGAAGAGGCACCCCGGCTCGAGCTTGATCTGGATACCCTCGAGTCGGAGTCCATTCGGATAGCGAGTGCGCTCGAAGCGATCGGACCAGTCAACCCCCTGGCGATGGAAGAGCACGCCGAGGAGGTCAAACGGTTCGAGTTTCTCTCGGGACAGCGGGACGATCTGGTCAGCGCCCGCCAGTCGCTGCTACAGGCGATCCGAGAGATAGATGGCACGGCGCGCGCCATGTTTCTTGAAACATTCGAAGCCGTCAAAGCGAACTTCCATACGGTGTTCGAAACGCTGTTCGGTGGGGGCGAGTGCGATCTTCGGTTGGCCAACCCGGACGATCCGCTGGAAAGCGAAATCGAAATTCTGGCTGCACCGCGGGGCAAGCGGATCCAGCACGTGCGCCTGTTGTCCATGGGCGAGCGGACGCTGGTCGCGACGTCGCTCCTTTTCGGGCTCTATCTCACCAAGCCGAGCCCCTTCTGCCTGATGGACGAGGTGGACGCGCCGCTCGACGACGCCAACGTGGGGCGCTTCACCCGTCTCCTCGACGAATTCAAGCGTCAGACCCAGTTTATCGTCATCACTCACAACCCACGTACCATGCATGCGGCCGATGCGGTGTACGGGGTGACTATGCAGGAGCCGGGTGTATCGACGATCGTGGGAGTGCGGTTGGGGGAGGCGGTGGGGGTCAGTTAGCTATCAGCTATCGGCTATCAGATGGCGCGAACACGTATCTCTGACACCGAGTAGCGCGTAGGCGATTTCCGCGTGCGTGCAACCAGCGGATTACGAGCGCGGCCTCCCCGGCGACTGATAGCTGATAGCTAATAGCTGACTAGCTTTCATCCCATATCCAACGGGACACCCTGATGCTCGTCGTCATGCGCCACGGCGCCAGCGAACAGGAAATCCAGCAGGTCGCGGCAGCCATCGAGCAGATGGGCTACGAAGCGCGCATCATGCCAGGCCGGCAGCGGACTACCGTCGGCTTGGTCGGCAACGACGGGCGGGTGGACCCATCGCGGCTGGCCGGCCTTCCCGGCGTGCAGGAATGCATTCCCGTCACGAAGCCCTACAAGCAGGTCTCGCGCGAGTGGCGCGCCCAGCCCACCATCGTCCAGTTCCCTGGCGGTCTCAGCATTGGCGGCGATGAAGTGGTGGTGATGGCCGGGCCATGTTCGGTCGAAAGCAGCACCCAGATTCTGGAGGCAGCCCACGCCGTTCGGGAAGCCGGTGCGACGATGCTGCGCGGAGGTGCCTTCAAGCCGCGCAGCTCACCGTACTCGTTTCAGGGGCTCGGCCGGAAGGGCCTGGAACTGCTCGCCCGCGCCCGGGAAGAGACCGGGCTGCTGATCGTGACCGAAGCGATGGATCCCGAGGGCCTGGACGCAGTTGCCGAAATTGCGGACCTGGTCCAGATCGGGGCCCGTAACATGCAGAACTATTCCCTGCTCAAGAAGGCGGGCCGCTCCCGCAAGCCGGTCCTGCTCAAGCGGGGCCTTGCCGCCACGATTCAGGAGCTGCTCCTCTCGGCCGAGTACATCCTCGCCGAAGGCAACCCAAACGTGATTCTCTGCGAGCGAGGCGTGCGCACCTTCGACTCTGCCACCCGTAACCTGTTCGACCTCGCGGCTGTCGCCGTCGTCCACGGCTTATCGCACTTGCCCATCGTGGCCGATCCGAGCCACGGCACGGGTCACCGCGACATGGTGATCCCGATGGCTCGCGCCGCGATCGCGGCCGGTGCTGACGGGCTCCTGGTCGAGGTGCACCCCAACCCCGACGCTGCTCTCTCCGACGGAGCGCAGAGTCTCTATCCGGTACAGTTCAGCCAGTTGATGCGCGAAGTGCGGCTGATTGCCGAGGTAATCGGCCGGCGGGTTTCGGAGCCGGCGGGAATGCGCGCGTGAGAAGCCTGTATACCATCACCGCTTTGAGTCTGCTGCTGTCCCCCGCGGCCGCCCCCTTGTCCGCACAGCAGGACGCGCGATCCATCGTGAGCCGGGCCGCGTTTGCCTATAGATCGCTCTCCGCACTACGCGCCGACTTCGATCAGCTGATCGAAAACCAGATGATCGGGAACGCCGCCAGCAAAGGGGTACTGGAACAGGCCGGACAGGCGCGCCTGTCGATGCGGTTCACCGACCCGCCTGGCGAAGCCATCGTCATCGACGGGAAATGGGTGTGGGTTTATACCCCGAGTACCACGCCTGGCCAGGTGCTCCGGATTCCGGTACCAAGCGGCGGACCGGTGTACGGGTACAATCTGCTGGCCTGGCTGATGGACCGCCCGACGGAGCGATACAACTCGACCTACGTCCGCGCCGACCGACTCGACAACCGCCCTATGGATGTGGTCGAGATGGTTCCAACGGTGCCCGATATGCCCTTCGGACGCGCAACCGTATGGCTCGATCGCGGCGACGGCCTGCCGCGACGAATGGAAATAGAGGAGCTGTCCGGCCAACGCCGAACTCTCACGCTCCATAACGTGCGGGTGAACCAGCCCGTGAGCAATAAGACGTTTACGTTCGAGGTGCCGGCGGGCGTGAAGGTCGTTGATAGCGGGTGAAAACAGCGGGTGAAAAACGGGGAAGAGGAGACAGGGAGAAGGGTGTAGCGAGCACCCTTCTCCCTTTCTCCCCGCTTATCCCACGTACGCGTCCGCTTCGATCTCCACCAGAATGTCCGGTCCGATGAGCCGGCGCACCTCGACCATCGTCGCCGCCGGGCGGACATGGGCGAACACCTCCCCATGTGCCCGGCCTACGTCTTCCCACCTGCCGATGTCAGTCACGAAGATGCGGGTGCGCACCACCTGATCGAGCCGGGCGCCTGCCTCGGTCAACGCATCGGAGATCTTGCCCAACGCGTGGCGAGCCTGGACATAGACGTCGGCGGAAATCGCCCTGCCCTGCCCGTCGGTCCCGGTGGTGCCCGCTACATGAACGTAGGGGCCCACCCGAACGGCCCTCGAGTAGCCAACGGTCGGCTCCCACGGCGATCCGCTCGAAATGTTCTTTCGTGCCTGCTCCATCGACCCTTCCTCGAGTAGAGATCCAATATTGCGAGCGACCGGGTCCGGTAGCCCGGCTTCTGCCGCAAGCTCGAGCGCGGCCAGGCCCAGCGCTCTATACAGGACCTCGACGTCGCGCGGGAGCGCCCCGAGATGCGCCTTCACGGTATCGACGTCGCCACGGCGGATCGGTCCTGTAAGCGCCTCTACGGGACCCAGCTCGGCGAGGTTTTGGGCGGCGCCGATGAACAGGGGTACGTACATGCGGGCGGCCGTCTCTTTCGGAATTCCGGCCGACATCGCCAACCGCTCCGCCAGCCCGGCCAGCACGGTCGTGTAATTGGCGGCGAAGACTGCACCGGCGTGATAGAGCGGTTTGCTGCCCGGAGCGAGCACGACCGGCACCATATCGAGGGCGCTGGCAAGGGTGAGACCGGCTTCGATGGCGCGTCCTTCGCCTTCGATGCCGGCATACGCGCCGCGCAACCGGTTTGCGGCTGATGCCGTGTCGACGATAGTCTGAAGCGGATGAAAGCTCCCCAATGCAGCACCCGTTGCGCCGAGCGGCGCCAGCGCCGAGCGATCCAGCAGACCCGACATGTGAAGAACCACGTGCTGGGGGCTTACAACGCCGGACGATTGCAGTCCGGCCGCAATACCGGCGACAACGTCATCCGGGGTTGCGATCAGGACCAGCCTCGTGGCTCGGACCGGGGCGGCGGGGCCAGTCGAGAGCGCTATTCCCGGCGGAGCCGGCTTCCGGGCACGCGACACCGACGTGACCTGCCAGCCCCGACTCGCCAGAGCCGATCCAATGCCCAAACCCATGCGACCCGCACCTATGATGACCACGCGTTGCGGGACCGTTTCGGGGTTATTCATCTATGCTCGAAAAGCCAGCAGCCCGGCCGTTCCCTGTAGCGGAACGACCGGGCTGCATGACTGCTAAAGGATAGCGTGGCGTTTGGCTCAGTTCGTCCTCGTGGCGGAGGCACTGGACATCGCGATGCCCATGAGGTCCTTGGGCGTCTGAGCCTTCTTCAGGAGACCGAGAGCCGACTGCAGCTGGCGGTCATCCAACGAGCGGCGACGGAATTCGGCGGGACGGCCGAACACGTATCGCTCGATTTCATAGCTCAGTTGCTCATCGACCAATTGAGCGGCAGCGTTGAAGTCAGCCTGGGTGACCTCCACGCCCTTGTTCCGCAACCGCTGGAAGACTTCCCGCCGCATGTCGGGCGAGATCTTGAAGCCTTCGTTCTCCACGGTCTTGGTCCGCTTTAGCTCGAGCGCGTACGTCGTGAGCACGTCGCGGTACACCGGCAGCTTGGCGCCGAGCGCCTTGGCAAACGTGCGCTCCCCGGTCGTAAGCGTATCCGGGCGAATCACGAGATCGGGAACGATGCCACCACCGCCCCGCACGGCGCGTCCCGCGTCAGTGCGGTAGATCGGCCGCTCCTTGAGAGCCGAGTCGGTGCTTTCCTCGGTCGGCGTACCGACTGCAGCCGATTCCGCCTGGGCCAGCTGGTCCTCTTCGTCCTTGGCGATCCGTTGAATGGTTCGGCCGCTCGGGGTGTACCAACGGGCCGTCGTCAGTTTGAGTGCGACTCCGTCGCCCAGAGGGAATAGCGTCTGGACCAGCCCCTTGCCGAAGGTAGGCGAGCCGACCACGACCGCCCGGTCGTGATCCTGGAGCGCCCCCGCAATGATCTCCGCCGCGCTCGCCGTCCCTTCATTGACCAGTACGACGATCGGGAGATCGGGCCAGAGCTGCTTGACTTCGTCGTAGAACTCCTTGCTCGAGCCTCGCGCGCGCCCCTTGGTGGAGACGATCTCCTGGCCCTTGTCCAGGAACAGCTCGGCGACCTTGACACCCTGATCCAGCAAGCCACCAGGATTCAGCCGAAGATCGAGGACCATCGACTTCATGCCCTTGGACCGCATGCCGGTGATCTCGTCGCGCAGCTCCTGAGCCGACGTTTCGGCCACCGGGTTCAGAGAGATGTAGCCGATACCGCCTTCGAACAACGTGCCCGGCGGGACCGACCTGATGTGGATGGTGGCGCGCGTCAGGTCGAAAGTGATCGGGTCTGCGATTCCGGAGCGACGCACCTTGACGGCGATCTTGCTGCCGGGGTCACCCCGCAGCGCCTTCACCGCCTGATCGTTCTTCCAGCCCTCCGTGGACTTCCCGTCCACCTCGATGATCTGGTCGCCGGTCTGAATGCCTGCTCGTTCGGCAGGCGTATCGGGAAGCGGCGCCACGACGGTAATCCAACCGTCCCGCACATCGATCTGGATGCCCAGGCCCGCGTAGTTCCCGGACGTCTGCTCGGTCAGAGCCCGATAGTCGTCACCGGTGAGGAGCACGGAGTAGGGATCCTTGAGCTCCTCCAGCATGCCGTTGGTAGCTTTGTCGTAGAGATCGCTCTCACCCAGCGAGTCCACGTAGTAGTTGTGAACGTGGGAGAGGACGTCGTCGAAGAGACGAGCCTGCTGGTATACGTTGCCGCCGGCCGCGACTCCGCGCTGCAGGAGCCAGCCGCCGCTCAGGAATGAGATTACCGCCACCAACCCAATCAGGCCCCAACGCTGCTTCATACGTCCGTCCTCCGAGCCGCCCGAGGGTCTTCGCCAGGGCGAAAGGTTGCCGGCGCCGCCGCGACCACCTCGGCCCAAGCGGCATCGAGAACAGCCGCTGGCGGCGCTACTGCATTCAAATGTCGCACCCCGTCGCCGGTAGCCGCTAGATAGGCAGCTGCGACCCGGCGATGAAACCCGGGATCTTCCTGTTCCAGCCGATCGTGCTTCTTGGCGCCGGCCTTCAATCGATCAAGCCCAACCTCCGCCGGAATGTCGAGGACCAGCGTCAGGTGTGGCCGAAGCCCAGCAGTCGCGACCCGGTTCACGAAGGCTACAATGTCCGGATCCAGACCCCGTCCCGCCCCTTGATAGGCCAAAGTGGAGAGTTCGTAGCGATCAGAGACGACCGGGCGCCCGGCAGCCAGGGCCGGCTGGATGACCTCCTGCACCAAATGGGCCCGGGCCGCGCAAATGTACAGCAGTTCCGTGTGGGGGGCGAATCGGTTCGCCGGATCCAGGAAGGCTGCCCTAACGGCCTCTGCCGCTGGAGTTCCTCCGGGCTCGCGGACAGCGACCGGATCCCATCCCGATTCCTGCATCCGCCGAACCAGGCCAGCGGCGAGGGTGGACTTGCCGGCCCCCTCCGGTCCTTCGATGACGACGAAAAACCCCTCGTTCACGAGAGGGTGATGATACTGCTGGTCGCGCCTTTCTCCATTCCCTCGCTGATCTGCTGATTCACTTTCGTCATCAGCTTCTCGAAATTGGCCCGGGCAACGACGTACGCCTGCCCCGACCCGCTCATCTCCAGATCCCGCACAGCGGTCTCATAGGCTTCGGCGGTGGGTTGGTCGGGCATCTGTCCCTGGGCCACCAACTGATCCACTTGACGGGCGAGCCGCTGGATCTGGTCGAGCTTGGCCTGGGTGTCCTGATCTTCGCGAAGGTTCGTCTCGGCGCGCCGCAGCGCCTGATACTCCGGCGTCTGGCCGATGAGCCGGCCAAGCTCCTGTGCCTTGTCCCAGATCACGGTGTTTTGCTCCTCCGCGCAAGCAGATAACGCTCGCGCCCGAAAAGGTCCGCCCGCACTTCTATCGCCTCCCATCCCCCGCGCTCCGCCGTCTCGGCGACCATCGCCGCCCGAGTGGCATCCAACTCGAGAGCGATCCAACCTCCCGCCCGCAATATCCTGCGTCCGTCGTCGAGCAGCCGCACCGTTGCGTCCATTCCTTCGCGGCCGCTCACCAGCGCCTCGCGAGGCTCCCAGAGAGAGACGCCCGGATCCAGATCGGCGTACTCCTGCTCTGTGAGGTAGGGTGGGTTCGAGACCAGCGCGTCCACGCTTGCGTCGCCGAGCGTGGTGGTGAGGTCACCCCGAACCAGCGTAACCGAGGCACCCACCAGCTCACGGTTGAGCCCCGCGAGCGTAAGCGCGGCCGCCGACTTGTCGATGGCGACTACGCTTTCGTAGCGACCCTCGGTCGCCAGGCTGAGCGCGATGCAACCCGAGCCGGTCCCCACGTCTACGATCCGCCCCTCGTCGACCCGCTCGAGCACCAACTCGACCAGGCCCTCCGTCTCCGGCCGCGGAATCAGGGCCCGCCCGTCGATACGAAGTTTGAGCAAGCGGAACCCGGTCCAGCCGGTAACATACGCCAGCGGTTCTCCGACCGCCCTGCGGTCAACGGCGGCCAGAAATCCGGCTGCCATGTCCGGATCAACCGTGCGAGAGCTCGCAAGCAGAACACCTGCCGCGGGCTCACCGCTCACATCCGCCCACAAAAGGAGGCCTTCCCTGGCAGGCTCCGGAATCCCGGCCCCGCGCAGGATCAGTCTGCCTTCGGCCAAGAGATTCGCAAGCGATCCGGTCAGCTCAGGCACTCACCTGCTCCTCGCGGCTGGCCAGTCGGAGCGCATCTACAAAGGGCTCCAGAGACCCGTTCATCACGTCGTCAAGATTGTGCACCGACAGGTTGATGCGGTGATCGGTGACCCGGCTCTGAGGAAAGTTGTAGGTCCGAATCTTGGCCGACCGATCGCCGGTGCCCACCATCGCTCTCCGGTCTCGTGCTCGCGCGGCTTCCTGGTCCGCGATCATCCGGTCGAGCAGCCGCGCCCGGAGGACTTCCATCGCCTTGATCTTGTTCTGCAGCTGAGATTTCTGATCCTGCTGCTGAACCACCAGGCCGGTTGGAAGATGGGTGATGCGCACGGCGCTGTCCGTGGTATTGACGCTCTGACCTCCCGGGCCGCTGGAGCGGAACACGTCGACTTTGAGGTCCTGCGGCTCGATCTTGACATCAACTTCTTCCGCCTCAGGAAGCACGGCAACGGTTGCAGCAGAGGTGTGTATCCGGCCCTGCGTTTCTGTTTGAGGGACGCGCTGGACCCGGTGCACCCCGGACTCCCAGCGCAGAAGTCCATACGCGCCGGTCCCGCGCACCGCAAAAATGGCTTCCTTGACGCCGCCCAGGTTCCCCTCGCTCGCCGAGATCGGCTCGACGGTGAGTCCGTGCCGTTCGGCGTAGCGGGTGTACATCCGGCCCAGCTCCGCCGCAAACAGACCCGCCTCGTCACCCCCGGTTCCGGCACGCACCTCGACAATGGCATCCCGGTCATCGTGGGGATCGCGGGGAAGGAGGAGCTCATGCAGCTCGGCTTCCAGATCCTCGATCGCGGGGCCAAGCCGACCCAGGTCGGCACGGGCCAACGCAACAAGCTCGGGATCGGCCTCTCCGGCCAGCTCCCGAGCCTGTTGAAGTTCGTCTCTCAGCCGCGCCAATCGCTCGGCGGCTCTAACTACCGGGACCAACCGCGTATGCTCCCGACCCAGCGATCGGAGCCGCGCGGGGTCCCGGGACACATCGGGATCAGCCAGCGCCTGGGCTACCTCCTCCGCTCGGGCGAGGGCCTGGCGGAGTCGGCTCTCCATCGATTACGCCTTGGCCGGCGCCGTCTCGCTCTTATACTTGCGCCGGAACCGATCAACTCGTCCGGCAGTGTCCACCAGGCGCTGCTTGCCCGTAAAGAACGGATGGCACTGAGCGCAGACCTCGACATGGATCGACGAGGCCGTCGACCGGGTTTCAAACTGATTCCCGCAGGCACAGACCGCGGTGATCTTCCGGTAGACGGGATGCAGATTGGCTTTCACGCTGGACTCCCCCAAAGCAATAGCCAGTAAAGCTAGTCGTATGAATCGTTTCCGGGCAAGCCTCTGGTTGCGCCCGGGGGCGTTTCGGGTGCTTTCTTGAGGCGACGTGACGGCTATTACGTACAAAACTCGTGACGGCTGTTACTTAGGGTCTGCGCGTCTGCGCACCTGGAAATCCAGGTGGGCTGCATATACTGGCTAACCAACACGTGAGGCGCCTGTGCCCGTTGTCGCGCTTGACATTCTTCGCCGAGTTCCGCTCTTCGAGGGCCTCTCGGACGCGGACCTCAACTCGTTTGCTGATTTCATCAGGGAACGAAGCTATCCCAAGGGCAGCGTCATCGTTTTCGAAGACGACCCAGGTGATGCGCTGTATGTGGTAGCGTCCGGCCAGGTCAAGGTTGTGCTGGTGGCGGAAGATGGTCGCGAGGTAATCCTCTCCGTATTGGGTCCGGGAAGCTTTTTCGGGGAGATGGCGATTTTGGACGACGAACCCCGCTCCGCCCATGTCATCGCCATGGAAGAATCCAACCTCCTCATGCTGCGGCGCGAGGACTTCCAGGCCCGGCTTCGGTCGATGCCGGATGTCGCCATCTCGCTGTTGCGGGAGATCTCCCGCCGGCTCCGGCGGGCGGACGAAAAGATCGGCAGTCTGGTGCTGCTCGATGTCCACGGTCGCTTGGCCCACCTCCTCCTGCGCATGGCCGATGAAGAGCAAGGCGACCGTATTACCCGGAAGCTCACACATCACACGATTGCGCAGATGATCGGGTCGAGCCGGGAAACGGTGTCGCGCGCGATGCGCAATCTGGTAGAGCAGAACATCATCGAAGTGACCCGAACCGACATTGCACTCAAGAATCGGCAGGCCCTCCTTGCGGCGGCCCGGCGAGAGCGCGCAGCTACTGTCCCGCGGCCCGCGTGAGGCCGAGGCGCCCCGCACCAAGTCTGTGGGGTACAGCCTGACCTTTTGGGGTACCCGCGGGTCGATTCCGACCCCGGGACCCCGAACGGCGCGCTATGGCGGCAACACGCCCTGCGTCGGCGTTTCCGACGACGAAGGACATCTGGTTGTATTGGATGCGGGCAGCGGGTTGCGGCCGCTGGGAAGCGCCATCATGGCCGAAGGCGGTGGCATGGCCGCTCACCTCCTGCTGACCCACACGCATTGGGACCACATTCAGGGATTCCCCTTCTTCAAGCCGCTGGGCGTTGTGGGAAACGAGCTCCACGTGTACGGGGCGGCTCAAGAGGGCGTAGAGTTGTCGGAGATTCTCCGGCGACAGATGGAGCCAACCGTCTTTCCAGTCCCGCTCAGCGCCCTCGCAGCCAACATCGTGGTCAGCCCCGTCACGGAGGGCACTTTCGAGATCGATGGGTTCCGCGTGGCGGCGTTTCGACTTCGACATCCCGGAACCACCCTCGGCTACCGGCTCGCACCCAAGCAGGGTGGTCGGGGAGTCGCCTACATGACCGACAATGAGTTGGGGCCGGGAGGTACCTACTCGGTCGGGCCGAACTGGCGCAACGCGCTCGTAGAGTTCCTGGGAGAGGTGGACACCTTGATCCACGACGCGATGTACTCCGAGTCGGTCATCGCGGCCCGCGCAGGGTGGGGTCATTCCACCCCGCGCGAGTCGATCGACCTTGCAGCGGACGCGGCGTGCAAGCGTTTGATTCTCTTCCACCATGACCCGGAGTGCGACGACGAGACCATCGATCAGCGGCTGCGAGAAGCCAGGGACTACGCGGCCTCGCGAGCGCCGAATCTCGAGGTCGAGGCAGCCTGTGAAGGAGGGCGACTCACGCTTTGAGGCGTCTGGCGGCAGTGACCACCCCAGCGGCAAGCCCCAGGTTCGCCGGCACCGCCAGCGCCAATAGCTCCATGTTGTCCTGGTAGAAAGCCGGCAGGATCTTCACGATCATCCCCAGCAGCGCAACGAGCGCGATCAGCACGGCCAATCCCATCGCCGGGCGCTGGGCCCAGTCTGCCTTCCGCTTCAGTGCCGGAATCAGCACGATGAGCGGGAGCGCAAGCAGATTCGCCTGGAAAAGATTCTCATTGCGGTAGGCGACGGCGTGGTCGGTGAAAGCCCAGAAAAAAGCGAGCATCCCGCCTGAAACACCGGTGATGAACGTCCAGAGCACGGCCAGGAAGACGAATCCCTTGCCCTGCCAATCATTCCCGGCCGTGTGGGAGCCCAGCCACCAGAGACCAGACCCGAGCAGGAGGCCGATCACCAGATAACCGGGGAGCCAATGAGGTGGGTTGGACGGCGGGTCCGGCTGAGACGCCTCGAACAGCACACGCTCGCTCCGCACCAGCGGCGCTTCGCCACCGGCCGCGTCGGGGACTTTGACGTGACGAATCCAGGCACGCAACTCGAGCGGCAGAAACATCTCGTCCCAGGCGGTCAACCTGCGATCGGCCGGCTGAGCCAGCCCGACCAGAAGACCGGTGTATAGAAGTGGGTCCGAGCTGGTCAGCCGCTCGGTGTGAAACCGGTAGGTGTGTCCTGTGCGAATCGTGTCGGTCTGAGCCCGCATCCGGCCACCGATGATCCGGTCCAGTGCGTCGCGCACCCGGGTGGAGCAGTTGTCTCTGTAATAGTCGTACCGATAGTAGCGATTCTCCGGCCGCTCGTTCCATTTTAGAAAATCACGTAGAGCCACCCTTTGGGACGGCGAGAGGTTCAGCTCCTGCACCCAGACCGAGCGATTGGCCCGCCGGTAGATCTCGAGCGTGGAGGCGAGATCGAACCCCTCCATCCAATATCGCATTCGCCCCTGAATGAACCGCCAGAGAAAGTTCTCCTGCCGGAAGTCGAACATGCCGTAGTTGTATGCGACGGCGGTTCCGCGGGACCGGTCCTCAACCAGGATGGCATTGTGTCCGAAGAGTTCCCACACCCGGACACCAACACCCATCGTCATGAGCGAAATAGTGAGCTCTGACCCCGCGACCGCGGGTGCGGGGGGACGCGGCGACTGAGCAGCAGCGGGCGCGCCGGCTCCGAGTAGGATGACTGCGAGCCAGCCGCTGAGCCTCACAAGGCCACGTCGCGGCCGTCCTGCGCGGACCGATAGACGGCGTCGAGCACCTTATGCAGCGTGATCTGC
The DNA here is from genome assembly GCA_046733215.1 of Gemmatimonadota bacterium. GTDB lineage: Bacteria > Gemmatimonadota > Gemmatimonadetes > Gemmatimonadales > GWC2-71-9 > DASQPE01. Next base: position 39,144 of record JBKPOS010000099.1, read on the forward strand.
TCGTCGAGCGAGGGAACTTTGGCGTCGCCAGCGACGGCAGCCTGGAAATGGGCCCACTGCGCGCGGAACGACGCGTTGAAAGGAGTCTCCCGGCTCACGGAGCCGGTCGGCGAAACATCGGTTGGTACCCCGTGGAATTCCTTCCACACCTTGAGCGGATTCACGGCTGCCATCCCTCGGCTGCAGCGAAGGCCGAGCCCGAATCGCTCGCCTTCGCCGATGTGGCGCCAGGTAACGTCCAGAAAGACCGAAATGCCTTGGTCGCAAACCACGAAGGCGCTGCCGGACTGTTCGACCCCGCGCTCCTTGCCGGGACGATCCAATGTCGAGCTCACCCGTTCGGGGTGGGGCCAACCGGCGAGCCAGAGTCCCAGATCGAGAATCGTGAGACCCAGGTCCGTCATGGCCCCACCGCCGGCCTGATCCCGACGCTGACGCCATCCGAGCTGCGCGCGGGCGGGCCGATGCACGTGCCAGCTGCCCCGCACGCTCTCGACGGTTCCCAGCTCGCCGCTTTGGACAAATCCGCGGACAATCTGCACGTCGGGACGGTAGCGGTGGTTCATCCCGACCATCACGATGCGATCCCGCTTCTCGACCGCGCGTACCATGCGTTGCGCGCTTGCTGCGGAGATGGTGAGCGGCTTCTCGACCAGCACGTGGAGGTTGGCCGAGAGCGCCGCTGCCAGGTGAGCCTCGTGAAGATGGGTAGGAGACGACACGATGACCGCATCGAGCGCTTCGTAACGAAGCAGCTCCTCGATGTCGTCGAACGCGTCTTTGACCCCAAATCGATCGGCCAGGGCGCGGGCTTTGGGCAGATCGTTGTCGCACAGGGCGCGGACCTCCATGCCCTTCATCTTCTTCAGCACGGGGAGGTGCGCGACCTGAACGACGGCCCCGGCACCCACGATCCCGACCCTGAGCGGTTCGTTCATCGTCTTGGCTCCCACGCTTTCCTCCCCGGTCGCTAGTAGAGGCGCTCGAGCTCGGTACCCGGATAATAGGCCGCCAGAATCTGGCGGTAGTCCTGCCCCACCCGGGCTCGCCCCACAGCACCCCATTGACAGAAGCCGACCCCGTGGCCGTTGCCACCGCCGTCGGCGACCAGACGAGTCAGCCGAGGGCCTGAGCGCGAAACGGTCAACGTGAAGGTATTGCTGCGCAAGATGTCACCCGTCGTAGTTCGGAGCACCTGGCGGACCTTGGGACCGTCCACCTGTACGTCCTCAGCGTCGAGCGCGATGTTGAGCTGACCCACCCGTCCCGACGGCGTGCGGTTCGTGACACGAACGTCGCGGACGCCGGTGACCCGCGCGGCGGGAAATCCGAGCGCATCGGGGAGCGACCGGCGCAGGATGGCTCTGAGAGCCTCACCGGTCCATTCCTCCCGCCAGCGAAAGCGCGGTGAGATGCTGCAGTACGGCGTACCGGTCTGATCGATATCGGGAACCGAGCGAAGATACGGCCGATCCGCTCCGCGGAAGACCTCCACGCCGTCGGCGGTGCGGCCGCCACAGGTCGAAAAGAAGAACGCATCGATCGGCTGGCCGCCCCAGGTGACGATCTGGCCTCGGGTCTCGGATACCGCATCGCGGCCCTCCGGCGTCTCTGCACCGACCCCACCATAGACCTGGTCTGCCACCGTCGGCTGAAGATCGAAACCATCCGCCCGCCAGCGGCCGAGGTTCCTGACCGCGTAAGTGCGGGAAACGATCGCCTGCGCGCGCAGGGCCTCGCGTTCACTGGCGTCGCGCCGGCCCATTTCTCCTGAGACGACGCCCAGGAGATAAGCCTCCAGGCCGACCTGATTAACGACAGTGAGGCCAGTCCGGTCGCGCAGCAACGTCAACGAACCGCGGTAGAGCCGCCCGTTCACTCTTACCGGTGCCGTCGAATCGGTCGGAATCACTCGAGCCTGGGTGACCGAGTTGACCGGTATGCCGGTGGTCGTACTGAGCGCGATCGCGCTTCCCGCGACGGTTGCGCGCCAGATTTCGCCGCGAGGGATATCCAGAAGTCTCCGGCCATCCGGCTCGGTGACAGTGAGCGCAGCATCACCGCCCAGCGCGACCGACGGGGCTCCTACGATCAAACCGATCTGGACGTTTATCTCGCCAGGCAGGGGGCCGGCCGGCGGCACTGCCGGCGGCGGGTTGGCGCAGCCGAAGATGATTGCGGCGGCCAAGGCCCAGGCAACGCGCCTGCACTCAGCCGCGGTAATTGCCAAACTTGAGCTCGATGCCGAAGTCCTGTCCTCTGAGCAACGCGATGACCGCCTGTAATTCGTCCTTGGACGGACTCGAGACCCGGACCTCGTCGCCCTGAATGCTGGCCGTCGCCTTGCGGAATCCGTCCTTGATGGTCTTCACGATCTTCTTGGCGGTATCGGCAGGGATCCCCTGGGTGAGCGAGACGGTCACGCGAACCGAGCCGCCGGTTGCGGCGACGGGGTCGCCGAACTTGAGGTTCTTGACCGGGGCCCCGCGTTTGACCAGCCGTCCGCGGAGCACGTCGACGAGGGCATCCATTCGGAATTGATCGTCGGCCGCGAGACGGATTTCCGCCTTGGCCCGATCGAACTCGATCGTGCAATGGGTGCCCTTGAAGTCATAGCGCTGGGCGACCTCCTTCAGCGCCTGATTGACGGCGTTGTCCACTTCCTGGAGATCGGCGCCGGTGGAGATATCGAACGAGGCGTTGCTGGCCATGAACCCGGCAGGCTGTCGTCGAGGCGGAGATTAGCCGCCCAGGCTCTCGGCATCAAGCGTATTTCGCGCTCTTGACGTGCCGGAACGGCGCCGATACACTCACCATCACGGCGGTGGATTTAGGGCCACTTGCTCCCGCCCGGGCGTATGTATCGACTGGTCGCCCAAACCAAAGAGCTAAAGCGCCGGATTTCATTCCTCCGCGCTGAATGGCCGGAGGATTTTTTTTGAGGCATGGGCGGATGAGCGTGACGATAGCACCGACAGGAACCCAGGATCTGGAACTGGGCGACTTCACGACGGAGCGAGGCGACGTAGTCGCGGACGCCCGGCTGCGGTATCGGGTGATCGGCGACGTCGAGGCCGCACAGGAAAACGGCTGGATTCTGGTCTTTCACGCACTCACTGGCAGCGCGGACGTCGAGGCGTGGTGGGGCCCCCTGGTCGTCCCTGGCGGAGCACTCGATGTCAGCCGCCACGCCGTGCTCTCGGCGAACCTCCTTGGAGGATGCTACGGCTCCACCAGCCCGATCACCTGGCAAGCCAGCCACGGACGCCGCTTCCCCCGCCTGTCGTCGCTCGATCTCGCGCGGGCTCATCTGCCTCTCATCAAGCATCTCGGCATCCGGCGGCTCTCGCTCGTCAGCGGTGGATCCCTGGGTGGGATGGTTGCGCTCCAATGGGGACGGGTAAGCGCCGTTCCGGTGGACCGGTTGGTGGTCTTCGCCGCACCCGCAGCCACCTCGGCGCAGGCGATCGCGTGGAATGCGGCTCAACGCATGGCGATCGAGGCCGATCCGGCCTGGCAGGACGGACAGTACCGCGAGGGCGAAGGTCCCACGACAGGCCTGGCCGCCGCCCGCGCTATCGCGATGATCACTTATCGGTCGGCTGCGGAATTCGAGGAGCGGTTCAGCCGTCAATCAAGCCGGGTTCCCGGACGCTTCGATGCGGATCACTACCTCCGCCGTCAGGGCGACAAGCTGGTCGCACGATTCGATGCCGCGAGCTACGTGGCCCTGATGGATGCGATGGACCTGCACGACGTGGGTGACATCCGTGTGGCCGCGGCTGAGACGGCCGAACGAGTGGGCGAAGTGATCGGTGTGGGAGTTGACTCGGATATTCTCTACTATCCGGCCGAAGTGCGGGCCTGGACCGACACGTACCGCGCCGCCGGCGCGAACGCGCGGTATGTTGAGATCAAGTCGCTCTACGGGCACGACGCGTTTTTGATTGAATGGGACCAGGTGGGGTCGATAATGCGTGAACGGTGAACAGTAACGGTAAACGGGGGTCCTCTTGACTGGAGCCCCCGTTCACCGTTCACCGTTTTACCGTTCACGCCGTCAGGCTAAAAAACTCTCCAACGCTCTCGCCCTGCTTACATGCCGTAACCGGCTCAGCGCCTTTTCCTTGATCTGCCGCACCCGCTCGCGCGTGATACCCAGCAGGCTTCCGATTTCTTCCAGCGTCATAGGCTCGGGGCCATCCAGCCCGAAATAGAGCCGGAGAATCTTGGCCTCCCGCTCCTTGAGCGTGGAGAGGACCTCTTCGATCGACTCGGTGAGTGCGTGCTCGAACGTTTCCGAGTCGGGGCCGGGATTCTGGGTGTCGGGGAGGTAGTCGAGGAGCTTGTTGTCTTCGCCCGGGGTGAGCGGTGCGTCCAGCGAGAGGTGATTCTGGGAGATCGAGAGGGTCTTCTGGACCTCTTCCATCGAAATGTCCATCCCCTCCGCGATCTCGGACGGCGTGGGCTCCCGACCCAGCTCCTGGAGTAGCGCCGAGGAGCGCTTGCCGATCCGATGGAGCGTGCCCGCACGGTTCAGGGGGACGCGGACGATTCGGCTCTGCTCGGCCAGGGCCTGGAGAATCGCCTGCCGAATCCACCAGACGGCGTACGAGATGAATTTGATGCCTTTGGTCTCGTCGAACTTGTGCGCCGCGCGGATGAGGCCGAGGTTGCCCTCGTTGATGAGATCGGCGAGGGACACACCCTGGTTCTGATACTTCTTGGCGACGGATACGACGAACCGAAGATTGCTGCGCACCAGCTTGTCCAACGCCTCCGGATCGCTCACTCGGATGCGCTGGGCCAGCTCGACTTCTTCTTCCTGCGGGATCAGCGGATACCGGCTGATCTCCCGCAGATACTGGTCTAGCGAGCCCTCGTCGAAGGACGGACCACGCTTGCCGGACCCGACCTGCATCGGACGCATACGACTCGACCTCTCGTCCCAGGAGACCTTACTGCGCGTACCTTACCCTGCCCTGCATCGCCGCGCAACCGCCCTTGGCATCCGTTGAACACCGGTATATAACGCGGGCGCCAGTTGCCTATTGGCCGTAGGTATCGATCTGCGCTTTTTGAAGCCTGCCGGAGTAGTCCAGATAGCAGACTTTCGTCTCGGAATAGAACTCGTAGACCTCCCAACCGCCTTCGCGGTGCCCGTTCCCGGTTTGCTTCACTCCGCCGAAGGGAAGGTGCGCCTCCGCGCCGATGGTGGGTGCATTGACGTATGTGATCCCGGTGTCGAGCAGCTCGAGCGCGCGCATCGCGCGGTCCACGCTTCCGGTGTAGATCGAGCTGGAGAGGCCGTATCGAACGTCATTGTTCACCGCGACGGCTTCCTCGAATGAGTCGACCGAGATGACGCTCAGCACGGGCCCGAAAATTTCTTCCTGCTCGAGCCGGCTTCCCGGCCGGACACCGGTGAAAATGGTCGGTTGATAGAACCATCCCTTGATCAACTTCCCGCCCGGCGATCGCCCGCCCGTCACCAGCTCGGCACGCTCGCGACCAGCGATTTCGACATAACACTCGACCTTCTTGCGGGCATCCTCGTGGATGAGCGGCCCGACCTCGGTATCCGACTCGCGACCGTCGCCGAGCCGAAGGGCCTCTGCCCGCGCCGCTAAGTCGGCGATGAAGCGGTCGTGAATGCCACGGTGAAGGATCAGACGGCTGGTCGCCGTGCACCGTTGCCCGGTGGTGCCGAAGGCGCCCCAGAGGACCCCGTCGAGTGCGAGCTCGAGGTCGGCATCGTCCATCACGATCTGGGCGTTCTTGCCGCCCATCTCCAGGGAGAGGCGCTTGTGCATTCGCCCGCACGTCTCACCGATGGCTGCTCCAGTGGCCGTCGATCCGGTGAAGGAGACCACCGGGACGTCCGGGTGTTCTACCAAGGCCTTACCGGCAGTCTCTCCCCGGCCGTGGACCAACTGTATGACCTCCGGCGGCAAGCCGGCCTCGACGAGGATTTCGACTAGCGTGTGGGCGGTATGAGGAACGTCCTCCGATGGCTTGAGAATGACTGCGTTTCCGCAGAGGAGCGCAGGAAAGACCTTCCAGGTCGGAATTGCGAGCGGAAAGTTGAAGGGCGTGATGAGACCGACGACGCCGATCGGCCGGCGATAGCTCATCGCCCATTTACTCCGAAGCTCAGACGGCACCACGTGTCCGAAGAGTCGCCGTCCTTCAGTAGCGGCGTAGTAAGCGGTATCGATCCCCTCCTGCACGTCCCCCATCGTTTCCGTCAGCACCTTCCCCATCTCACGGGTCATCGCGTCAGCGATGGCTGCCTTCCTCTCTACCAGCAGATCGCCGACGCGTCGAAGCACATCGCCTCGGGCCGGTGCCGGCGTGCGCGACCAGATGGCAAATCCACGCTTGGCAGACGCGACGGCCTCCGCGACGTCTGCAGCATCGGAATCCGGGAAGAGGCCGATGAGGTCGTCGGGATTGGCAGGGTTCCGATTCTCGAAATAGGAACCGGAACCAGGGGGGACCCAGCGGCCGGCGATGAAGTTGGAAAAGGGCATGGGGATGTGAGCTATCAGCTATCAGCTATCGCAGTCCGAGGGTACTGAGCCAATAAAAGAAAGCACAAGGTTGCTGATCCTACGTGGCGACATTGGGACGAGGAGCGACTATGGGTGACTATCGAAAGCTGGAACTCTGGAACCGATCTCACCAGCTCGCATTAGCAATCTATCGTGCCACCGCCAGCTTCCCGTTGCAGAAAAGTACGGCCTAGCAATCCAAATACGGCGAGCTGCAAGTTCTATCCCGATGAACATCGCTGGGGGATGTGGACGGAATACGGACCCGGAGCTCTGTCGTTTCTTGAGGATCGCGCTGGGATCAGCCTCCGAGCTCGAATACCAGATATTGCGCGGTCAGGACCTCGAATACCTCGATCACCCCATGGCTGACCATTTCGTACGCGAGCTCGATGAGATCAAACGGATGCTCGCATCTCTGATACACCGACTACAGGGTCGTGGTCGACGAATCCCGCTAGGCCACCAGTCTGATAGCTGATAGCTAATAGCTCCCCTCACCCACACGTCCACCGAATCATTTGCTTCGCGTAGCCCACCCTCGGCAGCACCTCGGTCATCACCAGGCCCAGGCCCCACAGCGTCACCAGCAGGGCCACGATGTGCGCCAGAGCCCTATGGCGTCGCCAGCTGGAGACAGCGCCCCAGATTCCGGCCAGCACGACCACGACCGCCGCCGCGAGGTACGTCGCCAGGCCGATGCCGCACCCACGTCCGTACGGCCAGAAAGGCATGGCGAGCGCCAGCACCACACCGAGCCCCACCCGCATCCAGGTCGTGAGGCCGGCTGCTTTGTGCGGCTTCGCGACGGCCGGTTGCGGAGTGGGCAGGGCCGGCGCGGCGCCCGGCTTGGCCGCCGGAACCTCCTCGGGCGGCGGCTGTTGCCGAGCCATGGCGCGGTCGATGGCCGCGAGTTCCTTGTCCCAGTCCCGCGGCTGCTCGCTCATGGCGATTCCCGGCTCAGGCCGTAGCGCTCGATCTTCTTATAAAGGTTTGATCGCGGCATCTTGAGCGACCGGGCGGTCTCGGAGACGTTCCAGTCGTGCTCGCGAAGCTTCGCCTGGAGGAATGACTTCTCGGCTTCCTGCTTGAAGCTTTCGAAAGTCTGAGCCCGACTCGCCTCGGGTGGCGGAACGGCCCCTTCCGCCCCGGGGAACAGCCGATCGATGTCGGCCGCGGTCACGATCTTTCCGGCGCCGAGAATAAGTGCCCGTTCGACCGCGTTGCGAAGTTCGCGAATGTTCCCAGGCCACGCCCGCGCCTGGAGTCTCGCGATGGCCTCGTCGGCAAACTGCTTGGCGGGAACGCCGGCGGTCTGCGCCAGCTGCAGTGTGAAATGATTCACCAAGGCGGGCACGTCCTCCAGTCGCTCCCGTAGTGGAGGAACATTGATCTCCACCACGTTGAGTCGGTAGAGCAGATCCTCCCGAAAGCGCTGCTCGTCGATCTCGAGTCCCAGGTCCTTGTTGGTCGCCGCCAGGACTCGAACGTCTACTTGAACCGCTTTGGCGCCGCCGATGCGGGTGACGACACCTTCCTGCAGCACCCGCAGCAATTTGGCCTGGGCCGCGAGCGACATGTCGCCCACTTCATCGAGAAAAAGCGTGCCGCCATCGGCCTGCTCGAACTTCCCGGCGCGATCGGCGAATGCCCCGGTGAACGAGCCCTTCATGTGACCGAATAGCTCACTTTCGATCAGCTCGGATGGGATGGCCGCACAGTTCACTTCGATGAACGCCTGCGCTCGTCGAGGCGACGCCTCGTGGAGCGCTCGAGCCACCAGCTCCTTACCGGTTCCGTTCTCGCCCGTGATCAGGACACGGGCGCCGGTCGGCCCGACCCGCGCCACCAGCTCATGGACCAGTTTGAGCGCCGCGCTGTCGCCCACCATCGCGTACCGACTGGCTTGATCTTCGCGCAGCCGTTCGTTCTCGCCGACCAGGCGGGCATGCCGCAGGGCGTTGCGAACCGTCACCAACAGGCGATCGGCGTCCAGCGGTTTTTCCAGGAAGTCGAATGCACCGCGCTGGGTCGCTTCTACCGCAGTGGCGATGGTCCCGTGGCCTGAGATCATCACGACGGTGGCGGTGGGATCGAAGTCACGCAGGCGAGTCAGGGTCTCGAGCCCGTCGAGACCCGCCATCTTCACGTCCAGAAAGACCACGTGGGGCCGATAGTCCTGATACACCGTGATGCCTTCACCGCCGGAAGAGGCGACCCGTACTTCCATCCCCTCGTAGTCGAGCACCTGCTTGAGCGCCTGACGGATGCCGGCCTCATCGTCGACGATGAGCACACGATCGCTCATGGAGAGCGCGCTCCAAAGAGAACGGTTCCTGTGGGTCGAATCCTGATGTCAGTGACCCCCGGTGGAATCGCAATCGGCAGGGTTTGTTGCCCGAACGTCTTCTCGAGTAATGGCCTGATCGCGTCGACCGGCAGCGGAACCCCAGCCAGATTGAGCTGCTCGATTCGCCATTCGCCTCGCCCGCTGCCCACGACCGTCACCGGGCCGGTCGCGCGGACCCGCTCATGAGCCTTAAGCGCCATCGCCAGCGGGCCGAGCGCGCTGCGCGGCAGGTTGGCGGTGGCCACCCGGGCGCCGACCTCGATCTGGCCGTCGAGCAGCCGTACTTGGAGGGAGTCGAGCTGGCGACGAACCGAAGGATCGAGTCCCTGACCGATCAGGGATGCGGTCTCGGCAGCACTCAGCACCACTGAGTCGGCAGAGCCACGCCGAACCGAATCGGTCCGCGCTTTGGCATTCTCGAGGGCCCGCGGTCCGGGGCGGCCCGCGGCTGCCGGAGCTTCGACTCGATGGCCGGCCAGATGCATCGCTGCCGAGAACACGCGGTCACGATACAACCAGGCAAGAGCGATGGCTGCCACGACGACGAGGCACCCTAATGCGCGAAACGGCGCGAGCAGGCAGCCCATCACGCCTCGAGTGGAAGGATCAGCCTGGCCTGATAGCGAGGGCCATCCGACGTCAACACGCTTTCGTACAACACCAACTCCTCCGCCAGAAACGAGGCTCCCTCATCGCGGAGTGCATAGCGATCGATGGCACCCGGCGGCAGCCGATGACCTTCGCGGACCCGGCCAAGCGTGACGTGCGGCCGGTACGGTGCACCTTCCGGTGGAAAGCCGATCTCCTCACCGCCTCGCTCCAGGCGATCCTGCAGGAGCTCCAGCGACGCTGGTGCTTCCAACCCGATCCAGAGTACCCGCGGCCGGGCCGACGTGGGGAAAGCTCCCAGGTGCGCGAGCCTTAGCGGAATCGGGCGGGCGCCGGCCGTCGCGAAACGAACTGCTTCCTCGATGACGTCGAGCCTTTCCGGCATCACTTCGCCGTAGAACTTTAGCGTGAGATGGATACCCTCCGCGCGCACCCACCGCACCGGCCAGTTGGACTGTCGCAGCTCATCGAGCAGAGATATGATGGCGGCCCGCCCGGGATCCCGAATCGGCAGCGCGGCGAACAACCGCATCAGCGGATGGGCTCGCCGGCAATGGCGAGAAGACTGCCCCGGCGATACCCTCGCGGATCGAGCTCAACGGTGTTGAATCCCAGCGAAACGAAAAACGCCTGCAGCGCATCCCAGCTGTCGCGCAACCGCGTATGATGCTCCGCACCGACCTCGATCGAAGCGGCTGCGCCGAGATGTCTCACTCGTAGATCGCCGTCGATCCCGAGCGCCCGAAGGTGAGCCTCGGCAGCTTCCACCTGGCCGAGACGGGCCGGCGTGACAGTCAGACCGTACCGAATGCGACTGGAGAGGCACGGCGATGCCGGCGCGTCCCAGACCGGCAAACCCAGTTCCCGTGCCGCGGCGCGCACGTCAGACTTGCGCCAGCCTAGCTCCGCCAGTGGCGAGCGGACAGCATGCTCCAGCGCAGCGCGGAGACCCGGACGATGGTCGCCGAGGTCGTCGGCATTCGTGCCGTCGATCACGACGTCGAACCCCCGGGCCTTCGCGATCTCGCCCAGCCGATTCCATAGCTCAGTCTTGCAGAAGTAGCAGCGGTCGGGTGTGTTGGCGAGGTACTGCGGGTCGTCCAGCTCATGCGTCTCGAGCTCGAGCAGCGGCACATCGAACCGACTTGCCAGAACGACAGCCGCATCTCGCTGCGCCGCGGGATACGAACCGCTACGGCCGATCACGGCGAGCATGCGCTCGGGGCCAAGTGCCCTTCGGGCGGCCACTGCCAGCAAGGTGGAATCCACCCCACCCGAGTAGCCCAGCACCACCCGGCCGAGCCCGGCGAGATGCACCTCAAGCGCTGGGAGGGTCGGCATGGCAGTAACGTAATCCGCTCAGGGCAAGGCGGAAGCGTTGGTGGCGCTGGCATGAATCGCTTACCCTTGGGCATGCCACCAGAGCTATTTCTCGAGGTCAGCCCAACGTTGGGCATTCCCCTCGCCGAACTGGTATATCGAGCCTCCCGCTCGAGCGGACCTGGCGGGCAGCATGTCAACACGTCCTCGACCAGGATTGAACTGGTGTGGGATATCGCGGTATCCAACGCCGTGACCGAAGAACAACGCGCCCGCTTACTGACGCGGCTCGCCTCTCGGCTCGATTCTACCGGCCGCCTTCGTTTAGTGTCTGGTGAGACCCGAAGCCAGCTGCGAAATCGAGAGGCCGTGACCGAGCGCCTTCGCGATGTAGTCGCTCGGGCGCTGGTAGTCCCCAAGCGTCGTAAGCGAACCCGGGTTCCGCCCGCGGAAAAGGCAGCGCGGCTCGAGGCCAAGCGCAGACGATCAGACCTCAAGCGGACCCGACGTCGGCCGCACGACGAGTAGGGAGGAGGTAATGCTCGCGCGATCAAGACTCCTGCCGATTCCTTTCCTTCTCTCCGCGCTCTTGCCCACGAGCGTTGCGGGTCAGAGCACGGCGCGCCTAGCCGCGGCAGACTGGCCCGCCTATGGCCTCGACCCGGAAGGGTCTCGCTTCAGTCCCCTCTCCGACATCACACCGGCCAACGTCGGCAGTCTGAGAATCGCATGGCGCTATAGCACAGGCGAAGCCTCGGCAGAAACCCGTCGCCCGACGTCGCTGGAGGCAACCCCGATCGTAGTCGACGACATTCTCTTCTTCAGCACTCCGCTGGGTAAGGTGATTGCACTGAACCCCGAGACTGGTGTGGAGCGCTGGGTCTTCGACGCGAAAGTCGGACGGGATCACACGTTCGGCGACTGGACCAGTCGGGGCGTATCCGCCTGGCTGGATGCCAACGCAAAACCCCAGGACCCTTGCCGCCGAAGGATCGTTGTTGCGACCGTCGACGCTCGGCTCATTGAGCTCGACGCGGCGACCGGCGCGTTATGTCGCCAGTTCGGCTCCAATGGGACGGTGGACCTGCGGCGCGGGCTTCGTAATGCGCCGTTCGAGCTCGAGGAATACGAAGAGACATCACCACCCGCAGTCGTCGGCAACGTCATCGTGGTAGGTTCCGGCGTCGCCGACAACAACCGCACTGACGCGGCGAGCGGAGAAGTCCGCGGCTTCGACGCTCGCAGCGGACGCTTGCTCTGGACCTGGGATCCGGTGCCCCAGAGCTCCAGGGATCCGGCGTATCCCACCTGGCAAGGTCCCGAGGCACATCGCACCGGTGCTGCCAACGCCTGGTCCGTAATCGCAGCCGATCCTGCGCGAGATCTCGTAGTGATCCCCACCGGAAGTGCGAGCCCGGACTATTTCGGAGGCAAACGACTTGGGCAAAATCGCTATGCCAACTCGGTCGTAGCCCTCCGTGCGTCCACAGGCACGCTGATCTGGAGCTTCCAGACGGTTCACCATGATCTCTGGGACTACGACAACGCCTCACCACCGGCGCTCGTTACGATCACGAGGAACTCGACCTCCACTCCTGCTGTGCTGCAAGCCACCAAAACCGGCATGCTGTACGTCTTGAACCGTGAAACCGGCGAGCCTCTCTGGCCGGTGGAGGAACGGCCGGTCCCGGCCAGCAATGTCCCCGGAGAACAGGCCTGGACCACGCAGCCGTTCTCGACGATTGAGCCGCTAAGTCCGCACCGGATCCCTGCCGCCTGGGGCGCGAGCGACAGCGACCGCACCGCCTGTCAGACGCGGCTCGACGGGTTACGGAACGAAGGAATCTTTACGCCACCGAGTCTCGGCGGAACGCTGGTCGTGCCCTCCAACATCGGGGGGGCCCATTGGGGCGGCCTGGTCTTCGATCCCTCGCGCCAGCTGGCAATCGTGCCGGTCAACCGGCTGGCCACGGAAGTTCGACTCATTCCCCGCGAGCAGGTGAAATCGGTCAGAGATTCGGAGAGCGGCTCCCGAGTCGAAGCCGAGTACACCGATATGCACGGCACACCGTACGTGATGCGGCGGGAGATCGTGCGATCACCCTCGGGTCTTCCGTGCACTCCACCACCGTTCGGCGAGCTGGTAGCCGTGAGCCTGGCGACCGGTCACGCAGTCTGGCGAGTCCCTAACGGAACGCTCCCGGCACGTTCCGACAGTGCTTCGGCTCCGCCCGCCACCTGGGGATCGCCGGGACTCGGCGGACCCATCGCAACTGCGGGCGGACTCGTCTTCATTGCCTCCACACCCGACCGCTTTCTTCGCGCGTATGAGACGGCCACCGGACGCGAGCTATGGAAAGGCGCGCTGCCAGCCGCGGGCAAGGCGACTCCGATGACTTACCGCGCCCGACCCGGCGGACGGCAATTCGTTGTCATCGCCGCGGGAGGCTCGGGCGGATTGTGGGGCAAAGGGGATGAGCTGATCGCCTTCGCCCTCCCCCAGCAGTGAGCGAAACCGCCGGCGCTCGCATCCCGTAAGAGAGCTTGCCTCGTAATTGACAGCGGTGGTCGCGAGGCTTTCCTATCTCCTAATCTCGGATGCGACTCATGCCCCGCTTTACTCTCCTGTCGCTTCTCGCGTTTCTTCCCGCGACGTTGCTGGCCCAGGGCCAGGCCGAGAAAGCGGCCTTCGTTACCCGTCTCGGCAGCGACACTCTTTCCGTCGAACAGTTCTCCCGCACCAGTAGCCGCCTCGAGTCGGATGTCGCCGCACGGGTGCCGCGGGCCCGTCGCCTGCATTTTGTCGTGGCGCTCAATCCGGACCAGACCGTCTCCCGACTGCAGGTGACGGTGCAGCCCGCAGTCCCCGGCCCGGACGCTCCGGCGTTCACTGGTGACATGGTCTTCGGCAAGGACACCGTGACCATGACGATCAAGCAGCCGGACAGCACGATCACGCTGCACGTTCCGGCTCGAGCCGGTGCCATGCCGCTCAGCACCACGTCGTACGCGCTCTACGAGCAGATGTTCCTTCACTTCCAGAAAGCCGGTAAGGACAGCCTTCCCTTCTTGATCGTTCCGTTCGGCGGTAACCAGGCAACCGAGACGTCGATCGTGCGGCGAGGACCCGATACCGCCGACTACGATTTCTTCGGGTTGCCGATGCATGCCAAGCTCGACAAGCAGGGCCGGCTACTCGCGCTCGATGGCCGGGAGAGCACCAGCAAGATACAGGTCGAACGGCTCAAGTCTGCCGATGTGGAGAAGGCGTACAAGGATTTCGCCGCCCGCGATGCATCTCAGGGCGCGATGGGGCAGCTTTCCGCCCGCGACACGGTTCGCGCCACCATCGGCAATGCTCACCTGTCGGTCGACTACGGCCGGCCTCACAAGCGGGGGCGTGAGATTTTCGGGACCGTCGTTCCATGGGGTCAGGTCTGGCGCACTGGCGCGAACGCCGCGACCGGATTCACTACCGATGCCGATCTGGTCGTTGGATCGCAGACCATCCCGAAGGGCAGCTACACGTTGTGGAGTCTACCGACCCAGAACGGAAGCAAACTGATCATCAACTCCCAGACCGGGCAGTGGGGAACTGATTATCATGCGGACAAGGACTTTGCCCGGCTCGATATGAAGACAGAGGCGCTGGCTCAGCCGGTTGAGGTGTTCACCATTGCGATCGATCCGCAGGGAGATCGAGCCGGCGTGCTCAAGTTGCAGTGGGACCGCACTCAGCTTTCCCTTCCCTTTAGCGTGCAGTAACGCGCAGCCACTCGCCATTCGCCCGGTGTCAATCAGGCACCGGGCTGATGGCAGCATCCGGCTCCTTACTTCGAGGACAGGCCGTTGTTTGTGAAGTTGCTCCGCTCAGTTTGGGATTGGTCCAAGCCTGTCGTCCAGGCTCTGGTCATCTGGTTCCTGGTCACGACCTTTCTGGTCGAGCCCTTTCGAGTCTGGCCCACCGGCAGCATGAAGAACACCCTGCTGGTCAACGACTTCCTCTTCGTGAACAAGTTCCTCTATGGGGCCGAGCTGCCGCTGGCGAGCGCCCGCCTGCCCGCAGTGCGCGAGCCGGCTCACGGTGACATTGTCGTCGTACGTTCGGTGGAGGATCCGTCGCTGCGACTCGTCAAGCGGGTGATCGGGCTTCCGGGTGACACCGTGGCGATGGAGGCCGGCGTGCTGGTCCGCAACGGAATCCGGGTCTCGGAGCCATACGCCACACAGCCGGACCTGGGTAAGGGTGCGGACCTCGAGACGCAGAGAAAGATGCGCAGCTGGCAGCTCCGCTACTACGTCGGTGCGGATGCGATGCACTACGCGCCCGATCTCCACGATTGGGGCCCGTTGGTGGTTCCCCACGACTCTCTTTTTCTATTGGGCGATAACCGGGATTCTTCCTACGACGGGCGGTACTACGGGTTCGTGCCGAGGGCAAACCTGCTGGGCCATCCGTTCGTGGTCTACTTCAGTTACGATAACGACTCCTGGCACTCGCTTCCCTTCGTGACCGCGGTGCGCTGGAACAGGCTCTTTACTCAGCCTCGCTGACCACAGGCCTGTACCCGGCGCCGAGCGACCGCAGGTCGCGGCCGCGCATTGTACCTGGACACGGCAGGTTGAGCATCGCGTAGACGGTGGGCGCCAGGTCGAGAATGTGGCCGTCCTCGATATTGGCCCTTGCCTCGAATCCTTCACCCACACCGATGAAGAATCCGTGCGGTCGGTGATTACCGCTTCGCCCGGTTGGGTTTCTGCCCGGCGTGGGCAGGTCGATCTGTCCGAACTGTGGCGACACAATGGCGCGCTGCCCCGCCACCGGACTCGGCGCCCATCCAACTAGGAGATCCGGCAATTCAGCCCGTCGCGGGCCGGATGGAAAGAGCCGATCGCTCCGGACAACCTCGCGCACCACCGGCTCGCCCGTGTCGGCGTCGCGAAACGTCAGCAATCCGTCCGTAATGCTGGAGCACAGCTCTTCGAACTCGGCGCCGGGCTGGACCACGCCGGCACCTTCTCTGCCTTTCAAGTTGATTCGTATGTACCCCTGGAGATCCGCTACCTGGCAGAACGCCCGCGTGCGTGACCATTTGGTTCCACCCAGGCGCCAAAAAGCGGTCAGGCGATCCTGGATCGCGACTGGGAGCCGATGTTTTACGGCATGACGCCAGCGGTTCGGGATCCACCCTCGCAGGTGACGAAGAAGACTTTTGCGGGAAGGCAGCGGCGAGGATTCGCCGGTGATGATTCGCCGCAGCATCTCCGGAAGGATATCAATCCGGGTGGTCTCTACGCCCATGCCGTGCAGAGAGAACGCGATGATCTGGCTGTCTCCGGCCGCTGAAACGATGCGCCCCAGCGCCACGTCGCACGCGATGTACACCTCGCGCAGCGCATCCCTGAAGGCCGATTCATCTGCCGAATCCGGCTGTTCCGCCAACCCCGTCTGGTCCCAGAGCTGGTGCCCGCACCGATGTGTCGCGCTGAACGCCGCCAGGAGCAGGTCCCAATGTTCCTTTCCCATCAGTCTCACGGCGAGCTTGCTCACCATGTGCACCGCGCGAATCTGCTCGTCCCGAATTCCAAACGCACGCCGAATCGGCAGAGCCACATGCTCCTCGTCGGTCCTGGGAGAGGCACCTACCTCTTCTCTCACCCATCGCATCACGTCCGTGGGATAAGCGCACGGGGGAACGAGCCCATCGTGAGAGGCCCATCCCGAGATCTCGACGCCATTGAATGGTTCGGCCGCGTACGTCATCGGTGGATCGACGGCGATGACGCGTGGACCGAGCCGGCTCAACTCCCGCCAGAATGGATCGAGCGGGAGGCGATCGGCCGACGCCCGTGCCGCCTGCATCCGATCCGCTTGCCACTGCAGGTAATGGTAGAAGCCGTGATCGCTCGGAAGCGTGCCGGTGTAGAAGGTGGGCCAGGGAGAGCCCGCGAGCCAATCGGCTGACGACTCAAGCCTGCCATAGGCTCCTCGGAGACGCAGCGCTCTCAGATTGGGCATCGATCCGTCGCCCATCCATTGCTCGATCAGGCGCGGCTCCGCCGCATCGAGCGCGATGAGAACCAGACGCCGCGTCGGTCCGCTCATAATATCACCGACTGGCCGCGCCATCGGTCTGCTTGAGGTGATCGGCCAGGCGAATCGCGAGCGCCACGATTGTCAGCGTCGGGTTTGCAATGCCGCCCGTAGGAAAGACCGAGCCACCGGTGACGTACAGGTTCGCGAGGTCGTGTACACGGCAGTTCGCGTCCACCACGCCGTGGCGGGGATCGTCGTGCATCCGCGTCGCGCCCATGTGGTGCATGCCGCTCGAGATCGAGACCGGCCAGCCCTCCGCATCCACAGCCGGATCCTCCACGAGTCTGCCGAGGCCGAGCCGCGCGAGCTCCCGACGCATGACCTCGTACAGCCGGCTGAGTCCGCGCTGGTCGTCCGAGTTGATGCGCCAATCGACCCGGACGCGCGGCATGCCGAGGGCGTCGCGCTGGTCGCCGAGCGTCACCCGGCTCGCCGGGTTGGGCGTCGTCTCGATCACGGTTTTCAGCGCCAGCCGTGGGCGCGGGCGCACCATTTCGATCACCTTGCGAGCGAGCGTGGTTCCTACGGCGGGCAGTCCGGCGGCGACGTTGATCAGGTGCCGTCCCACTGAGCCGTCCACCAGATCCTGACCCTTCAGCACGTCGGCGAGCTGCGTGAATGACTTCACCCCGTCGGTGAAGTAGGCCGGCTGAACCTTGAAGTTGGGCCGCCGGACGAAGTACACAGCGCAGTCGTTCAGCGCTTCCGCGCGAATCGTACGCTCGGGCAACGCCAGCGCTGCATGGGCGCGCTGCTTCGAACCCACCTTGTCGTAGTCGATGACGTTCAGGGTCCGGTCGGCGTCCGGCCGGAACGGGTCGAACCAACCGTGGAAGAGGTAGGCATGTTCGGTGTAGAAGCGCCCCACCAGGTCGTAATGATTTCCCAGCCCGGCAACCGCGACCCGGTTCGAAGCCAGGAGCAACCGCGGGTTCTCCAGGCCGCCACAGGCGAGGACGTAGCGGTCGGCGACGAAGCGTACCTCCTTGCCCGGCGCAGTCGCCACCCGGAGCCCGCTGACCCGACGCACGTCCGCGGCTGCTTCGATCTCGAGGACGTCGGCGTGCAGCCACACATCGACGTTGCGCGCCGCCTCGAGCTCGTCGTGGTAGATCTTCCCGAAGTCGGTCGGATGGGCGAACTGGTAGATCCGCAAGTCGAGCGCGTGCGGATCCACCGGGAGCGGCCGCGTTCCACCGGCGCCCCACGTCGAAGGAGAATAGTCGTAGGGCCCAAGGCGGCAGACCTCGTGCGCCCGGCGGTAGTAGGGCTCGATGGCATCCATCGAAAACGGCCAGCCGCTGTAGGGAACCCAGTCGCGCCTCTCGAAGTCGAGCCGCTCGAGCGGACGGCAGTGGCCGGTCCACCGCGTGGTCGAGCCCCCGTACATCCGGACGCGCGATCGGTACGGCGTATAGGCAGGCCTTCCTACGATGTCGCCCGCGTAGAGCTTCTGCGGCCCGCGTGCGAATTCGAGGCCGCCGCTGGTGAGAAGCGCCACGCGCAGCTGCTGCCCTACTAGCTCGCGCGCAATCGCGATGCCCGAGGCGCCGGCGCCTACGATGCAGACATCGGCCTGGATCTCCGCTCCCGCCTCGAGCCGACTCGCGTCGTGAAACATGGCTCAGACCGGACAGAGCGCCGCGATGGCGCTCCCGAGCGCCGACGCGGGTCGCGGCACGCCAAGGAGGTCGTGGATCGTGGCGTTGAGGTCCCAGACGGTGGCCGAGCCAAAGTCCGATGCCGGCCGGATGTGCTCTGCCGTTGCGATCAACCAACCTTGTGGTCCGTGGTGACCGCTGCGGCCGTCGAGAGGGTAGCCGGGGCAAGGCCAGTCCAGACTGCCGAAGCGTGCAGAGACGATCTTGCGGTGGAAACGGGCAGGCGTGTCGTTCCAGCAGATGACCAGGTCGGGCAAGCCCACGTCGTAGCGGGCCTCCGGGTAGAGCTTGTCGCCGCGGCCGACGCGCGTGACGAGCGTCTCACCGGTGTCCGCGTCCTTGAAGCTCATCAGCCCCTCCGTGATCCGGTCGCAGAGGGTCTCGTATTCACGGCCGGGCTCGACGATCCCCTGCGCCTCCCGTCCCTTCAGGTTGACCTGCACGAGCGCCTGCAGGTCCCCCATCAGCGCGAAGGCAGGCGTCTTCGACCAGTCGCGGTTGTCCACCCTGCGCCAGAACCGGGAGAGTGTGTCCTGCACCACGACAGGCAGCCGTTGCTTGACCGACGTTCGCCACTCCACCGGCACGGCCGCACGCAGGCTGTGCAGCGGCGACCTCTGCTGCGGCGCCCGGCTCGCGAAGCCGAGCTCGTTGAGCACGAGTTCGAGCATACGCGGCACGAGATCGAAGCGACTGATGTTGTCGCCCATCCCGTGCAGCGCGAAACACAGCACCGTCGCGTCCCGGCCCGCGGCCCTGACAATGCGCCCGACGGCCTGGTCGCACGCCACGTAGACGTCGCGAAGCGCACGATCGTACTCGGTGGCCTGGTCCGACGTCATCGGATGCGCGCCGGACCGGTCCCAGAGCTTGTGGCCGCCTCGGTGTGCCGCGCCCATCCCGATGAGGAAGAAATCCCAGCGCTCGCGGGCCATTAGAGCTTCGCAGAGTGCCGCTTCCCTCCGGGTCGATTCGATCAACTGGTCGCGCAGCTTCAGAAGCGATTCAACCTTCTGTACGCCCCCTTCTTCGATCCTGATCGGCTCCTTGCCGATCTCGCGGTTGACCCAGTTCAGCACCGTGGGAGGGTAGGACGCCGTAGGACCAACTTTGTCGTGCGTGCTCCAGGAGGTGATTTCGATGCCGTCCATCGGCTCCGGTGCGTAGGCGATGGGGATGTCGATCGCAATCACCCGTTTGCCGTGCTCACCAAGGTGCCGATAGAAAGGCGACATCGGGAGCCACTCCGGGCCCGGACGCTCGTGGCGCATCTTTGCGGCGTGCCACTGGAGGTGGAACAGGAAGCCATGGTCGGGTGGATAGCTTCCCGTGTAGAAGCTCGGCCAGGGCGTCCCCGCTAGCCAATCGACCGTGGAGATGAGACGACCGTGGGCGCCCCGCTCGTATAGCTGCTTCAGGTTCGGCAGGATGCCGCCGCGCAACCACCCTTCGATCAGATCCCACGCCGAGGAGTCGATCCCGATGGCGAGCACGCGCTTGACACTCATTAACTCCTCCTCGCGTGGTGCGAGGTGCGCGCGATTTCCCGGATGACTTCACCCGTCATGTAGCGGGGAATCTGCTCGCCGAGAAGCGCCAGGATCGTGGGTGGGAGGTCGAGGATGTGCGCCTCCGCAGCGACGCTCGAGCCGGGCGCGATCCCGTCGCCGACAGCAACGACGAACGCGTCGGCCGTATGATTGCCGCTCCGCGCGTTCGGGTTCTTTCCCGGCGTGGGCCACGGGATATGGCCGAAGCGCGGCGACTCGATCACCCTGGTGTTCGCGCATGGGCTCGGCGCCCACCGCACAATCAGATCCGGAAGCGCGTCCCTGCGCCCCCCCGCCGGGAACAGCTCGTCGATGCGGCGGACCTCCTGGACGACCGGCTCACCGGTGTCCGAGTCCACGAAGCTGAGCAGTCCCTCGGTGACCTGGGTGCACACACGGTCGTATTCCTTACCCGGGTCCACGATTCCCTGGGCTTCCCGGCCGCGCAGGTTGATCCGGACGTAGCCGTGCACGTCGGCGGTCATGCTGAACGCCTTCGTCCTGCTCCAGTCCGCGCGTCCCGCCCGCCAGAACAGGCTGAGTCGGTCCTGGATTGCCATAGGAAGCCACCCCTTCATGACCTGGCGCCACGGGAGGGGGATCGCCCGGCGCAGCACGCTGGCCGCTCCCAGCTTCTCGTGGGCCGCCGCCGCCGAACGATCGCCTGCGAGCACACGGGCGAGCATGGTTGGCAGCAGGTCGGTCCGGGACGTGTTGTGGGACATGCCGATCAGGCTGAACACGAGCGCCGGCGTGTCGTCCCCGGCTGCTTGCAGGACCGTCCCGACAGCACGATCCGTCGCCGCGTATACATCTCGTACCGCGTCTTGCATTGCACGATCGACTTCGGGACCGGTCTCTCCAGCCACGCTCCCCGCGCCCCACAACATGTGACCAGCCCGATGGGACGGACCGAAGACGGTCAGGAAGAGATCCCAGGGCTCGGTCGCCATGAGCTCGCAAGTCAGTCCGGCTGAGCGCTCCACGATCTCCACGAGCTGGTCCCGGATGTGGAGCAGCTCCACGAGCGGGCGGGGCGCGTAGCGCTCGTACGCCAGCCCTTCCCCGGCGCGGCGGAGCGACCGTCCATACGTCCGCCGCACGACGTCCTTCATCCTCTGAGGGTGCACGAACGGAGGGAAGATCAGCTCGCTCGTCGCCCAGCCGCACATCTCCACGCCCGGGTAGGACTCTGACTTCGGTGGCGGGGTATAGGGCGCGTCAAGAACCACCACCCGGGTGCCTCGCTGGGCCAGCTCGCGCCAGAACGGCTCCCGGATCATCCACCCCGGGTCGGGTCGCCTGATTCTCATCTCGTCGGCATGCCACTGGAGAAAGTGGTAGCAGCCGTGCTCGTTGGGAGGCGTGCCCATCGAGAAGCTCGACCAGTGCGAGCTGACCAGCCAATCCGACGTGGTCCTCAGGCGCCCGTACGCTCCCCGCTCACGCAGCCGGGCCAGGTTCGGCAACCACCCTTCACGCATGCCCTCCTCGACGAGAGCGGGGGCGGCTGAATCGAAGCCGATCAGGAGCAGACGGCGGCCGGAAGAGAGCGGTCTGGTGTTCATGCCCCGACTCGGTCCACGTGGGCTGCGGCGCCCTCCAGCTCCGTTGGTGCGGCCGAGGCCCTGCAGCCGCGGCGAAAACCGAGCGCCCAGGCAATGAGACCCGACACGATCAGCGGGAGAAGGACGACCATTCGCGGCGCATTCGCGGGATCGAATCGGAGCGTCCGCCCCGCGACGTAGCTGAGCCGCTTGAGCACCACCGCCGGCAGCATTGCTGCCCGTGCACCCCAGCGTCTCTGGCGCTCGGTCAGGTGCAGTCCCAGTGAGCCGCGCGCGTAGCCGAACGTCGACTGATGCTTGAAGAACTCGCCCAGACCCGTGCGCCCGTCGTGGCTCACTCGCATCGCCAGCACGAAGCAAAGACCTTCCGGCCACCGACGCAGGAAGCGGTTGCAGAGCGACAGATCCTCCCCTACGCCCAGATCGGATTCCGGGAATCCTCCCACGGCCACGAACGCTTCACGCCGCACGGCCATGTTGCACGACGGGAAGTAGCGGGCGGACCCGCCCTCGCGACCGGGCCGGAAATCGGCAAACTGGAGCAGATTGTCCGCGACGGCGATCGGATGCCACGGCAGCGCGTCAAGCACGGGCCCTCCCACCATCACTGCCCCCCGGCGCAGCTCGTCGACGGCCGTGGCCACCCAGGTCTCCCCGGCCTGGCAGTCCGCGTCGATGAAGGCCACGTAATCGGCGCGGGACAAGCGAACGCCCAGATTGCGCGCAGGCCCGGCGCGCAGGTCGCCCTGGCTGCGCACTACGCGCACACCGGGAAAGCCGCTGGCGACCGAAGTTACGGCCGGATCCGACGCGCTGTCCACGACGACTGTCTCGTACGCAAAGCTCGTCACCTGACGGATCAGGCTCGCCAGGCAGCGCGAGAGCTCCTTCGCGTGACCCTTGCAGGGCACGATGACCGTCGCGAGCGGCGTGTCGCTCATCGGGTGCGGCTCACCCGACGGCATGGCGCGCGACCCGCCAGTACGCGTTGAGGACTGTCGAGAGCACCGACACTGCGGCGGCAAGTGTGCGCCGCCGAATCAGACCTGGCGTGAGCGGCAGGGGGCCGCCCGTAAGCAGGTCGCGGTCGTTCCGGACCCGCATCCGCTGAGCGGCTCGCCGCCGCCGCAGGATGTTCGGCAGGTTGCGAATCAGCCACCACCAGCCCTGGAGCCACTCGATGCCCCACCCTTGCAACAGGGCGAACCCCACCACCACCAGCTCGTACAGCGCGAGCACCGGCAGGAGAAGCAGTAGCGTCCAAAGCCTGTAGTGCATGAGGATCGTCAGCCAGCGGTTCCGCATGTGAAGGTAGGCACGCCGCGCCGGGTAGGAGCCGGTTCCCCGGTACGAAAGTCCCACGATTCCTTCACCTCGGTCGTGGAAGACGAGCGCCGCCGGCTCACAGACGAACTCGTGACCGAACGCCGTGAGGCGAAGCATGAACTCCAGGTCCTCGAAGTAGATGAAGTATGCTTCGTCAAAGCCTCCTGCATCTAGCACGCGCCGACGGTCGAGCAGGTAACATGCGCCGATGCAGCCGGGGACTTTGGCGCGCTCGGCAGTCAGCTCGTTAACGGGCCGGTAGCCGTGGAGCAGGGTCATCGTGCCGATGAAGTGCGGGGCCGCCCCGTCGGTCTGGACCACGTCCCGCTCGGGAATGAGGCGGATGCGCGGGCAGATCACCGTCGCGCCGGTCTCGGCCCGAGCCGCGAGCAGTCGGCCGAGTGTATCAGGCTCGAGATACACGTCGCTGTCCGCGAGCAGCACGAAGTCGGAAGTCACCGCCTCCAAGCCGATGTTGCGCGCGGCGGGGAGCCCACGGTTCTCACCCACCTCGATCACTTCGACGTGCGGGAGAAGGGTCCGAATCCGCTCGCGGCTCCCGTCGTCGGAGCCATTATCGACGACGACGATGCGCTCGGGTGGCGTGGTTTGCCGACTGAGCGCCTCGAGGCACCGGATCGTGCGGTCGCCGCCATTGTAGTTGACAACCACGGCGCTGACCGACGTCGCTGTAGACGAACCGTCGCTCACACCAATCCTCGGCCGACTCTTCCTTCGGGATGCATCGGTTGAACCAGGAAGGTGCTCACATAGAGGGGTAAGAATACCACGCGAGTCGGGCGGACTGCAAAACGGCAGATCCCAGGTCAGACGAGCTTCTGCTCCCGCAGCCACGACACGGTACGCGCGACACTTTCCGAGGTCTCGATGCGAGGCGTCCATCCGAGCTCGGATCGTGCGCGCGCTGTGTCGTAGGCGATGAGCCCCGAGTAGAACTCGGCCGTGTAGTGGTATGGCAGACCGATGCGCGTCCACCGGAAGACCAGGTTGCCCAACGCTACGTAACTCCGGTAAGGCACCGACGACACGATGCGCGGCGCGAAAGGCACACCGAGGCACTCCGCGACCTTGCGTAGTAGCCTCTCGACAGGCATCGGCGCGGGTGCCCCGAGCAAGTAACGTCGCCCTGCGATGCCCGGCGTCGCTGCGCAAAGTCGGAGCGCATCTACCAGGTCGTCGACGTCGCCCGAATGGACGCTGCCGCCTCGCGGGAGGACGCGGATTTTGCCATCGCGCACGGACCGGACTCGTTTCGCCCAGTCGCGCGCCCCCGGGCCGAGCACGCTCTGAGGGAGCCGCGCGACCACTACATCCAGGCCGTTCCGCCGTCCGAATTCTTCGAAGATGCGCTCGTCCACGAAGCGCGAGTAGCGGTACGACGAGTTCGGGCGCGCTTGCGTGTCCTCGGTCTGTCGCTTGGGGCCCGCATAGCCCGTCACCGCGGCGGTGCTGGTGAAAACGACGCGGGCCGCGCCGGTCGCAAGGGCGGCTCTTCCGACCGCCTCTGAGAGCATGCTGTTCTGCTCGAGATACGCGCGGTTGCCGAGCTTGTGCCTCCCCCGCAAGGCAGCCAGGTGATAGATCACCGAGCACCCCTCCGTCGCCGCGCGCATCGTGTCGAAGTCCGAGGCGTCTCCCCGGACGACCTCAACGCCGGCTTCTTCGAGCGCGCGGGTGCCGTGCGAGGGGCGCACGAGCGCTCGAACTTCGATCCCGTCCGCACGCAGCGCGAGGGCAAGGCGGCTGCCGATGTGACCGGCCGCCCCCGTGACGAGCGAGGGGCTCAAGGCGCGGCAGTCACCGTCGTCATACCACGATTCTGGCGTACACCGCTTCGGCCTTCTCAGCCGCGCTGTCCCAGGTCAAGCTCGCCTGGGCGTATGAGCGTGCATTGGCGCCCAGCCGGACGGCGAGCGCCGAGTCAGTGAGCAGGCGATCGATCCCGTCTGCAAAGCCGGCGACATCGCCGTCTTCCACCACCCACCCCAGCTCTCCATGCGCGAGATGCTTGGCGGAGCTGCGGAACGACACGATCGGCGCTCCCGCAGCCATGTAGTTGAGGAGCTTTTGAGGAACCCCCTCGCAGTCGATGCGAGGGTTCAACGCAACGGCGGCCTCGGTGAGATGTCGCGGAACCTCCTCGAACCGCGCCGGCACGAGATCGATGGCTTGTTGAATGCCCAACTCCGAGGCCAGGCCGGCATAGGGAGCAAACGGCGAGTGAGTCACGATCTTGAGCCGTACGTCGTTCCGCTTTCTCGCCAGCTGAGCGAACGCGTGCAGCATCAGCTCGATGCCCTGGTAGGGCGCGAGGTTGCCTGCATAGACCAGGGTTCGCCGCTGGCGTTGCTGCAGCGTCCGCTCGGCCCCTCCCGCAAAGGGCTCCAGTTCGACGCCGTTGGTTGCCACGGCGATTCGACTCTCGAGCCCGGGATCGATCGCGATGAGGCGCCGCCGGATGTCCTCGTGTGCGGCCAACACCCAGGTGGCGAGTCGGGGTAACCGCCGGTCCAGAGCGCGTCCCGCACGAGCCAGCACGCGGCGTCCAATGCCGAGCGGATACTGAGGCAGCTCGGATTCGATGATCGTGTGCACATCGTAGACGATCGGTAGCCGGCGCCGACCTCGGGCCATCAGCGCCACCAGAAAGCCCTCTGCGTGATGCGCATGAATCACATCGATCGGGCAGGACCGAAGCAGGCGGCCCGTACACGCGGCGAGCAGCGGATCCAATACCAGCAGCTTCTGCCACGTGGGACCCGGCTCGTAGCGACGATAGGTCGGCACTCGGCCAATCCTGTGGACCGTCACCGAGGCGTCCGGCAAGCCGTCGCCGAGATGATAGGTCACCACGTGCACTTCGTGTCCTCGCCGCGCGAGCGCCTCAGCGAGCCGGAGCACCCGTATCGGCGTTCCCCGCCCAGCTGGAAATGGACAGGCCGCGATCATCGCGACGCGAAACCGATCAGCCATCCGCCAGTACCTCGAGCGCGGGCGTCGGGGATGGCTCGGCGACACCCGCCTTCGCACGTACTCGCAGCGCACGAAAAACCAGCCAGAGAAGCGAGCTCGCTGCCAACGTCTCGGTGACGACCGTGGTCCAGGCAGCGCCGAGCGGACCCCACCGGGGGATGGCAACAAGATTGAGCCCGATGTTGGCAGCGAGACAAAGCGCCAGGACTCGGGCGGCCTTTGCCTCCTGATGAAGGGCTCCGGCGAGAAACGTCGCGACGAATCCCAGGTAGAGCGCGGGTACCGCGAGATAAAGGATGCGGAGCACCCACACGGTCCCGCCGTACTGGCCGCCCCAAACCAGCCGTACGACGAGCTCGGCGGCGACCAGGACGACGAGCGTGATGCCGGCACCCACCGCACCGGCCAGGAGCAGCAGCCGACGGAGGGTGCGACTCAGGCCCGCCCAGTCGCCTTTTCCTGCGAGGGCAGCCGAAACGGGATAAAACACGGTTGCCGTTGGACGGACCACGAAACGGGAAACCTCGAAAAGCTTGTAGCCCGTTTCGTAGATAGCGACCGCCGCGGGCGTTGCGAGTGCAAAAAGCAGCAATGCGTCCACCTTGAAGTGAGCAATGCCGAGAGCTGTGAGCAGAAAGAACGGCAGCGAGGCTCGTGCCGCGGAGATCGCGCCTGACTGCACGCCAGCCAACGGAATCGCCCCGAATCTTCGAACGATCACCCAGGCTCCGGTCGAAAGCGGCGCCAGTGCAGCCAGGACATAGCAGATGAGCACCTGGGGAAGCGTGGCGTCAAGGCTGACCGCGACCGCAACCAGGGTGACCAGGACGAAGGGCCCGCTCAAGCCGACGGCGAGCCGGAGCCCAACCTGCCGCTGGCCGATCAGGAAGGCGCCGAGGCTGTAAGAAAGGTCATTCAGCAGACCCGCTGCGACCGCCGGCGCAATAATCGGTGCGAGTGACGGTTTGATGAACAGTGCGCCTGCAGCGGCCAGGAGAAATGCGGCAATGATAAGCGGCGTACGAAGAGTGATGACCTCTCCCAGCCGGCGCAACGCCGCCTCGGGACGGACTGCCACCTCCCGTACCAGGTAGCGACCCGTACCTAGCTCAGTAGCCGCAGCAATGACCGAGGTGAGCGCCATCGCGAAGAACAACCGCCCCATGTCCGCCTTGCTGAAATGGCGAGCGAGAATCGCGAGAACGGCATAGCCCGATAGCTTCTGGACTATTTCGCCGCCAGTGGCGAGCGCGAGATCGACCCTGGTCTTGGTCCATTGCATAGGCGCGTTTCGAAAACGCAGTCTCTACTACTATGGTGTGGGAGTGTAAACCTCGACTACGTAGGTCTGAGCGAACCCGGCGCGGGGTCCACCTCCGATGACGTAAATCCGGCCATTCAGCGCTGCCGCTGCGAGGCCATGGCGCCCGGTGGGCATCGGGGAAGCAGTCTGCCATGCTGCGGCGGACACGTCGTAGACCTCATGGTTGTCAAACACGTTCCGGGTCGTCTCCCCTCCGAACGTATGAATACGGCCGTCGAGGACTGCCGCCGCGAGCCCTCCACGCGCACTCGGCATAGGCGGGCCTGCCGACCAGCTGTCTGAGCCCGGATCATAAATCTCGAGCTTGTTGAAGTTGCGATCGGGACTGAGCGGGCGGCCGCCGATGGCATATACCCGTCCGCCCACCTGTGCAGCTGCGAGATGATCGCGCGGCGTGGGAATTGGAGCGCCATCCCGCCAGCGGTGGGTGGCCGGATCATAGATAGCGATCGAATCGAGCAGCTTCGTATCCGAACCGAACCCGCCAACCGCGACGAGATGACCTCCCACTTCCACCGTTGCGCTGGCGCCTCGTGGCTCGGGCAATCCTTCCCGTTCAACCCAGCGATCGCGGCCTTCGTCGTACAGCCAGAGCGTCGCGACAGGACCGGAAGGCGAAAGTCCACCGACCGCGTAGAGCGAGTCGCCCACCACGACGAGAGGCATGTGGTGCCGCGGAGCCGGAAGGTCCCCAACTCGCCTCCACTCGCTCGCACCCGGATCGAGGCGATAGGTCGCTGAGCTGGCCTGCGGTCCGTGATGAAATCCGCCGGCAATGTAGATGGAGCCGTGCAACACGGCTCCGTGCATTTCCTGAATGGGCTCAGGAAGCGAGGGGCCCAGGGTCCAGCCGGGCGCGAGCGGCCTGCTTGGAGGCGAGCAGAATGGGATGTAGAAGGGGAGGAACGTCAGCATCGCCTTAGCCCGCACGGACCACCGCCCAATGTGGAATACGCTCTATTCTACCCAGCCGGGGCCGGTAACCGCAGCCGATCCAGCACGCGATACTGAATGGCCTCGCTGACATGGCCCGCCGTGATTTCCGCGTGGCCCGCCAGGTCGGCAATGGTGCGCGACAGCTTGAGGACGCGAGTATAGGCCCGGGCTGAGAGCCCCAGCCTCGCGATGGCCTCCCGCAGGAGGGCGTCGGCGGCGTGCGCCAACTTGCAGTGCCGGCGCACGTCACGCGGCGACATGTGGGCGTTCCCATATACCCCCGCCTGGCCGGCAAAGCGTTCCTGCTGAATCCGCCGAGCTGATTCGACGCGCACGCGTATGGCGGCGCTCGATTCAGAGGCCGGACCGCCGGCCGACAGATCGCCTACAGGAACCGGCGGCACAGTCAAATGGATGTCGATGCGATCGAGCAGGGGTCCCGAAATCCGTGCTCGGTAGCGATCCACCAGACTCGGCTCGCACCGGCATGTTCGGACCGGATCGCCAAGATGGCCGCACGGGCAAGGATTCATCGCCCCGACCAGCATGAAGCGCGCGGGAAACGACAAGGTCATCGCCGCCCGGCTCAGCGTTACCACGCCGTCCTCGAGGGGCTGCCGCAACGATTCGAGCACGTTGCGCCGGAATTCCGGAACCTCGTCGAGGAAGAGCACGCCCCCATGGCTCAGACTCACTTCCCCGGGCCTGGGCCAGCTGCCCCCACCGATCATGCCGGCGTCACTCACGGAATGATGCGGCGCCCGGAACGGCCGGGCTTCGATCAGCGCTTTGCCCGGAGGCAACGTTCCGGCCACGCTGTGGATCTTCGTGGCCTCGAGCGCCTCCTCCAGACTCAGGGTTGGCAGGATAGAGGGCAGTCGGCGAGCGAGCATTGTCTTGCCGGCTCCTGGTGGGCCAATCATGAGCACGTTGTGGCCGCCGGCCGCCGCGATTTCGAGTGCACGCTTGGCCATGCCCTGGCTGCGCACTTCTGAGAAGTCCGCCGCACCATCGCCGCCCGTCTGGAGTACATCCGCTCCATTGGAGCGCACCGCCGGAAGCTCCTCTAGCCCGCGCAGGAAAGCACAGACCTCCGCCAGCGAAGTCGCACCACGTACCGCGAGTCCTTCGACCAGGGCTCCTTCTGATGCGTTGGCAGCAGGAAGGAGCAGTCCCGGCACTCCCATTGCCTTGGCACAGAGTGCGACGGGCAATGCGCCGCGGATGGGACGCAGGTCTCCCTCGAGGCCGATCTCAGCCAGCACCAAGAGATCAGCCAGCCGCTCTGCCGGCACCTGCCCACTCGCCACCAGGATTCCCAACGCAATCGCGAGGTCGAATCCCGAGCCGGCCTTCGGCCGGTCGGCCGGGGCCAGGTTCACTGTGATTCGCTTTAGGGGAAACTCGAAGCCGGCGTTCGCAATCGCGGCGTGAACTCGCTCCCGACCCTCCTTCACCGCGCTCTGCGGCAACCCTACCGTCGCGAGTGATGGGAGCCCGTTTGAAAGGTCAACCTCGACATCGACGGGATAGGCGTCGACGCCGAGAACGGCTGCGGAGCGAACACGTGCGAGCATCGGTACCCGGCGCGACGATCGTCCGACAGTAGCCAATCAGCGATGACCGGCCGCATTCCGCGCACGCATGTCGGTGCTCGAACGCGCGATGATCGGATGGCGCTGAGCTATGGCAAAGACGGCCCCTGATTTGCACTACCCGGGATGGACAATCACGCAAGCGGCGCCGTGACGGTGTGTTAGGGCCGCCCATCCTCTGCAACCGGCAGGACTAGCTGGCAATTCGCGGCAAGGCTTCCATGAAACGCTTAGCCATGCTGGGTCTCGTCGCAGTCATCTCCTTCCTCACCGGCGGCTGGTTTCTCCATCGCGAGCCGACCGAAGAGGAACGGTTGTACGAGCAGGCTCGCGTGCTCGGCACAGTCCTCTCGGTCATCCACGAGCACTCGCTCGAATCCGCCGATCAGAATGAACTGTTTCAAAACACTGCTCGAAATCTTGTCGCCCAACTGAAGGATCCGTACGCCGAGCTTCTGGTCGGAGACGGCTACCGCCAGTTCAGCCGGCAAATGTCAGGCACCGGCGAGCTGGACAGCCCCGCTGACTCGGCCACCGAGCCCAAGCGCGTGCACATCCCCGCCACTTCGCCCGGGGTCATGCTCAACTCGACCACGGGGTACGTTGCACTCCATTCGCTGAGCGAAGGCTCGTCCGACGAGCTGCAGAGCGCCGTGTGGGGGCTGCGGAAGCGCGGGATGCGGACCCTGGTGCTCGATCTTCGGAACGACCCCGGTGGCCTGATCAAGCAGGGCGTTCAAGTGGCCGAGCTGTTCCTGCCCAAGGGCGACACCATAGTGATCACGAAGGGCCGCACCCCCGAGCATTCGCGGGTGTACGTCGCGGCGTCTGGCGAGAAGTGGCCCACGATGGGATTAGTGGTCCTGGTAAACGATGGCACTGCCAGCTCCGCCGAGCTGATTGCGGGAGCGCTGCAGGACCACGACCGGGCCGCGATCATCGGCCTGCCCACCTACGGGAAGGGTGTGCTGCAAACGACCTACCCGCTGGGCAGCGACATGGCCATCAAGCTCACCACGGCGCGGTGGTTCACCCCGAGTGGTCGAAGCATCAACCGGCCGCGAACCCGGGCGGACAGCGCTCTGGCCGACGTTCGGCAGTCCGCGCTCACGCGTGGCACTCGCTACCGCACCGACAGCGGCCGACTGCTGGCAGATGGCAAGGGCATCCAGCCCGATCGCATCATCCGGCGCGACAGCTTCACCCCTGATGAACGGGCTTTCCTGGATTCACTGGGCAGCGGTTACGCCGCCTTCCGCGGCGCTCTGTCCGACTGTGCCGGCGGGATCAAGCAGCAGGGCGAGATTACATCCGAAGACTTCGTGGTAACGCCCGCGATGCGTGAGCGCGTGCGGCAGTTGCTGCAAGATCGGCAGCTGCACATTGGCGACAAGCTGTTTGCCGGTGCCGCGTCCTACGTGGACCGCCAGCTGGGCTACGACATCGCC
Organism: Gemmatimonadota bacterium; assembly: GCA_046733215.1. Taxonomy (GTDB): domain Bacteria; phylum Gemmatimonadota; class Gemmatimonadetes; order Gemmatimonadales; family GWC2-71-9; genus DASQPE01. Next base: position 70,476 of record JBKPOS010000099.1, read on the forward strand.
CGCGAGGTCTTCGGGGATGCCGCGGCGAGCCGGCGCCGGCTTCTCGACGACCGTCAGATGCAGGCAGCCCTGGAGATGATCCAGCACTCGGGTTCCGAGGGTGAGCTGATCCGTCTGGCCGAGTCTACCGCTGACTAGTTTCCCCCTGCCGCGGCCGTAGACGCGGCTCCGGTCGCGAATCGTATCGTCGCCGAAGTTCCCTGCCCCACCTCGCTGTTGACCTCGACCGAGCCACCCCAGCTTTCAACCAACCGCCGCACAATCGCTAGGCCCAGGCCCGATCCGCTGGTCGTCGTCGAGAATCTCGGCTCAAAGATCCGGGGAAGCAGGTGCAGGGGGATGCCCGATCCATCGTCCCGCACCTGAATGCAGGCAGCGCTCACCGTGACGAGAATCGAGCGCGCCCCGGCATTGCGGGCGTTCTCCAGAAGATTGACCAGGACTTCCTTGAGCTCGTCCCGCCGCGAGTCGCCCCAGGCGTGCTCGATGACGTCGAGTCGAACCACCGCGCCGGCCGTTTCTCCCGCCAGTTGATACAGATGCACAACCTCGGACGCGACCGCGGCCAGGTCCACGGGTTCAAGCGGGTCCTGAG
>JBKPOS010000100.1:0-7438 GCA_046733215.1 Gemmatimonadota bacterium
CAGGAAGCAGTCAAGACCGACACCATGCAGCTCGACGCGTTCACCGCACCTCACGGATCCCCGGTGGGGACGGTGCGAGGAGGCTCCGTTACATATACCGAGCCGCCCCGGATACCGACTCGCCTCTCAGGCTTCACCCTCTCAGCCCGCGTCGCACTGGTGCCCGTCGTGATCGGCGATCACGGTGAGCTACTCGACCTATGTCGGCCACGCTACGACGGCGTAGTCATTATCGGGTTCGGCAGCGGTAATCTTCCCCCGGGCGCAATTCCGGCCATTCAGCGGTGGCTCGACGACGGAAAGCCGGTGGTACTTGCGAGCCGCTGCCCCAACGGTGTGGTCACACCACTCTACGCATTTGAGGGTGGGGGTGCCGGGCTCGTCGCCATGGGAGTGATACCGGCCGGGCCGCGGACTCCATCGCAAGCGCGAATCGAGCTCATGCTGTCGCTATCGGCCGGCGTGCCTTACGGCGCGTGAGCCGGACGCGATGACATTTCCGCCCAAGCTCTCCATTCCGGATGACGCGCTCGATATTGCGCGAACGCTGCAAGCGGCTGGGCACCAGGTCTGGTGCGTCGGCGGAGCGATTCGGGATACGCTGCTGGGTCTGGCCTCGGGTGCAGCATCGCTCCCCATTGCGGACATTGATTTCACCACCTCGGCACGACCCGATGAGGTGCAGGCCCTGTTCGGGCGTAAGCGCACGGTGGACGTGGGCTCTGAGCACGGCACCATAGGGGTCCTGGATCGCCAGCGTGTGCTCCACGAGGTGACCACGTTTCGGCGCGATGTGACCACGGATGGCCGGCGAGCGGTGGTCGAGTTCGGCGCATCGATCGAAGAGGACCTTTCCCGCCGCGATTTCACCATCAACGCGATCGCGTACCAGCCGTTCAGCCACGAGTGGAAGGATCCTTTCGGGGGAGATGCAGACCTTGCGAACGGCGTGGTGCGGGCCGTAGGGGCTCCCGACCAGCGCTTCCGGGAGGACTACCTTCGCATTCTTCGAGCGGTCCGCTTCGCAGCCCGCTTCGGCTTCGCGATCGATCCGCCTACGTGGGATGCAGCGCGGGCGGCCGCCTCAGGCCTCACCCAGCTCTCCGCCGAGCGGGTACGGGATGAGCTGTTCAAAGGCCTCCGGACCGCACGTTCGGTGTCGAATCTCATTGACCTGTGGTGGAAAGTTGGAGCGGCCGCGCTCTGGCTCCCCGAATTGAGCCAGGCGGTCTCAATCCGAGGCGGCTACTCCGCGGCCGAGGCGGATCGGGAGCCGCGGGATCCGGTGCTGCTCGTGCTGTTGCTCTGCAGCAATCCCGCGGCGGTGCTCCGCCGACTCAGGGCGCGCAATGTCGAAATCGCCCGAGCGGAGGCATTGCGCCGGACCGACCCGGAGCCTTCGGATCGAAGCACAGTCGGCGTGCGCCGCTGGCTGGCGGCAGCGGGTCTCTCGGCGGACGATTTGCTCGCGCTCTGGCGGCTGCGGACGGGAGCGGACGCGCCGTGGGCCGTCACGGTGGCAGAAATCCGCCACCGCGGAGATCCGCTCACTCGATCCGACCTCGCGCTCGGGGGAAATGAACTCATTGCGCTGGGCATTCAGCGTGGTCCGGCAATCGGCGCGATGCTCGACCGGCTTCTGGACCATGTGCTGGTCGACCCCTCGCTCAATTCGGCTGAGCAGCTCACCGCTCTGGTGAAGGAGTTGAAGTGAGCCTCATCGGGTTTGCGCTCGCCGCGGGATTGGGCAATGTGGTCGGTGCGCTCGCCGTGGTTCGGCATTCGAATCGAAGCCTGCACGCCATCGATGCGGGAATAGCATTCGGCGCCGGCTTCATGCTGGCGGTGACCTTGATCGGCGTGTTGCCGACCGCGCTGCGCGATGGAACCAAGGCGGCCTGGTTCGTCCTCGGCGGATATCTCGTCGTGCATGTTGCGCAGCACGTCGTGAATCCTCATTTCCACTACGGCGAGGAAACCCATCGGGTCAGCGTGGCGACGGGATTGACTGCGTTGCTTGGGCTCTCGCTCCACACGTTTTTCGACGGAGTCGCGATTGCCAGCGGCTTCCTGGCTTCCCAGCGGCTGGGTCTGCTTCTGTTCCTTGCCGTCCTGGTGCACAAACTGCCGGAGGGCGTGACCATAGCCAGCATGATGCTTGCGGGCGGACAAGGTAAGGGGCGGGCCATCGCGTCAGCGGCCGGACTCGGTTTGGCAACGCTCTTGGGCGCGGTCGTTACGGAGTCGGTGGGTCCGCTGGCCCGCCACGGCCTCGGCCTCTCCGCCGGCGTCACGCTGTACGTCGCTGCTTCCAACCTGGTGCCCGAGTTTCAGAATCGGCGGCGCTGGCAGTCGGCAGTGTGGTTCCTCGGCGGCGTGGGCTCCTTTTTTGCCGCCGAGTGGCTTATCGAAAAGGCTTCTTTCTGAGCATCCGTCTCCCGGCTGGCCTGCCTATCTTCACAGACATGGTACCGAAGCGTACCGCCTTGACCGACGAGCCGTCGCTCTTTCCCAATGCCCGCAGGGCGGAGCCGCTCGCCAGCCGCATGCGGCCCAGGAGCCTGGACGAGTTCGTGGGGCAGACTCACCTGTTGGGCGGAGGGAAGCCGCTCCGGGTGTTGATCGAACAGGGGGCTCCCGGTTCGCTCATCTTCTGGGGTCCGCCCGGATCGGGAAAGACGACGCTCGCTCACCTGGTAGCCCGCGCCACCGGACGCACCTTCGTTCCGTTCAGCGCGGTCAGCGAGGGTGTCCCGCGGATCCGCGAGATCGTGGGCCAAGCCAAGCAGCAACTAGCAGCCGGCGGGCCGGAGTCCATTCTCTTCGTGGACGAGATCCACCGTCTCAACAAGGCGCAACAGGACAGCCTTCTGCCGCCCGCTGAAGACGGCACCATCAGCCTGATCGGTGCTACCACCGAGAACCCGAGCTTCGAGGTGATCGGTGCGCTCCTGTCCCGAACCCGCGTGTTCGTCCTTCATCCGCTTTCGCCGGACGACCTGGTCGTGCTGATCGAGCGGGCGCTCAACGACCGTGAACGGGGTTTGGGAGACCTGGAGCTGCAGGCGGATGCGGAAGCGGTCGCGTTCATCGCGGAGGAGGCTGACGGCGACGCCCGAAGGGCCTTGAGCGTGCTCGAGGCTTCGGCCGCCCACGCCGGAGCCGGCGGCCGAGTCACCGTGGACCTCGCCCGCGAGGCGATGCAGATCCGGTTTGCCCGGTACGACAAGGCCGGCGAAGAGCACTTCAACCTGCTCTCGGCATACCATAAATCGCTCCGCGGCAGTGATCCGCAGGGAGCGCTGTACTGGATGGCGCGGATGATCGAAGGCGGAGAGGACCCCATGATCCTCTTTCGTCGGGCCATCGCCATGGCTGCAGAGGACATTGGGCTGGCCGACCCGAACGCGCTGGTGATCGCCGTCGCGGCGCGGGACGCGTTTCACATGCTAGGTCCTCCGGAGGGATATTTACCGTTGGCCGAGATGACGATCTACCTGGCGACTGCACCCAAGTCGAACAGCGCCAAGGTCGCGCTGGGAGAGTCCCTGGAGGCTGCGCGCAACTCACCGGCGGCGCCGGTTCCGCTGCACATTCGGAATGCGCCGACGCCGCTCATGAAGACGCTGGGCTATGGCGCTGGGTACCGCTATGCGCATGATTCGCCCACCGGGTATTTGCCGCAGGAATACCTCCCGGAGCAGCTTCGCGGCGCCAGCTTCTACGTGCCCGGCGAGCTAGGGTACGAAAAAAAGGTGGCCGAACGACTCGCCTGGTGGGCCCAGCAGAAGGAGACACAGTCGCCGCCTGCGACATCGGAAACCGTAGTCAAGGAAAACGAATGACCCGTTACCAAACCCCAATCCTTTCCTGAGGTCAATTTTCCCATTCGCGAATTGATCGATGTCCGGGATCCGACCGAGCGCGCCGTGCTGCTGGCTGCGCCGCGCAAGGGCTCGGCCGACGCCCGGGTAATGACCGAGCATCTCGACGAGCTGGCGCAGCTGGTGGACACAGCCGGCGCCGATGTCGTCGCACGCGTATCGCAGCAGGTAGTATCGCCCAATCCCGCCACGCTGATCGGCGAGGGCAAGGTCGAAGAGCTCAAGGAGACGGTTGTCGACGCTGGGGCGAGTTTGATCGTGGTGGACGAAGAGCTGACGCCGGTGCAGGGGGCCAATCTCGAGCGTGAGCTCGAGGTACGGGTTATGGATCGGGCCGAAGTGATTCTGGACATCTTTGCGACTCGGGCGCGAAGCCACGAGGCAAAGCTCCAGGTCGAACTGGCCCAGCTCGAGTACCTATTGCCCCGGCTGACTCGCATGTGGACCCACCTCTCTCGAATCCGTGGAGGCATCGGTCTCAGGGGGCCGGGCGAGACGCAGCTCGAGACCGACCGGCGGATCATCCGGCGCAAGATCCAGGGGCTCAAGATCAAGCTCAAGGACGTCGAACGGCACCGGGAGAACGTCCGAGCCGGGCGGGACCCGATGCTGAGCGTGGCATTGGTGGGCTACACCAACGCTGGGAAGTCGAGCATCCTCCGCGGTCTTTCAGGAGAGCACGATATCCTGGTCGAAAACAGACTCTTCGCGACACTCGATACCCTGACCCGCGAGGTCGAGCTGGGGGAGGGAGTGCGGGCGCGCGTGAGCGACACGGTTGGTTTCATCCGGAAGCTGCCACACCATCTGGTCGCAAGCTTCCGCGCCACGCTGGAAGAGGCTCGTGCGGCGGACGCGCTGCTGCACGTCGTCGACGCGAGCCATCCGGAATGGGAAGAGCAAATGCGGGTGGTCGAGGGGGTCCTTGGTGAGCTCGATCTGTCGGACCGTCCGCTCGTGGTCGTCTTCAACAAGATCGATCTGCTGCCGGATCCGACGCAGTTCGCTGTCCGAGTTCGTGAGCTTCATCCCGGTGCCGTCATGGCGACCACGATGCGGACGGATGGCCTGGCGGCGCTCAAGGGGCGGCTCAGAGAGCTCGAGCGTGCCGGGCGAGTAACAGTGGTGGTTCGCGTACCGGTCTCCGACGGTGCCCAGCTCGCCGCCCTGTACCGGGAGGGGGAAGTGGTGAATGTCAGGGCCGACGGCGTAGAGCAGGAGGTGACGGTTCGGCTCGAGCCGTGGCGGGCGGAAAAGCTGAGAGTTGGAGGACGTCTGATCGAACGGCGGCCTAGAAAAGAAACGGCGTGAACGGTGAACAGTGAACGGGGGCTCCGATGATCGATGGAGCCCCTGTTCACTTTTCACTGTTCACGCTTTTCCTATTCTGTCCCCGACAACACCTGCTCCAGAGTCAGCCAGCGATTCATGCCGGCGAACTTCTGGTGCATTTTCGTGGTGGGCGGCGGGGACATCTCGTCCTCCTCGTTCTGCAGGTCCGCCAGGGCGTCGATGCCGCTGGTGAGGAACTTCCGCAGTCCCTTCTCCATAGCCATCCCTGCTGTACGGAAGTTGAACAAGGTCGAGAACTGGAGCGTGTAGCCCAGATCGGCCAACTGCTGATTGGTAATCAGTGTCCCGGCCTTCTTCGCCCGGCCGAAGTAGAGAGACGGCGACAGGTTGAAGCCGAGCATCTGGTTGGGGTAGTACTTGCGAACGCCCTCGGAAAACTCCTGTGGCTGTGCAAGCTCGGTATTGTTGAACTCCGGCCAGATCACATCAACGCCCAATTCAGCCGCTTCCCAGGCGTCTTCGATCGCCATTTTGACCCCGCCCGCCGAGCTCCCCGGAAGTGCCCCATCGATGGAATCGGTCCGCGCGATAATGACCACGTCGACGCCAGTGGCCTGAGCGGCAGCCTTGATTGCTTTAAGCTTGGCCATCCAGGCGCCCCGTGTCACCAGGACCTTGTCCCGCTTAGCCTTGCCTACGTTGACGATGTGACCGCACGTCCGGTTAGTCGGGTCTTGGTTTTCGAGGTGCACGCCGGCAGCGCCCACCCTGATCAGCTCGGTTGCCAGGGTAAAGGTTTGGGTAGGGCCACCAAACCCAGCTTCCATGTCGACGAAAGCAGGCGGCGCATCGAGCAGCTCGCGACCCTCGGTGTCGTACCAATGCGTGTTCCGAGCGCCTTCGATGCCCTTTCTGATCTCAAGGACGAGCTCGATCATCTGATGCGACTGATAGATGCCGATGTCCGGATACATGCTCTTGGTAGCGGCCAATTGCCATCCACTCCCATAGAGCGACTTGAATCCGATCCGGGTCATGATCGCTGCCGAAAAGGCGTCGTATGCGCCCGCGGTATGGAGGTACGAACCCTTCGCCTTTGCGTCGTGAAGCAGCCGACGGAGCTTGTCGGCCGGGTGCTCCCGTTCCGGCGGGGCAAACAGTTTGGAGATCGCATCCGCAGGGAACGTGGCATTGGGGGATACCGGAGCGGCAGTCGCCATGACGGATTCTCCGCGTGGAGCTCAGAAAAAAAGACCCGCCGGCGAACCGGATCCAGGCGCGCCGGAGGTTGTGAATTATTTCACAATATAACAATCGGCGGCCAGAGGCGCCAGTAGCGTCCGGTGGGAGCGAGGTCGTGATGCCGAGCGCAGTGCCTCTGCGTCCCTCGTGAAAAGTTGACGAGTGCGTCAATCCATTCTGATAGCCACCGGTAGTGGATCCTACTCCTGTGGCCGGAATGGTACCGGACTTGCCCGCGGGAAACGGCTCTCCGCGCTGGTGGCCAGATCGGCTGGCGTGACGAAAGCTAGACTCGCCGGGTCATTCTCTTGCCGGACAGGGAGTTACCAGTTTTAGTTATGCCGGCGGATGTACTGAAACGAGACAGTGAGACGGACGGACGTCGCTTTCGCGTGCATTGCATTGGCGACAGAGCTATCCGTTCGGCGGACGAAGCAGGCCTGAACGTTTCAACTGCTGTCCGTGGTGCGCGCACTCTCAAGTCACAGCAGGAACGACAAGCTGTCCGCCCCTCGATGCTCGGCGGATGCGAGAAGGAACGCCCTTGTTGAAAGGAACGGCCTTGATCGCGAATCCCGTCTTTCTCGCCCGCCACGGCGAAACGGAGTCCAACCGAGCAGGCGTTTACGCTGGACGCCGGACCGATCCGCTCACCAGAAACGGCCGGTCGCAGGTCGCTCGGCTCGCGGAGCAGATCAAAGCGCTCGGCATCCGACAGATCTGGTCCAGCTCTGTTTGGCGGGCGCTCGAGTCCGCCTCCCTCCTGCGGGAGCACCTTCGTCTCCCCATCACGATTGACCAGCGGCTCGATGAAATGCGCCTCGGCCCTTGGGATGGGCGGAGCGAAGCAGAGGTAGCCCGGGACTTTCCCGACGATTACAAACTCTGGCTCACCCATCCCGATGAGGTCCGCCTCGAAGGACGTGAGACGCTGACTCAGGTCGCGGCGCGCACCATGGCTGCTGTTGCCGACGCTTGCGCAACCCACCGGCCGACTCTCCTGGTCACCCATGTGGCGC
>JBKPOS010000101.1:0-5695 GCA_046733215.1 Gemmatimonadota bacterium
CCATCTACGTCATTCCGATCAAGAGCGACTCCGAGCACTACCCTCCCGATGGGCGACTGCGGGTTTACCGAAGCCGAAGCGGCGGGAACGAGTGGGAGCCGCTCACAAAAGGTCTTCCGCAACGGGATTGCTATGTGAACGTCCTGCGCGATGCCATGGCCGTCGACTCGCTCGATTCGTGCGGTGTGTATTTCGGGACGACGGGGGGCCAGATCTATGCCTCGGCCAACGGCGGCGACAGCTGGGCTGCCATAGTCCGAGACCTGCCGCCGGTCCTCTCCGTCGAGGTCCAGACGCTGGCATGATCCGGGTCATACTTCCCCACCATCTGCGTACCCTGGCCCGCATCGATGGCGAGCTGGAGCTCGACGTGGAGCACCCAGCCACGCAGCGCTCGGTGCTCGACGCGCTCGAGGCCGGCTATCCGGTGTTGCGCGGTACCATCCGCGAGCACGTGACACTCCGCCGCCGGCCTTTTATTCGCTTCTTTGCCTGCGAGCAGGACCTCTCGCACGAGTCGCCGGATGCGCCGCTCCCAGACGCCGTGGCGAAGGGAGCAGAGCCGTTTCTCGTCGTCGGCGCGACCGCGGGAGGTTAGGCGCAGGACCAGGAGAGATACGTGAAATACATGCTGCTGATCTACGGTGACGAGCTGGCGCTCAGTGACACGGAACGGGAGAAGTGCTATCGAGACTCCACCGCCCTCGCCCACCAGATTCACGCCACCGGGCGCTATCTGGGCGCGTCGCCGCTTCATCCGACTGCCACCGCAACCAGCGTCCGGGTTAGGGAGGGAAAGAGCCTCATCACCGACGGCCCGTTCGCCGAGACTCACGAGCAGCTGGGCGGTTACTTCCTGATCGACGCCGAGGATCTGGACGAGGCCATCGCGATCGCGGAGCGCATTCCGATGGCGCAACGCGGGACCGTCGAGATCCGCCCGGTGATCGAGATCGCGGACCTGCCGACGCCGTAACCGATCATGACGGAGTTCGGAGCCACGCATGTACCGCGATGGGCTCCAGTGGCCTCGGGAGGCCGCGCTCCCGGCGCAAAGCTCGCTCGATCAATGGGAGCGCTATGTGTTTATCGGAATCAAGGAGTGATCCGAGGAGCTGTGATGGCTTTCACGTCGCGGACGTAAGGCCAATCGCTGCATCCACCCGACCGATCCGCGATTTCACAGCCCGCGATTTGCGGGCGGATCAGCGTCAACAACGGAGGATCTTCGTGTTCAAAGCCACTAAAGCATTCAGCAGCTTTTCGGTCGACGATCTCGGCCAGGCCAAGCACTTCTACGGCGACACCCTCGGGATCGATGTGGAGGAGGCGCCGGAAGGGCTCGAGTTGGATGTTGGAAGCGGCAACCGCGTGTTTGTGTATCCCAAGGACAACCACGTTCCGGCAACCTTTACCGTCCTCAATTTCAAGGTCGACAGCGTGGAAGACGCTGTAGGCGATCTCAGCAAACGGGGCGTGCGTTTCGAGATTTACAACAGCGGCGAGCTGAAGACCGACAAGCAGGGAATCTTCAGGGGGGAAGGCCCCAAGATCGCCTGGTTCAAAGACCCGGCCGGCAACTTCCTCTCGGTCGTCGAAGCGGACGTGTGAACGGCGGGCAGGCTCAGTGCCGCGATGGAACGTCGATCCTGTGGCAAAGGTTCGACGTTCCCGGGCACGACGCCGCAGTACTCGAACTGGAAGCGGCCGGCCCGGCGATTCGAGGCATGGCCGTCTTCCAGGACGAGGCGGGACCGAGCGCGCTCAGTTATACTGTCCGCTGTAACCACGACTGGATTACCACTGGAGGAGAGATCCAGGGCTGGACCGCCTCACGCAGCGTGGAGGTTTTGGTCCGTCGCACCGGCCGCGGGGACTGGACCTTAAACGGCGCTGCTTGTCCGGACGTCGCGGGATGCGTTGATCTCGACCTGAGCTTTACCCCCGCCACCAACCTGCTTCCGCTTCGCCGGTCGGCTCTCGAGGTGGGGGGTGAAATGGAGGTGCGATCGGCCTGGCTCGAGTGGCCGGTCATTGCGCTGAAGCCCCTGGTCCAACGCTACCGCCGTGACACCGACGCGGAGTACCTCTACGAGGCAGATCTACCCGACGAACCATTCACGGGCGTTCTCAGGGTCGCTCCGTCGGGCTGGGTGCTGGAATACTCCGGACTCTGGCGGGCTCAACCGGGCACGTAATCGTGTCTGAGCCGGCCCGCCGATACGCCGCGCTCGGTCTCCTGTTCGTCGTCGGTCTCATCATCGGACTTTTCCTCGCACGACGATCGTACACCCCTGCCGACGGATGGCCTGGGCCCGGCAAGACCCGGATCGATCAGGCCGTCATTCTCGAACGGTTGCAATCGGCTGCGAACCTGGTCACCACTGAGGTGGCGCTGCGTGACGTCGTCACCTACGAAAACACCCGGCTGGGCTCGACCAAGCGCGCGCTCGTGGTCGTAACCGGTAAGGCCCTGGTTGGCTTCGACCTGCAGAAGCAGGCCCATGCGAAGGTGGACGAGGCGGCCAAGATCATCGAGATCTCGCTGCCGCACCCGACTCTCGTCAGCGTGGATGTGGTGCAGCTCAAGACGTACGACGAGAGTCGGGGGTTATGGAATCCCTTTCATCCCTCCGATCGCGATACCATCTATCAATTGGCCCGAGCCCAGCTCAAGACAGCTGCTCTGGAACTCGAGGTCCGCCGGCACGCGGAAACCGGCGCCAAAGCAGTGCTGTCGGCGTTGTTTGCCTCTTCAGGTTACACGGTACGAGTCGAGTTCCTCCCGGTCATGAGCGCCGAATCCGAATAGGCTCGAGCGGACTCTCAGGCCGCGCGAGCTGACAGACTTCGGGCCGCGATGCTCCGCACTACATGCTCCGCATCGCGGCTCACCCCGTGGATCATGGTGGACGACATCGCATAGAGAAAGTGGAGGCCGACGAAATAGAGCCCCGGCTCGCCGGGTACCACCCCGCGATGCTGCTTCGGCTCGCCGTCGCTGCCGAACACCGGAAGGTCGATCCAGGAGAATCCCGGGTGGAATCCGGTGCACCAGATGACGTTGGCGACCTCGGCGGTGCTTCCATCGTCAAGAACCGGTATCCCATCGCGAACTCCCGCGGTACGCGGCACCCGTACGACACCGGCCGACGCCAGATCCGCCGGCTTGGTTCGGATGAGCGGTGCCCCATGCCCGATGACCTTGGGCCTCATCTTTCGCCCGATTGGCGTGTTCATCGTGAGCACCCTGTGGAAGACGAACCGCAGTACCAGATCAAACAGCCCCAGTTGCGCCATCCGGCCGTTGATCCGGAACGGCACGTACCCCACATCTCGCCCTGACAGCAACGTGCGATGCCCGGCCCGGGCGACCTCCAGCGCGATCTCCGCACCGGAGTTGCCTGCTCCCACGATCAAGACCGGGCCGTCTCGCAGCTGCGACACGTTTCGGTACTCGATCGAGTGAAGCTGGGTGATGCGCGGATCCAGCTCGCGCGCAAAATCCGGGATACGTCGACGCTGATAGGTCGCCATCGCGACCACCACCTGCTTCGCTTCGAACCGATGCTCCCCTGCGGTCACGACGTACCGGTCGCCTTCCCGGCTCAGCCGGTCCACAACCGTCCCCGTCTGCACCGGTAACCCGAAGTGAGCTGCGTAGGACTCGAGGTAATCCGCCATCTCGTTCTTGGTTGGAAACCTGTTCCGGGAAGCCGGGAACGGCATGCCGGCGATTCCGTCAAACCGAGCCGGCGTGAACAGTCGCAACGAATCCCACCGGCTCCTCCAGGAGTCCCCGATTCGCTGATTCGCCTCCAGAATGAGAAAAGGGAGCCCTTGCCTGGCCAGGTAGTAACCCACCGAAAGACCTGCCTGTCCCCCACCAATCACCAGCGTCTCCACCCTCATCTTCACCTCTACCGTTGACATGAGACCTGCCCATTCGCGCAACAACACGATATGTCGTGCGACAGTCGGCCGCATCGGACAAAGCATCCAGCGGCTCCGCGGCGCATATGGGTAGTTCTATGTACGAGGAGTCAGACCAGACGGTTTTGGAAGGCGTAGGCCGTGGCGGCGGCGCGACTGGAGAGCCCGAGCTTGGTGAAGATGTTGCTCACGTGCCGTGCGACGGTCTTCTCGCTGATGGCCAAGCTCTCGGCAATGGCTCGATTGGTTTTCCCCGTGGCGATCAGACTGAGCACCTCGCGCTCTCGCGCGGTAAGCGGCTCAGGCGTGTCCGGCGCGATGGAGCGGGCCAGCTCCTTCACTCGCTCCACATCAGGCGCGGCGCCGAGATCCAGGAAGGCCTGGTGTGCAGCGTCGAGCTCCATCTCCGCCGTGTCGGTATCGCGCAGATCGGCGCAGGCGAGACCCACGAGCACCCGGACTCGGGCGGCATCGTACGGTGCTTCCAACTCGCGCCAGGCTTTCCAGGAGCGGCGCAGCGCCGTCAACGCACTCCTCGGATCGCCCTCGGCCCGGAGGACCGCGCCGGTGGCCTGATACGAGACTGCCTGAAGGAAAGGCGCCTCGAGCTCGGCCGCGATGCCGGCAAGCTCGTCGGCACCGCTTCGCGCGGCCGCCACGTCGCCCGCAGCGAGCATGATCTCGACGTAGCCGCCCAGCAACTGGCAGCGAGCTCGGCGCTCGGCGGTTTCATCGAGCGAGCGGCAGATCGCGGTACGCGCCGCCTCGATCTGGCCCTGCCCCAGTCGAAGCTGTGCGAGACCCGGCTGCGGCTCGCGACCCCATTGGCTGGCCTGGCGGTACGCCTCCTCCGCGCTGTCGATCTCGCCTTTGAGCCGATGCAGCTCGCCCACCCGATAGAAGGCTGCCCCGACGGCGCGTTGCGTCGGCGGCCGCAAGAGCCACTCACAAGCGCGCTCTGCCTCTTCGATCGCGTCGGGCCATGCGCCATGCAGCTGCATGATTTCGGCGCGGCGAACCAGGCACATACCACGGTAGGGAACGAGATCCTGCTCCGACTCGCACCAATTGGACAAGGCGGTGGTCCACTCCTGAGCGCGACGCAGATCGTAGATCTCGTGACAGGCATCGATCACACTGCAGTAGATGTCGCCCATTACCAGCGCAGACAGCTCACCGCCGGTCACCGCAACCATGACCTCGTCGAGCAGAGCCAAGCCCGGGGCAATGTTACCCAGGCGGATCAACGTCCGCCCCTGGCCCTGACGCGCGAGCGCCGCGAGATCCGGATCAGCATGACGCTCCGCAATCGCAGCCGCCTCCACAAAGGCGGAGTGGGCGGCTTCAAAGTTTCGCTGTAAAACGAACTGCAGGCCGATAGGAAGCAGGAGATATCCCTGCTCTGCGCAATCTGCTTGCTCGGTCTCGAGCAGGCGCCGCCCACGACCGATCCAGCCGCTGCCCCGCGCCATTTCGCCGGCAAGCAGCAGGCGCACGGCAAGCAGGGACGCACAGCGAGCAGCGCGCCGCGAATCACCGTTGGCGAGGAATGCATGATGGGCCCGGGCCCAGAGCTCCATGCTGTCGCTGTCACGGCCGAGGAGATGTGCCGCCAGGGCCAAACGCTCAACATCCTCAGGGCCGAGCCCGGCTTCCCGGTCTGCCGCCGAGAGCCGAGCGTACACTTCCGCCCAACCTTGTCGGCCGAGTGAGCCCTGGCTTCGTTCGAGCAGATCGGACCTGGTCAAGAGGGCATGCCGGA
>JBKPOS010000102.1:0-13870 GCA_046733215.1 Gemmatimonadota bacterium
GGCCGGAAGAGGGCGGGATGAAGAGTGAGCCCGGCCGCTGCGATAGCGGGTCCGAGTGCGTGCAGCGCTTGCTCGGCGCCCGCGGCGACGATCTTGGTGTTGGCACCCAGCTGAGCCGACACCACGATCACCAGTCCGCGCTCTCCATTGATCCCCCCCTCACCGAATCGCGCTTCCGGCGCTTCCGCCACTCGACCGAGATCGCCCAGCCGCAACACGGCGCCGCCCTTTTCCCGCACGACCGACCGAGCCAGGTCAGCCGGGGCCAGCAGCTGTCCTTCGGTGCGCACCACGACACGCTGGTTCGGTGTATCCAATACCCCCGCGCCTCGGACGCCGGTCGCGCGGCTTGCCGCGGCGATGATCTCCGGCACACCGATCTGATAGAGTCGGAGGCGCTCCGGATCGAGCTGGATCTGGAGCTGGCGGACTTCTCCTCCGAAGACCGCGACCTTGGCCACACCGGGCGCCGCCAGCAGGCGCGGACGCAGGGTCCAGTCCACGAAGGTGCGCTGCTCCATCAACGAGCGCGTCTTCGACGTGATGCCGACAACGAGGACCGTACTGGATGAGGATGTTAGGGGACTGATGACCGGCGGCGGCACTGTGCGGGGCAGCCGGTTCTGCGCCTCGCCCAGGCGTTCGGCCAATGATTGGCGCGCCCGGTAGATGTCGGTGTGTTCGACCAGAACCGCGGTAATGACAGACAGGCCCTGGATGGATTGAGACCGCACCATCGCGATCCCGTTCACGCCATTGATCGCATCCTCGATCGGTTTGGTCACCAGGATCTCGACCTGCTCGGCCGAAAATCCGGGCGCTTCGGTCTGGATCGAGACCTGGGGAGGCGCAAATTCAGGAAAGACGTCGAGTTTGGCGCCGGAGAGGACGTTGAGACCGTAGACGATCAGCGCGATCGCGAGACCGACTACGATCCCGCGGTGCCGGACCGAAAACCGAACGATTGCGCCGAGCATCTGGCGCTATTCGCCGGGCTCGTCGCCCACGGTCACGCGGGCGCGGAACTCCTCCGAGAGCAGCTGCTCAGCTCCCTCCACCACGATGGTGTCGCCGGCTGCGAGCTCTCCTCCGGCCAGGAAGCCACCACTCACTGGTCGATCGATTGGAACCCGGACCCGACGGAACCGGTCGCCATTGGCAACGAATGCCCAAGTCAGGCCTTCCCATTGGACCACGGCGTGGTCGGGAACGACTACGCCCCGGCCGGATGATCCGCGATCCGAAACGGACGCGATGACCACCGCGCCCGGTCTCGCTCCGACCCAGCTGCGGCTGGCCCGATAGAGATACGCGGGCAGCCGGGTGACGGGATCCGCATTCGGTGCGGCACCAACCAATCGTGCCGGCACTCTGCTCGCTCCGGGTTGCTCGAAGGAGAGCGTTATCTCGGGCGGTGGAGCAGGCGCATCGGCCGGCCATGCGATCCGGGCGAGCGGCCGATCGTAATCGGTGATCTCGAGCAGCAGTTGCCCCGCCTGCACCATCTCACCCGGTTGCGCGCCCACCTGGGTCACCACCCCGCCCCGTGCCAGCACCAGCGGCTTGGCATCGGAGACCTGCGCGATCTCGCGCCCGGCGGTGAGTCGGTCACCGAAGCTGGGCCACCGAGAATTCCCCGGCACCGACAAACGCCCGGCGATCGGAGCACGCACAGTAGTGATGCGATCGGGCTCTGGGATCAGCTCGCCGGTGAGCCGGCGAACGGGGGCGGAACTGCTCGATTGCAGCACGACGGTGCGAAGCCCCAGGCGTGCCACATCACCGCTGTCCAGCACGATCACGGCCTCACCCTGGACATCCTTGATACGGCTGGGAGCGATGACCGGCTGGTCCCGCGCTGCCTGCGCTGCGAGGCGAGTCTGGTGCCTGCGATAGGTCGTGACCAGGTACACTGCGAGCACCACCACCGCCGCGCTCGCGAGGAGCCGCACGAGCCAACGCATCAGTGCGATGCCTCCTGCACCGGTCGAATCGGTTCCCGGAGATCGGGCCAACGCACGCCGCCCGGCGGCCAGGCCCCGATCGCCGTCTCGATGGCGAGGCCCGCAGTCGCCAGGCGCTGCCGGGCTGCGTGGAGATCCCGCAATGCTCGGGTCTCGGTCAGCTCCAGAGGCTCGAGCGCGGTGGCGCTGAGCTCGCCCCGGTCGTACGCGGCTCGCGCCAGCTCCGCCTGGCGCGCAGTTGCCTCGCGCACGGACTCAGCCCCGCTCACGTCGGCGACGGCCAGTCTGCACGCAGCGACACCGGCGGAGACTTCTTCCAGCACGGCCTGCTGCTTCTCGGAGAATCGTGCTCCGGCTTCTTGCCGCCGGGCCACTGCCTCGCCGATGGGCCCACGGTTCCGGTTGAACGCGATGTGCGGCAGTCCGAGCAGGAGCGACCACCGGTTGACACCCTGATCCCAGACGAAGCCGGGGCCCAGGCTGAGATCCGGGTACGCGTTTGCCACGGCGACGCGCAACTCGCCTTCGGCGACCGCGTACTCCGCCAACCCCCGTCCAACTTCGGGCCGCTGGCGAAGTGCGAGCGCCTGCAGGCTGTCGGCACCGGTGGTAGGACACGTGGGCGGAGGATCCATTCCGAGAGGAATGCTATCCAGCGTTCTGGAAGGAAGCCCCGACGCCCGGGCCAACGCCTCAATAGCGCCGCTCACCGCCTCTTGCTCCCGGACCGCAACGGCGTGTGCGTCGGCTTCCTCACTCTCGACCGCGGCCAGCTCTGATCGCGACAAGGTGCCCTCAGCGTAGCGCCGACGGAGACGCTCGGCAAAGGCTAACGTCCGCTGGGCGCCCAGCTCGGCATCGGCTCTGCGCTCCTGCGCGGCCGCAAGCTCGACTGCGACGGCGCGCACGGCACGACTGGTCCGCCAGGCCATCTCCTCCAGGTCCGTCTCCGCCACTGCCGTGCGCGCCCGTGCCGCGACCACGCGAGCCCCCCGCTTGCCGCCCAGCTCCAAGGTGAAAATGGCGTTAACGCTGGCATACCAGCGCGACTGAAACACTTCGGACGACGTGGCGGACCCCAGCTCGCCTTGGAGATCCGGTTGCGGCCGGGCACCGGCTGTCACCTCGGCCGCCCGTGCCGCGAGCCACCCATCGCGGGCCCGCTCTACACCCGGCTGGTAATACAACGCGACCAGCGCGAGGTCGGCCGAGGTCCACGCTCTACCTTGAGGTCGCGCTCCATGCGCGGTCAACCATTCCGTCAGCTCAGGGGCATCGAGCTTACGCTCGTTGTAGGCCTGAGCAGTGCCTGCCGGATCGAGCGGGGCCGGCGTGTAGTGAGCGCAGCCGGTTTCAATCAGTAGCGAAACGGCAACGACAGCGGCATACCGCACGATCACGCCCGCGGATGGTACTGCTTGTGAATAGAGTGGAGATACTCCCGATCCACGTGGGTGTAGATCTGGGTCGTCGAAAGATCGGCGTGCCCGAGCATCTCCTGTACCGCGCGGAGATCGGCGCCGCCTTCCAGGAGGTGAGTGGCGAACGAGTGCCGGAGCGTATGCGGCGTGACCCGCTTGGCAATGCCGGCGCGCTTGGCGCAACGCTTCACGACGCCCCAGGCACCGACCCGCGAGAGTGGCTCGCCCCGCGCGTTCAACAGCAGCCGACCCTCCGTCTTTCCCCGATCCAACGAGGAACGAAGCGTGTGAAGATAGGTTGACACGGCGCCGATCACGCTTCGGCCGATCGGCACCAGGCGCTCCTTGCTTCCCTTGCCGAAGACACGGATCAAGCCCTCGCTCAGGAGCAGGTCGCTGAGGGCCAGGTTGCAAAGCTCGGACACCCGCAAACCGACGCCATAGGCGAGCTCGAGCAGCGCGCGGTCCCGCCAGGCCATGGGCTCGTCCACATGGGGCGCGGCGAGGAGGCTCTCGATTTCTCCGACAGCGAGCACCTCCGGAAGGTGTCGCCATCGCTGGGGACTCTCCAGCCGGTCGCTTGGATCGTCGGTGATCCGGCCCTCCCCGAGCAGGAAAGCGAAATACGTGCGAACTGCTGAGATCTCCCGGCGGATGGTTGCGGGACTCAGGCCGAGGTCCTTGAGCAGGAAGACGAAGTCGCGGAGCAGCGTCCGGGTAACCTGCGCCGGCTCGGTTGCGCCCTTGGAGGTGGCGAATTCCGCCAGGCGGCGGATGTCACGAGCGTACGCCTCCACTGTATTCGCGCTGTTTCCCGCCTCGAGCGCGAGGTAGTCGCGGAAGGACTCGATCTCGAAGACCCGGTCGATGTGTTCGAGCACCGGGGTCATGGAGCCGGGCGCTCCGCGCTGGCCCGCGACCGGCGCCGGACTTCCGCGACCTCGGCCGGGCTCAGCCCCAACAGATCGCCGGCCCGCTGCATCAGGCGATCCTCCTGTGCATCTATGGCTCCGTCGCTGAACGCCGCCTGCCACATGCTTTCGATCAGGGCGAGTCGCTGGGCCCGCCCAAACTGACCCGTCAGCCGTTCCCGATACTGCGCGAAGCGGCTCTGCAATTGGGCGGCGAGCGGCGGGTCGTGAGGAATCGGCTCGAGCCCCCAGCGAGCACGCAGGTGGCGTTCGACCAGATTCCGATCCTGCTGCGTAAGTCCTTCATCAGCGTAGGCAAGCTCGATAACCAGGAGGGCAGCCGCCCGTGGATCGATGACCGGGTGCTCTCCCGTCGGCAGGCGCTCGCCTAACGCCCGGTCCGCAACCTCCAGCACCCGCTCCCGCCGCCGCCGGCGACGCCGCATCAGCGCTGTAGTGAGCCAGGCCAGCACCACGATGGCTGCGACCCAACCGAGCGTGCGGTTCACACCCGAGAGTACGCCCGTGATCCGTTCCCAGTTGGCGCCGAGCTCGGTGCCGAGGATGGTAAGACCGCCGTACCAGATACCGGAAGCCAGCGCGATCGGTATTCCGGCCCGAGGGAAGGACAGGTTGGCGATACCCGCGAACGGCGGCACAACCGCACGGATGCCGGGCAGGAAGCGCCCAATGAAGATGCCGACCACGCCGAACCGCAGATACTCCCGTTCGATGAAGGCCAATGCTTCCGGTGTGAGCAGCCGACGCCCGGGACCGGTGGCAAACAGGCGGCGCCCGTAACGTCGGCCGGCGAAGTACACGCCCAAGGCACCGCCAACGTTCGCCAGCCAGACCAACAGAAACACGATCGGAGGCGAGGTGACGCCCTGGTGGGATAGAAACGCTCCGAGCAGGACGGCCAGGTCGGCGGGCACAGGTGGAAGGACGTTTTCGATGACCGAGATCGCCGCCAGAAAAGCGTACACGGCAACCGGCGGTAATCCCGTGAGCCAGTCGAGAATTGCGTCGATCAGCGGGCCTCCAGCGTCGCCACTGCGATGACCGCCACGCCTTCCCCCCGTCCGACGAATCCTATTCCCTCGTTGGTCTTGGCCTTCACACTCACGTCCGCCGACTTGACGCCAAGCCGGGCAGCGAGGGCGGCGGCCATGGCGTCCAGGTGACGGTCGAGCTTCGGCTGCTCCGCAATAATCGTGAGGTCGGCCTGGTGGAGAGTCAGCCCGCGAGTGCGGACCAGCTCGTGAGCGGACCCGAGCAGCTCCATCGAATCCGCATCCTTCCAGCGGGGATCGGTGTCAGGGAAGAGTCGCCCGATGTTGCCCGCGGCGGCAGCGCCCAGAATCGCATCGGTAAGCGCGTGGGCGACGGCGTCGGCATCGGAATGGCCCGCGAGACCGTGCGAATGAGGGATGGTGATTCCGGCGAGCACGAGGGGGCGGCCGGCGACGAAACGGTGCGAGTCGTAGCCGATGCCGACGCGGGTCACGAACAGTCGCCTGTCGTCCGCTGGCGCCCGCCCGCTAGAGTGGGGTGTCGCCGACTCCTGGTCATGCCGCCACCGGCTCCTCGATGACCGAGTAATCCTGCCGGCGGCGCCTAGGCTCGTAGCCCGCGTCCGTGATCAGCCGCTGGATCTCCCCCAGAGTTGTACGGTAGGTGGTGCCGGCGGCCGAAACCACGTTCTCCTCCATCATGAGGCTGCCGTAGTCGTTCGCACCGAATCGCAAGGCTACCTGACCAACCTTGTGGCCCATGGTGACCCAGGAAGACTGAATGTTCGGCACGTTGCCGAGCACGATCCGCGCGATCGCGAGGGTGCGCAGATAGGTCACGGCGTCCGTCTTCCGGTAATGCGACATGCCGGGCGTCCCCTCGGGCTGAAGCGGCCAGCAGATGAATGCAGTAAAGCCGCCGGTGCGGGCCTGGAGCTCACGGACGCGGAAGAGATGCTCGATCCGATCGGCAGTGCTCTCACCCAGTCCATACATCATGGTCACCGAAGTCTTCATGCCCTGCCGGTGCGCTTCCTCCTGGACGCCAAGCCATTCCTCGGTCTGGGCCTTCTTCCGCGCGACCCGCTGACGCACCTCGTCCACCAGGATCTCGCCGCCTCCACCTGGGATACTGTCCAGCCCGGCTGCCCGCAGCTCGCGGATCACGTCCGGGACGGAGAGCCCGAAACGCTCGCTGAAGAACACCACTTCGGAGGGTGAGAAACCGTGGATATGAATCGGGTGGTGACGCTTGATGTAGCGCATCAGGTCGAGGTACCACTCGAACGGGATGTAGGGATTGTGCCCGCCCTGCATCAGGATCTGGACGCCGCCCACGGCCTTACACTCGTCGATCTTGCGGCCGATCTCTTCGAAGCTCAGCACGTAGCCTTCGGCGTGCTTGGGCCGGCGATAGAAGGCGCAGAACTGACAGTCCGCGACGCAGACGTTGGTGTAGTTGATGTTCCGATCGATGATGTAGGTGACCACCCGCTCCGGATGGAGCCGCCAGCGCTCGGCGTCGGCCAAAGAGCCCAGCTCCAGCAGCTCGGCCTGCTCGTACAGCTCGAGGTAGCTTGTGAACTCGCTGGAGGTCCGATCCACAACGCTCATATAATCAGGTACTTACGCCGCCGAGATGAAGGAAAGTGACCCATCGGGCACTAACCCGTCCTGCGCCAGCCGGCGGAAGAAGTCGGTTAGCCCCGCGAGATGTCGATAGGAGAGCGCGTAGTCGAGGTCGCCCAGATAGGCCCGGCACACACTCTCCGCAACGCCGGTCCGCCGTGCAGCGTCATCAGCCAGCTCATCGAGGTGCGCGAGTCCCCACAGGCGCGACTCGAGCAGGCTCTGATGAACTGCGCGAACCGGCTCAGCTGGAGCCGAGCGTCGCGCCGCCCACACCGCGAAGACAAAAGGAAGACCCGTCCAGGAGTGCCACTCGGCTCCGAGGTCCACCTTGATTGGATAGTCGCCGCGTGCCGTCAGCAGCAGGGCCGCGTCGCCAATGACCAGCACTGCCTCGTGCGGCAGTCGCGCTAAACTCTCCAGGTCCATGGCCTCGGCCCGAACCGTCGCGAATCGCGGCGTGATTTTCCAGCGATGGCGACAGAGCAGCTCGAGGAGCAGAATCGACGTCCGCGACGACGCAGAGAGCAGCACTGTAGTGTCCGAGAGCTGTTCCACGGGGCGGCGGCTGAACAGCGCGACGCTATGGACCGGTCCGTCACAGGTGATGGCGAGATCGGGCAGCAGATGATATGCGGCGGCGTTCCGCGCGTACTCGACGGCCGATACTACGCTCACGTCGAGCTCGCCGGCTGCGAGAAGATCGTTCAGTTCCGATGCAGTCCCGGTGACCAGCTCGGCTCCGATCGGCACGATGCCCCGATCGATCGCACCGTACACGGGATAGCAATTGATCCAGGGGATTCGGCCGAATCTCATGCGGCGTGGACCACCGGCAAGCTGGCACCGCGGCGCACCGCCGGCTCGGTCGGCGGAGGGTCGTCGAAGCTCTCTCGCACCACGCGATACAGGCTATCCCGCTCGACAGGGAGCTTCCCCGCCCCGCGAATCAGTCGCACCAGCTCGAGATAGGGCATCCCCATGTCGGTGTGAGCACCAGCTTCGTGATAAATCCGCTCGTAGACGACGGTCCCTTCTACATCATCACATCCGAACGCGAGCGCGATCTGCGAGAGGAACGGCGTCACCATCGGCCAGTGGGTCTTCACGTGCGGGACGTTGTCGAGAAAGAGCCGACCGACCGTGATCGCTTTCAGATCTTCGAACCCGGTGGTCGCGGTGCCCACCCGACCCAGCTCTTCGCCCAGTTCGTTGTGGTCCGGGTGGTACGCCAGCGGGATGTAGGTGAGAAAGCCACCGGTCTGATCCTGCAGCTCACGCAGCATGCTGAGATGCTCGATCCGGTCGGCCGCGGTCTCGACGTGACCATAGAGCATGGTGCAATTGGTCGGGATGCCGAGCTCGTGGGCCACCCGGTGGACTTCGAGCCATTCCTGGCCGGTGAGCTTGCGCTCGGCGATGGTCGCACGCACCGCCGTGCTGAAAACCTCGGCCCCACCGCCTGGAAGGCTGGTGAGCCCGGCTTCTTTGAGCGCCAGGAGCACTTCGCGCGCGTTGGTCTTCTCGATGCGCGCCAGGTGCGCAATTTCGACGGCTGTCAGCGCCTTGATGTGGACCTCGGGATGCCGCTCCCTGAGCCCGCGAATCATGTCCGTGTAGTAGCTGAGCCGGAGCTTGGGGTGCAATCCTCCGACGATGTGGAACTCGCGGGTTGGTGCCCCCCGTGCCTGTTCGGCTTCCGCGTACACCTCCTCGAGCGACCGGGTGTAGGCGCCCTCCTCCTTTGGCAGCCGGGCAAAGGAGCAGAACACGCAAGTGTTTCGCAGGACGCAAACGTTGGTGGGATTGATGTGCTGATTCGCCGAGAAGAAGACCCGGTTGCCGTTGCGGCGCCGGTTGGCAAAATCGGCCATCATGCCGAGGCCGAGCAGGTCCGTCGTGGCGTACAACACGCTCCCGTCGGTCGCATTCAACCGCTCGCCGTGCAAGACTTTCTCGGCGAGAGGACGAAGCGAAGGATCGCTCAGGCGACTAAGGTCGAGCTCGCCGTTCATGCTGGCTCCCAGGGACCGGGTTGGCTTGCGAAATGTACACCGCGCCGAGCGGGCGGTGCCAGCGACATTTCTGAGCTCGGTCGCCTGTGTTCCTCCTGCTCGGGGAACTTTCTCGCCGCAAATGCATCGGTTGTTAGTAGAGCCGAACCACTGTAAGTCTTACACCTGCGGGCTGAATGCGTGGTGGGGGCCACGACCGAAGCCGATTATGTCTCTGTGTTTCGTGCGGCAGGATTCACAACCATCGAAGCGCTTCTCCGCCTCGATTACTTCAGCGGGAGCACCAACCTGGAAACCCGAAGGGTAGCCGCCTCGTTGGGGGCCGAGGCGATCGTACTGCGGGGCTTCGGGTCATAGCGTCAGCCCGTATATCTCAACTCCTTGAACATCCGCCGGTAACCACCGTCGCACGGCTCATATACGTGACAGAACGTCATCTCGCCGCCGTAGACGTGGATGGTGACCGCCGGAGTGGCGTCCGGGTTCTCGAGGCGGTGATACTCGAACGGCGGAATCAGCGCGCCTGCCTCGCCGACGCCCGCCATTACCACCGTCTCCGGTTCGAAACGCACCAGATCACGCTCCGGATCGCCGCCGCGCACTGAAAACGAGGTGACTCGAATCCGGCCGCTGTACACGCACTCCACGCACCAGGTACCGGCGTGGTCGTGCAGCGCGGTGCCCTGCCCCGGCCCCCACACCATGGCCAGCACGGTGTACCGCATTTCGGGATCACGGTAGAGGAGGCGACGGGCATAGCGATCAGCGACGGGGACCTGATAGGAGGGATCGAGCACAATCTCGCCACCATTTACGGCGGCAACCAATGCATTCTTGACGGCGCGACATCGGCCGGCGTCATCCCGCACGGCAACCGCGGCGTCGAGCCGCCGGATCAGCGGCAGTAGTCCAGTGGGTGCTGCGACGGTTGTCATACCACCTCCGGTGGAGCTATCAGCTATCGGCTATTAGCTATCGGCTATCAGCTAACCGTCGAATCTCCGCACGGCCAACGTCACGTTGTGGCCGCCGAATCCGAACGAGTTCGACAGCGCCACTTTTACATCGCGGGTGACCTTGTGATTCGGCGCGCAGTCAAGATCGCACTCGGGATCGGACGTGAACTGGTTGATGGTCGGCGGGATCACCCCGCACGTGGCCACCAGCAGGGAGATGCCGAACTCGAGCGCCCCCGCCCCGCCCAGCAGATGCCCGGTCATCGATTTGGTCGACCCGCAGATCAGCTTGTACGCCTGATCGCCGAGGACAGTCTTGACCGCCTGGGTCTCGGCAACGTCGCCCTGCGGTGTCGAGGTACCATGGGCGTTGATGTAGCCCACGTCCTTCGGATCGATCCGCCCGTCCGCAAGGCAGCCCCGCATGGCTTGTGCCGCACCGCTTCCGTCCGAAGGAGGCTGGGTGATGTGATACGCATCGGCGCTGAGGCCATAACCAACGATCTCGCCAAGAATCCGGGCCCCTCTTTGCTGGGCATGCTCCAGGCTCTCGAGCACGACGATCCCTGCACCGTCACCCAGCACGAACCCGTCCCGGTCCTTGTCGAATGGCCGGCTCGCAGTTTCCGGCGAATCGTTGCGGCTGGACAACGCCTTCATGTTGGCGAATGCCGCCACTGTGAGACCAGTAATGGCCGCCTCGGCGCCGCCGGTGACCATCGCATCGGCTCCGCCGTGGCGGATCAGATTGAATGACTCCCCGATCGCGTGAGCCGAGGACGCACATGCAGACACCGTGGCGAAGTTCGGTCCGCGGAGTCCGTAGCGGATCGAAACCAGTCCGGCTGCAATGTCAGGGATGAACATCGGAACGAAGAAGGGAGATACCCGATCGGGGCCCTTGGTCAGGTAGGTCATGCAGTTGTCTTCGTAGGTCTGCATGCCTCCGATTCCGGTCCCGATGATGACCCCGGTCCGCTCGGGGCTCGGGAACTTGCCCTCGAGACCTGCCTGTGCGACCGCCTGCGCCGCGGCGCCCAGTGCAAACTGGGCGAACAGGTCGTAACGGCGCGCTTCCTTCTTGTCCATGTACCGCGAGGCATCGAAGCCCTTCACCTCGCAGGCAAATCGTACCGACAGCTTGGAGGGGTCGAACTTGGTGATGTTCCCTGCCCCCGATCGGCCTTCCAGCAGGCTGGCCCAGGTCGAATCGACGTCGGTACCGACGGGAGTCACCAGCCCGAGGCCAGTGACGACGACGCGGTGGGTCAAGCTATTTCCCGATCTTCTGGTGCAGGTAGTTCATGGCGTCGCCGACGGTCCGGAGCTTCTCGGCCTCTTCATCGGGGATGTCGATGTCGAACTCCTTCTCGAAGGCCATGACGAGCTCGACCGTGTCGAGACTGTCGGCGCCGAGGTCTTCCATGAAACTCGCATCGCTGGTGAGCTTCTCCCGCTCCACGCCCAGCTCCTCGACGATGATGTCCTTGACCTTTTCTTCGACGTCGCTCATGTCATCCTCATTGCGATTGAGGTGCGCCTAGATGACCATCCCACCGTCCACGACCACAACCTGTCCCGTGACGTACCCCGCTAGATCCGAGACCAGGAACAGTACCGCGCCGGCGATGTCCTCCGGCCGCCCCAACCGTGCCAGGGCGATCTGCTGTAATAATGACGTCCGCGCTTCGACCGGCAAGGCATCGGTCATGTCGGTCTCGATGAACCCGGGCGCCACGCAATTCACCAGAATATTCCGGCTGGCGTACTCCCTGGCCACTGACTTGGTGAGCGCGATCAGACCGGCCTTGGACGCGGCGTAATTTGCCTGGCCTTTGTTGCCGGTAATACCGACGATACTGCTCACGTTGACGATCCGCCCACCCTTCCGCTTCATCATGCCCTTGAGGACCGAACGGATCGCGACGAAGGGGCCCTTGAGATTGGCGTCAAGGACGGTGTCCCAGTCGGCCTCTGACATCCGCAAGACGATCTGATCTCGGGTGAGACCGGCGTTGTTCACCAGGATGTCAACCGGCCCCAACGTCGCCTCAGTTCCCGCCACCGCAGCCTCGACCTGGGCGCCGTCGGTCATCTCGCAACCGAACCCCGCGGTGTCCGGACCCAGCTCCACGGCGGCTGCCTTTGCCCGCTCCGCGTCTCGCCCAGTGATCGCGACCTTGGCACCGGCGGCGTGGAGTTGCTTCGCGATCGCGCTGCCGATGCCCCGGGTTCCGCCGGTGACGAGCGCAACCTTTCCTGTCAGATCAATCTCGACCATAACCCCTTAACTGCGTGAACGGTGAACAGTAAACAGTGAACAGGGAGGCTAGTTCGGGCGCGGAGGCGCCTGTTCACCGTTCACTGTTCACCGTTCACGCCTTTAAGAATTTCTCCACCTCTTCCGCCGTCCCCAACGTCACCGTCTGGGCGCCCGGTACGATCCGCTTGAGCAGGCCGGAGAGCACGTTTCCCGGACCGACTTCGACAAAGGTCGCTCCGGGTGCGAGCTCTGCCGCCTTGCGCATCGACTCGACCCATCGCACTGGCGCAGTGAGCTGGTCCACCAACTGACGAATCGCTCCGTCCGGCCGTTCGACCGGCTCGGCCGTGGCATTGGCGATCACCGGAAAGGTCAAGTCACCAAACGCCGCGCCCGCAAGCGCTGCGCGCAAGCCGGGGATGGCCGGCACCATGAGTGGCGAATGAAAGGCGCCGCTCACCTTGAGCGGGACCACCCGCTTTGCGCCTCTCGCCTTGCACTCTTCTCCCGCCCGCGCTACCGCCGCAGGATCGCCGGAGATCACAGTCTGCTCCGGCGTATTCAGATTCGCCGGAACGGCGACCTCAGCGGCGGTCGAGACTTCGCGACAGGCAGCCTCGACGACCTCAGTCGCGA
Source organism: Gemmatimonadota bacterium (assembly GCA_046733215.1). Taxonomy (GTDB): domain Bacteria; phylum Gemmatimonadota; class Gemmatimonadetes; order Gemmatimonadales; family GWC2-71-9; genus DASQPE01. The sequence continues at coordinate 12,809 of JBKPOS010000102.1, forward strand.
GGCCGAGCACCGCCGCCATGGTACCCGGCCGGTTCATCCCGGCTTCATGCATCAGCTCTCCCCGGCGGCGGACCAGGCGGGCCGCGTCGGTCGCCGACAGGCTGCCGGCCGCCACCAGGGCACTGTACTCGCCCAGGCTGTGACCCGCCCCGACCGCGGGATCACGAAATGCTTCGGACACCGCAGCGAGTACTGCCACTGAGTGCGCCAGGATCGCCGGCTGCGCGTTGTGGGTCCGGGTCAGCTCCTCTTCCGGCCCTTCCCACATGATGCGCGAAAGCGGAACCCCCAGCGCCTCATCGATGGCGGCAAACGTATGGCGGGCGGAGTCGAAACGATCGGCGAGGTCCTTCCCCATCCCGACCTTCTGCGCCCCCTGGCCGGGACACATTACCACCATCACCACCGGACGACGGCACTCCCCCAGGTAAACCCGGCCCCGAACGCCACGAACAGGAGCAGCGAGCCTTTCGCGACCCGCCCCTCTTCCAAGGCCTGCTCCAGGGCGAGCGGGATCGACGCGGCCGAAGTGTTCCCGTACTTCTCGAGATTCACCATGACCTTGTCCATCGGGATCCCGGCATGTTTCGCGGTAGCCTCGATGATACGCACGTTGGCCTGGTGGGGAACGAAGAGGTCGATCTGATCGGCAGTGACGCACGCGCGCCGCAACGCTTCATCCGTAGCTTCGGCCATCGCGAGGACTGCGGCCTTGAAGACCTCGCGACCCTTCATCTTCATGAAGTGCGACCGCTCGCGCAGCACCTTCTCGCTCACCGGTTCCAGCGAGCCGCCGCCCGGGATCCAGAGCAGCGGCGCGAGCCGTCCATCGGTCTTGAGGAAGGTCGAGAGAATACCGCGCCCGTCGGGTTGCGCCGGGCGCACGATCGCGGCTCCGGCACCGTCGCCGAAGAGCACGGCAGTCGACCGGTCTTCCCAGTCGGTGATGCAGGAGAGCTTCTCGCCGCCCAGGACGAGGACGGTTCGGCTCGTGCCGGTCGCGACGAATCCTTCGGCGATACTCAGTCCGTAAATGAATCCGGGGCAGGCCGCCGAGATGTC
>JBKPOS010000103.1:0-44433 GCA_046733215.1 Gemmatimonadota bacterium
GCCGGCCGAGGAGCTTCGTCTCCGCCATCGCGTGCTCGACCTCCGTCGGGCCGAGCTTCAACGGAACATCCTGCTGCGCCATCGCTTGATGCAGGTCGCCCGACGGTATTTCGACAGCCTCGGCTTCCTGGAGATCGAGACCCCGATTCTCACCAAGCCGACGCCTGAGGGTGCCCGGGACTACCTGGTGCCAAGCCGGGTACATCCCGGTGAGTTTTTCGCGTTGCCGCAGTCGCCCCAAATCTACAAGCAGCTCCTGATGGTGGCGGGGTTCGATCGCTACTTCCAGATCGCCCGCTGCTTCCGGGACGAGGATTTACGCGCCGACCGTCAGCCCGAATTCACCCAGATCGACATCGAGGCATCATTCATTACGATCGATGACGTCCTCGGCTTTGGAGAAGGGTTGGTCAAGGCGCTCTGGACGGAGGCCGGTCAGCACGTCGAGACGCCGATCGAGCGAATGCGCCACGTGGATGCGATGGAGCGATACGGCACCGACAAGCCGGATCTCCGATTTGGACTGGAGCTCTTCGACGCTACCGAGGTCTTTCGAGGGGCGGAATTCTCGGTCACCCGCGCAGCGATTGCCGCCGGCGGCCGGGTGCGCGGGATCCGAGTTCCCAACGGTGGCGGGCTCAGTCGCAAGCAACTGGACGAGATCGAGGCCGCGGCCAAGTCCGTGGGGGCCGGGGGACTTCTCCGCCTTAAGCGGGCTGCCGATACCCTGGAAGGGCCCGCCGCCAAGTTCCTACCGCCGGGGGCAGCCACCCGGTTGGGCCTGGCCGATGGTGACCTCTGCCTGCTGGTCGCGGGGCCGGACCACGTGTCGAGCCCCGCGCTGGATCGCGCGCGCCAGGAAGTCGCCCGCCGGATGGACCTGATTCGGCCCGGAGTAAACCGATTCCTCTGGATCATCGACTTTCCGCTGTTCGAGCGCGATCCGGTTTCCGGCGCCCTCAACTCGGTCAATCATCCGTTCACTGCACCAGACCCCGACGATCTTCCGCTGCTGGAGACCGCGCCGGAACGGGTGCGCGCGCTGGCGTACGACATGGTGCTCAACGGAACCGAGTTGGGTGGCGGCAGTCTCCGTATCGCCGATCCCCGGCTTCAACGCCAGGTCTTTCGGCTCTTAGGGATTGCCGAGGACGCCGCCGAGCAACGGTTCGGGTTCCTGCTCGAAGGCCTGCGGCAGGGCGCGCCGCCTCACGGGGGTTTTGCATTCGGCATGGACCGGATCGCCATGCTGCTCAGCGATGCCGAGTCGCTGCGCGACGTGATCGCATTTCCCAAGACCACCGCGCAGCGCGCACTATTCGAGGGGGCGCCTAGCCAGGTTGATCCGGACGACCTGCGGGCCCTGCATCTGGCCGTGATTCGCGATGACTGAGGGCGCACCGTGAGCGACGACGTCACCCATCGCCTGTCGACCGAGGGGGCCGATCCGCTCCTGTTCGCCGGGGTGAACGATGCGAACCTCCAGGAGCTGCAGCGCACCCTGGGCGTTCGCATATCGTTCCGGGGAGATGCGTTGGCACTGAGTGGAACGACCGAACAGGTCGATCGTGCCACGGCCGTGGTCCAGGGACTGCTGGACCTGGCTCGCATGGGCGAGTCGGTGTCAACAGAAGACGTCTACCGTCTGGCGGCGGAGGGACCGCCGACCGACGGTGCCGCGGTGACGGGGGAAGGACGCATTGTACTCCCCGGGCTTCGCCGCGCCATCGTGCCGAAAAGCCAGGGACAGCGGGACTATCTGCAGGCGATCTCGGCCAACGATATCGTGGTTGGAATCGGCCCGGCCGGGACCGGCAAGACCTACCTTGCTGTTGCCAAGGCTGTGGAGGCGTTGGCTCGAAAGCGGGTCAAACGCATCATTCTCGCCCGGCCGGCAGTAGAAGCCGGAGAGTCGCTGGGCTTTCTTCCGGGTGATTTGCAGGCGAAAGTAGACCCATATCTGCGGCCATTGTACGACGCGCTGGAAGACATGATGCCGCACGAGCGGGTGCAGCGAGCCCTAGAGAGCCGAACCATCGAGATCGCGCCGCTGGCGTACATGCGGGGGCGCACCCTGGCCGACGCGTTCATCATTCTCGACGAAGCCCAGAACGCCACCGGCGCGCAGATGAAGATGTTTTTGACCCGGCTCGGCGTGAACAGCCGAACCGTCGTTACCGGCGACAAGACTCAGATCGACTTGCCCAAGCGGGAAGACTCGGGACTGGTCCAGATCGAGCGGATCCTGCCGGGTATCGACGGCATTGCCTTCTGTTACCTCACCGAGTTGGACGTCGTACGGCACCGGATCGTCCGGGAGATCATCCGGGCCTACGCCGAGGACCAGAGCGGCTGATGGTGGAGTTCGTCCGCATTCGCTGGCCTGCGGTCCAACGCTCACTTCTCGCGTGGGCGGCATACCACGCCGTGCGCTGGGCGCCGGTTGTCGTGGTCGCTCTGCTGGCGTTCTATGCCTTTCCCCTGCCGACCCACCTCGCTACGCCACAGCTCCGCACCGGCGATTTGGCGCCCCAGACGGTTTCGGCACCTTTCTACTTCGTGGTTCCCAAATCGGATGGCGAGCGCGCGCTGGAAGGAGAAGTCCGGGCGAGTGGGGTGCGACCCGTCTATCGATTCGACGCGGCCGCATACGACTCCGTAATGGTTCAGTTGGACACCCTGTTTGCCAGGATCGACGCCCCTACCGTGCTCACCCCGGGCGACGTGCGCTCGGCCGCTGCGTCCGCGGGGGTCCGATTGGGTGCCTCGGAGGCCGCATACCTCCTCGACGAGGATCGCCGGTCGGCGGTGCGTCGGGCCCTGAAGGATTTTCTGGGCGGGATGCTGTCCCGTGGTGTCGCTGACGCCGCCACGTTGCGCACGGAGTTGAGTCGCTGGCTGATGTTCCGCCGAGGCGATGCCGAACGTCTGGTTCCCCGCGATTCGATTCTTTCTTTCGCGGACCTCATGGCGGAAGCAGAGGCCCATCATCCGGGTGTCACTGATGACGCCGGTGAGCGGAGCCTGCGTCAGGTCGTCGCTTCTCTGTACCGTCCGACCGTTGTCTTCGATCCGGCCGTGACGGCCTATCGTCGGGAGCAGCTCCGCGAGGGGGTCGACTCGGTCAAATACTCGGTGCAGGCCGGCGAGCGCATCGTCACACAGGGACAGCCCGTGACCCAGGAGGTCCGCGACAAACTGGCGGGTCTGCAGCGCGAGCTTCGGCGCCGGGGCGAGGATACCATCATGACGCGGACGGTGCTCGGGGGAGCGCTGTACAATGCTCTCATCCTGGGCGCCTTCTGGCTCGTGATCCTGCTCTATCGGCGAGAGACGTACGAACAGCTGCGGGAGATGTTCTTCTTCGGAGTCCTGTTCGGATTTGTCGTCGTCGCTTCGGGCGCCTTGACTCACCTATTCCCTTGGCGACCTGAGCTGATCCCCATCCCGTTTGCCGCCATCCTCGTCAGCATGCTCTACGACGGCCGCACCGCAGTGTTCGCCGCGATGACGCTGGCAATCCTCCTGGGCGGTCAGTGGGCCCTTCGGGAGAGCAACACCGTGTTCTTCGGCGTGGTCGGAGGTATCGCGGCGGCGCTCGGTATGCGGTTTGTCCGGAGCCGCAAGCATCTTTATTTCACCATCGCGATCGTCGCCGCGGCATATACCCTGGCCGCGCTCACCATGGGTCTGGTGAGCGGCTGGGCTCCGGATGTGATCATTACCACTGCGATCACAGGATCGATGGTCGCGCTCTCCAGCGCATCATTCGCGCTGCTGACAGTTCCGCTGGCCGAGTCGGCGACCCGTGTCACCACGGACCTCACGCTGCTCGAGCTGTCCGACCTTCGCCGGCCGCTGCTGCAGCGGCTTGCCGTCGAAGCGCCCGGCACCTGGGCTCACAGCCTGGCAATGGCGAATCTCTGTGAGGCGGCGTGCCATGCCATCGGCGGAAACGGATTGCTCGCGCGAGTCGGTTGCTACTACCACGACATTGGAAAGCTCAAGGCGCCCAAGTTCTTCGTGGAGAATCAGCAGCCGGGCGACAACCCTCACGACCTGTTGAGCCCGGAGGAGTCGGCCAGGATCATTCGCGATCACGTTGCTTTCGGGCTGGAGCTGGCGGATCAGGCGGGGTTGCCCAAGGTGATTCGGTCCTTCATTCCCGAGCACCACGGTACCAGCGAGATCAACTACTTCCTCCATCGTGCCCGCCGGCGGAGCCCTGCGGTCGAGATCGACATTCGCGACTTCCGCTATCCCGGCCCCCGGCCCCAGTCGGTAGAGACGGCGGTGGCCATGCTTGCTGACTCGTCGGAAGCGGCGGTGCGCGTTCTGGAAGACCGGAAGCCCGAATCGGTGCGCCGAGCCATCGAGCATCTCATCAGCCAGAAGCTCACCGCCGGACAGTTGGAAGAGGCACCCATCACACTGCGCGACCTTGACCGCGTGAAGGATGTGTTCTGTCGCTCCATGGCCGGGATGTACCACCATCGAATCGGCTACCCCCGCGCGAGCGGCGGCATTGGTGCGGAGTTCGAGCCGGCTGAGCGGAGCTGACGTGTCGGTTCACGGCCGGCGCCTCCCGCTGCCTGTGTCTGTGGTTCGACGCGCCGTGCACACGGTGCTGCGTGGAGAGGGTCGTCGCGCCATGGTGTCCGTGACTTTTCTCGGTCTGGAGCGGATGCGACGGTTGAATGCCCGATACAAAGGGTATGACCGGCCCACCGACGTACTGGCTTTCACTCTCCGTCAGCCCACCGGCCCGGACCTGGCGGACGTGTATGTCTGCGCAGCGGTGGCAGCCCGCGAGGCGCGCGCGCATCGGGTGACCCTGCGCCAGGAGCTGATCCGCCTCGTGGTGCACGGTACGCTGCACGCTTTGGGGTACGATCACCCCGACGGTGAAGAACGTGCCCGGTCGGCAATGTGGCGGCGACAGGAGAAATACGTGGAGCAGCTCGCATGATCGCCATGCTGCAGCTCTTCTTCGGCCCGCTGATTCTCACCGGTCTCACCCTCTGGGCTGCCTGGCTGGCGTTCGCGGCTGAGGCCGATGCCGAGTTGCCTCGATCTCTTGCGGGCCCCGCCAACGGCGATGCCATCGCGGTATCCCGCCAGTTGCACGTCGCCCATCTGGCCTGCCTGGTTCTCGCCGGCGCTGCCGCCGGAACCACCGTGGTCTGGTGGGCATGGGCACCGTTGCCGGGTCTGGCGCGCCTGCTGCTTGCGGTTGGTGTGGTCTGGGTAGTGGGAGATCTGATGCCGCGAGTGGTCGCCGCCGTGGCCCCCGAGCTTACTGCGCCGGTGCGCCGCGCTGCCGTGCGGACGCTGGGACCTTTCCGCCCCCTTCTCCGACTCATCGCCTGGGCGGACGCGCGCATGCGGCCTTCCTCTCACAGCGCCGCGCAGCGACACATGGGGAGTGCGCAACGCGACATGCTGCTCGGTGTCTTCTCGTTGGCCGACACCACGGTCACCGAGATCATGACGCCGAGAATCGACATCGTAGCGGTGGACCTGAGCGCAACTCGCGATGACGTGGTGCGGACCCTCAAAAGCTCCGAGCATGCCCGGCTCCTGGTATACGACGGCAACCCCGACGCAATCGTCGGCGTGATCTACGCGAAAGACATGCTGGCGCACCTGAACGACGCGGACACCTCTTGGCACGCGTTCATCCGCCCCGGCGCCTTCGTTCCCGAGGCGAAGACGCTCGATCGACAACTGCGGGACTTCCAGCGCGGGCCGAGTCACATTGCGATCGTGGTCGATGAGTTCGGCGGGACGGCGGGCCTGGTGACGCTGGAAGACATTCTGGAGGAGATCGTCGGGGAGATTCGCGACGAGTACGACATCGATGAAGTCGCCCAGATCCAGGAGCTGGGAGACGACGAGTGGCGGGTGCAGGGCGGCACCGCGCTTACGGAGCTCGAAGCCGCCCTTGGCCATCGCTTCGAGCGCCAGGATGTGAGCACGGTGGGTGGCCTCGTGCTGGCGGAGTTCGGACGGGTGCCGCGGACCGGCGAGATGCTCGAGCTGGACGGCTTCCAGCTCATCGTCGAGCAGATCGTGCGCCGCCGGGTGCGCCGGGTGACCGTGCGCCGGGTCCCGGTGCCGGCCAGCTCGCCGGGGCCGGCAGAAGAATGATCTGGCTGGTCGTGGCCGTCGGGCTGATTCTGGCCGTGTTCGGTGCGGTGGCCGGTGGAGCCCTCATTGCTTTAAGCCGGAGTGAGCTGGCTCGCGTCATCGCGGGCCAGCTTCGTGGTGGCGAGGCATCAATGGGGTCGCTCGGACAGATCGACCTGGATCTGACGACGGCTTCTGCCACGACGTCCCTCGGCGTGCTCCTGCTCGGAGCCGCGATTCCGGCTCTGCTGGTGGGGTCGGGGGCCGTGCGCTCGCTCATCCTGTTGCTGTTGGTGGCCGTTCCGTTCGTTCTCTTCAGCGGCTACTTCATCCCGCGATGGTTGACACCGTCGCTTCCGGGCGGACTGACCGACCGTCTGGTGCCCGTCCTCCGGGGCTGGTCATCGATTCTGCGTGTGGCGCTGCCCGCCCGTCCTGCCGATCGGCCCCAGGATCTCCGATCCATCTGGCGGGAAGGTGCCGCCGTCGGCCTGACCCAGGATAGCGAGCTGGGATTGGTGGGCGGGGTAATGACCTTTGCCCAGCGGCCGGTCCGCGAGGTGATGACGCCGAGGACCGAGTTGGTAGCGATCGCCGAAGATGCGGCACTCGAAGACATCACTCAGGTCTTTGCCCAAAGCGGCTACAGTCGCATCCCCGTTTATCGTGGCACCCTCGATGAAATCATCGGGATGCTCCACGCGTTCGACCTTTTCAAGTTGCAGCCCGGCGATCCGCTGCCGATTCGCCCTGTGGCGGTGGCACCCGCCAGCCGAAGCTGCGGCGATCTCCTGCTCGACATGCAGCGAGAAAGGCGGCACCTCGCCGTGCTGCTCGACGAGTTCGGCGGCACGCTTGGCATCGCGACGCTGGAGGATCTGTTGGAAGAGCTGGTCGGCGAAATTTTCGACGAGCACGACGAAGGAGTCCAGCCAGCTACCCCTGGCTCGGCGACCGTCTTTGAGACCGACGGAACGACCCCAGCGTCGGCCCTCGGTGAGCATTTCGGGGTGAGTTTCCCCACCGGCCAGGCGAGCACGATCGGCGGCCTGGTCGCCGAGCTGGCGGGCCGCATTCCCAACGCGGGAGAGCGCTTCACGCTGCTTGGGCTCGAATTCGACGTTGTCCAGGCCTCACCCACCCGTATCGAACGGCTTCTCATCCGACCCGGTCCGGCCTCCGCTGTGCCGCTCGCCCGGGCCGGAACGTGAGCGCGCTGACCGAACATCACCAGGCGATGATCGAGCTGGCCCGCGCCGGACGCATCGAAGCGTTCATTGCGCTGGCCCAGAAACTCGAGCCCGCCGATCTCGCCGACATCCTCGCACATCTCGACGTCGAAGACCGCTTCCGGGTAGTCCGTGCCATGCCGCCGCGCCTCTCGGGCGAGGCGCTGGTCGAGATGCCCGAAGGGAGCCATCCTGAGGCGACGCTGGCCGCTCTGGCGCCGGCCCACGCAGCCGAGATCGTCGAAGAGCTGGAGGATGACGACGCGGCTGACCTGCTGGGCGAGCTCGAGCCCGAGACCCAGGAGCGCATCCTTTCGGAGGTCGAGGATCGGCCTGACGTCGAAAGCCTGCTACGGTACGACGAGGAGACTGCGGGCGGTCGGATGACCACGCACCTCGTCACGGTGCGTGACGGGGACACCGCAAGTCAGGCGCTCGAGTCCATCCGAAAGCAGGCCGAGGAGGTGCAGGACTTCTATCAGGTTTTCGTGGTGGACGGCAACCGGCGCCTGGTCGGCACTTTGCCGCTCAAGGATCTGGTGACGAGCGCATCTGATCGGCCGGTGCGCGCGTTCATGGAGCCAGCCGACATCTACGTGCAGCCCGAGCTGGACCAGGAAGAGGTGGCGCGTATCATGTCGCGCTACAACCTGCCCAGCGTTCCCGTGGTGGATCCAGCCGGCCGGCTGCTGGGACGGGTCACGTTCGACGACCTGGTGGATGTGGTCGAGAAAGAGACCACGGAGGACCTGCTGCAATTCGGCGGCGTCTCGGCCGACGAAGACCTGGAAGCAGGGTGGAACGTCGCGGTGAGGAGCCGCCTCCCCTGGCTCTACGTCAACCTGCTTACCGCGTTCATGGCAGGCGGTGTCGTGTATGTCTTCCAGGGAACCGTGCAGCGAGCCGTGGCGCTGGCCGTGTGGATGCCGATCATCGCGGGAATGGGCGGTAACGCCGGAACGCAGGCGCTCGCGGTAACGGTGCGGCGGCTGGCCCTGGGGCTCATTCAGCCCACCCTGTTCACCAAGGTGCTCGCGAAGGAAGTGCTGGTGGGTCTGATCAATGGGCTCGCGAACGGTCTCGTCGTCGCGGTCGTGGCCGTTTTGCTGGGAGAAGGTCCCAAGCTCGGCGTGGTCGTATTTCTCGCCATGACGGGCAATCTGCTGGTTGCGGGATTCGCCGGCGCCTTCATTCCGATTCTGCTCGAGCGCAAGGGGGTAGACCCGGCGGTGGCCTCGTCTATCTTCGTCACGACGTTTACCGACGTTTGCGGATTTCTGCTGCTCCTCGGCCTGGCGGGGTGGCTGCTGTTCTAGCATCCGGTCTCAATGCGTGCCCTCGTCGTCTTTATCCGTCTCCTGCCATTCGTCGTCGCTTTTCTGCGCGACCGCCGGCGATTCATTTTCTTCGGGCGGCCCGCCCGGCGAGACGAGGCGCATCATCGACGGCGAGCCGAGCGGCTCACCCGGACGCTGGCCGAGCTGGGGCCGACCTTCATAAAGCTCGCGCAGGTCTTCGCCGCTCGGGCCGACATCCTTCCGGAGCCGTATCTCAGCGCCATCGGCCAGCTCACCGATCAGGTCCCGCCGCTTCCCGCGGGCGTCGCCGAGCAGGTGATCGCGAGCGAGCTGGGCCAGCCGGCAGAGCAGGTGTTCGGGCGGTTCGATCCGACGCCGCTGGCGGCTGCTTCATTGGGGCAGGTCCACCGCGCCCGTCATGGCGACCGCGAGGTGGTCGTGAAGGTCCTCCGGCCCGGGGTGGAGGAGACCGTTCGTCGCGATCTCGACATCTCGTTTCGAATCCTGTTTCTGGTCAACCTGCTTTTTCCCAACCATCATACTCGCGCGATCACGACCATCGTCACGGAGTTCTCGAAGCGGATTTCCAGCGAGCTCGATTTTCGGGATGAAGCGCGCAACGCGGAAATTCTGCGGCGTAACTTCGTCGCGGAGCCTCGGGTCGTAGTCCCGGAGGTGATCCAACCGCTCACCCGGCGACGCGTGCTGGTGTTGGAGTATGTCGAAGGCACCCGGATCGATCGCCTGCAGCAACGGCTCGACTCCGGCGAGCTGTCGCTCGATCTCCTGATAGGGACCATCGTCGAGGTCTACATCAAGATGATGCTAGAGGACGGCTTCTTTCACGCCGATCCGCATGCCGGGAATCTGCTGGTCGACGAATCGGGCCGCATCGTCCTGCTGGATTTCGGCATGGTGGTCCAGGTCGAGCGCGAGACCCGTGCGCGCATGGTGCGAACGGTGACGGCGGCGGTGCGGCAGGATGTGGACGGCGTCATCAACGGCTTCTACGAGCTGGGCATTCTCGATCCCGACGTGGACCGCGGGACCGTAAGGGATGCAGCCCAGCAGCTCATGGGGGTGGCCCTACGCGATAACGTGTCGCCCCGCCAGATGCAGCGTATCGTCGAGGACGTGCTGCGCACATTCTATGACTGGCCGCTAATGCTCCCGTCGGACCTGGCCTACTTCGGTCGGGCGGCAGTGTTGGTCGAAGGGATCGGCCTCCGGTACGATCCGAATTTCAATGCGCTCGCGGCTGCCCGGCCCGTGGTCGCGCAGTCGGCACCGCGGCTGCTGCATGGCTTACTGGGAGATGGGCGCCCCCGCATCGCCGATTGGAGTCTGGAAGCCGCGGCAACGGTACGCACAGTCAGAGACCTGCTGCGGCGAGTAGAGCGGGACGAGCTTCGGGTCCGCTGGCACCCGCGCGACACAGTCGAGCTGCAGCGTTTTCTCGCCCAACAGGTTCGCCGGACCTTGCTTGCGCTCTTCGCGCTCGGCCTCGGCGTGATGGCGGCGGTCGTATATGCAGCAACCCGACGGCTGGAGGTGCTGGCCGTCGGGCTGCTCGTGTCAATCGGGATGTTCGTTCTGGTCTTCGTACTGCCCAGCCACCTGTTTCAGAATCCGTTGCGGTTCAGACGGCGCTGGGGCAGGTAGTCCGGGTAGCTGTTGGCCACCCCTACTGCTGCTTTGCAATCACCTGATCCTTGATCTTCGTATAGACGCTGTTCGGCAGCACCTTCTTCGATACCAGCTCGTCCTTCCGCTTGTACGGGCGATTCTTGACGATCTTGTCGGCATAGGCGCTGCCGATTCCCGGCAGGGCCTCGAGTTGATCCTTGCTGGCTGTATTGATGTCGAGCAGATCGGCGTTGGCGACATTATGGCCGGCCATCTTGCCCGTATCGGCCTTGTTGGCGCCAGCTGGGGCTGCGGCCGGCGAAGGCGGCGTCGCAGGCTTGGCTTGCGCCCACAACGCGCCGCTCGTGAGGATGGCCAGAAACGATCCCGCTACGATTGCGCGGCGAAGGAACATGGAAACCTCCGGATGTGGTCGGTGGTAGGCCGGACGTGCAGGCTCCGTGCCTAAGCCCCGATGTGACGCCGGGGGGGCAGCCCCCATCGCTGAACCATGCGGGTGAGCGTGCGGCGGGAGATGCCCAGTATGCGCGACGCTTCCTCTCGGCTTCCACCGGTCGCTTCGAGGACCCGCATGACGTGCCGGCGCTCGACCTCTTCCAGCGACAGCAATGGACTGGCCAACGGTTGAGACCCGATCCCCCGCTCGGCCGCGGCCGGCTCGGGCGACGGCTGCGGGCCTCCGTTGGGCCTCACTTCAGGGGGAAGATGCTCCGGACCGATCACGTCCTGCTCGGCCAGAACCAGCGCACGCTCGAGGACGTTCTGCAGCTCGCGAACGTTGCCCGGCCAATCGTAGGCCAGCAACCGATGCTGCGCCTCGGAATCCAGGGCCACCGGACCGCGTCCATGCCGTTCCGTCAGCTCGCGCAAGAAATGATCGAGCAGAAGCGGGATGTCCTGCTTGCGCTCCCGAAGGGGCGGCAGCTGAAGCATCACCACGTTGAGGCGGTAGTAGAGGTCTTCGCGAAACTTGCCGGTGCGCACGAGACTGGCGATGTCCCGGTGCGTTGCCGCAATGACTCGTACGTCGACTTTGACTGCCGCCTCCGTGCCGACCGGCACGATCTCGTGTTCCTGGAGCGCGCGCAGCAGGCGGGCCTGCAGGGCAGGGGAAATGTCACCGATCTCGTCGAGGAACAGCGTGCCGTGATCTGCCTCGCGGAACAAACCCGGACGCGATGCTGCCGCGCCGGTGAAGGCCCCGCGGACGTGCCCGAACAGCTCGCTCTCCAGCAGGCCTTCGGCGAGCGCCGAGCAGTTCACGGCCACGAATCGTCGGCCATTTCGCTCGGAAAAGGAATGGATGGTTCGGGCGACGAGCTCCTTCCCCGTCCCGGTTTCTCCCAGGAGGAGCACCGTGGCCTGAGTGGGAGCGACCCGGGCAACGGTTTTCATGACCTCGATGATCGCGAGGCTGTGGCCCACCAGCGATCCACCACGGCTGCCGCCGGAGGGTCGCTGGGCAGCGCCGCGGCGCTCGCGGCTCGCGCTCGCGAGCCGGCGGCGACCCAGCGCGCGGGCCAGCGTCTCTCGCAGCGTGGCGATATCGTACGGCTTGCTTACGAAGTCGTAGGCGCCTGCCCGAATCGCTTCGCCCGCAGCTGCGGCGTCGCCGAACGCCGTAAGCACCAGCACGAGCGCATCGGGCTCGCGATCCCGAACGGTCTTAAGCAGATCGAGCCCACTTCTTTCCGGCATCCGCAAGTCGGTGAGTACCGCGTCGAACGGGCCCTCTCGGTCGAGCTTGGCCAGGGCTTCATCCACCGAGAGCGCCGAGGCAACGCGATAGCCGTCCCGCTCGAGCACCTCCGCCAGCAACCGGCAGGCGGCTTCGTCGTCGTCGACCAGCAGAACGCTGGCTTCGCCCTCAGTCCCGCTCATGCAGCTACTCCCGCGCTGGGCAGGGTGAGGCGCCAGCGGGTTCCTGCGGTGCTGGGAACGTGCTCCAGATCGCCGCCGAGGCCACGGGCGAGCCGCCGGCTGACGGCGAGGCCGAGCCCGCTGCCGCCCGCTCCCTTGGTGGTGGTGAACGGCCGGAAGAGATTCGCCTGCGCTTCAAGATCAAGACCGGGACCATCGTCTTCGACCTCGAGATAGGCCTGCCCATTCCGGATACCGGTGCTCACGATCACCCGGCCACCGGGCTCAAGGGCCTCGATCGCATTCTTGAGCAAGTTGAGCAGGATCTGTTCGACCTGGGCCGGGTCGCAAATCGCTTTAGCCGGTGATCCAGGCCGAAGCTCGGCCTGCACCCCGGCATCGACGAACGATGGCTCCAGGAAGCGAAACATGCGCTCGGCCAGCTCTCTCAGGTCGGTGGTACGGACGTAGGGCTGAGGCCAGCGTCCCCGGTCGAGCCCCGCGCGCACGATTCCGGCTACCCGATCCACTTGCGTCAGCAGAAGACGAACCCGCTCGACCGCTCTTGGCTGACGCAGCGAGAGCAGGTCGTCACGCAGGAGCTGGAGGTGTCCGCTCAGCGTGTTTAGCGGCGTGCCGATCTCGTGGGCAAACGAGACGGCAGTCTCCTGTAGCAATGCCAGCCGGTCGAGGCCTCGTGCTCGTTCCTGGAGCGCCAACAACGCGGCGCGAGACTGACTCTCTCGCTCCCGCTGAGCCAGCGCCTCTCGCAGCTGGTTGTAGCGCGAAGCGAGCATCCGGAATTCGTGCGGTCCTATTTCGGGCGCCGGCGGAGCGCCGGCGGCGCCTCCATGCGCCCCCGCCATTGCCTGACCCAGCGACTCGAGGGGTCGCCCCACCCACTTGCGCGTCAGCAGCGCGATGCCCAGGGCGAGCAGCAACGCCGAGATGACGGCGGCCAAATAAGCGCGCTGCCGCTCGACCCGCGCCCAAGCCTCGAGCTTCCCGGTCGAGACCGTTATGTCCAGCACTCCGAACGGCCTCCCTCGCCCAAGCGGTGTGGCTACGTGCCATCCCGAGAGCGGTGCTTCCAGCCGCCGCACGATCATGGCGCGCCGGGCGAAGGAGAGCGCATCAGCATCGTCGGCCGGGTGATCGAGGACCGTATCGCTCGACGCGACGAGGGTAAGTGTCGAGCCGGTGGCCAGGTAGATCCAGGCTTTCCGCGAGGGACCGAGACGCTGCAGGGCTTCATCTTCGAGCCCCTGAGCCAACGAATCCGGGTTGCCGGTGGGAGCGATATCGGTGAGAAGTGCGGAGAGTGTGTTCGCCAGCGCCATCGCATCGTCCCGGAAATCCTCGAGACGGGAGCGCGCGGACCAGGAAAGCGAGATTTCCGTTGCGCCCAGTACAAGAACCAAGGCCAGGATCGCCGTCAGGATCGCCAGCCGCTGCGCCAGCGCCATGGAAGGCCGTTCCCGCACCTCGATGTCGTCCAGCCCTGCCGGCAGTGAGGCCTGCGCCAGTCGCTCGATCTCGACGCTCATGGTCACGCCGCCTCGGCCGCCTCGGTCCGCTTCGCTCCCAGACTCCGCAAACCTTGAGCCCCGACCAACGCAACGCCAATCGCGAGGATAGGAACGACCTGTACAGCTTGAAGCGTGAGCCCGGCCGCGAGCGCCTGGTCTTCCGCGATGTGAAAGGCGAGCATGCCCAGCACCAGCGACGCCTGCAACACGCCGAAGTTACCCGGGGTAATGCGGAAAATTCCGCCCAGATTGGCCATCACGAGCGCGGACAGGGAGACATTGGCCGTGGTGGACACGTGGGTCGCGACGAATGCGAGGTGGAACGTGAGCCACTGGGCCGCCCAGTTGATGACCGAGAGTCCGAGTGGAGCAAGCCAACGCTTGGGCGGTGTGCTCCAGCGTGCGATCCGCAAGCGCCACGACCTCGGCATCGAGGAGAGCAGCCTCGGTCCCACACCGAGTGACCAGGTGGTGCCGAGCAACCCCAGCACAATCCAGGCGCCGATCTCGAAGGGGCGCATCCAGGGCTCGGTGGGGATGATCGCCAGGACGACAGCGAGAAACACAACCAGGCCGAGCGCTTCCATCAGACGGCACCAGACCAGCGACCAGAGCCCGGCATTCACCGGCACGGCATCGCGCGTGGCGACCAGGTGGAGCCGCGCCGCTTCGCCGCTGACCGACACGCTGACCGAGTTGACCGCAGCGGCGACGAACGTGGCGGCCTGGGCGGTGCGAAACCGGTGCCGTGCGCGGGGAAGCAGGACGAGGTGCCAAGCCCAAGCCTTGGCGCCGAGCGATACGATGTTCGCGATGGCGGCTGCGCCCAGCAACAGCCAGTCGGCCCTCGCGACCGCGGTCAGGGTCCCGGCCCAGGGAAATCGAACAGCGAACTGGACCGCGAGCACGGCTGTGACCGCGGCGAGGAGCGCCAGAACCCAACGCCAACGCTTCATGTCGCGATCGCGGCCAATGGTTTGAATTCGTACCCACGGGCGCGCACGTCGGCGATGATGCCGGGAAGCGCCTCGGCGGTTTGCCGGCGGTCACCCGTGGGATCGTACCCGTCTCCATCGTGGAGCAGGAGAATCGAGCCCGGACCGACCCGGGCCAGGATCCGCCGCCGAATCTCCCCTGCTCCCGGCCGGTCCGTGTCCCACACCCCGAAGCTCCAGCCCATCACGCGGTAGCCGAGCGCCTTCGCTGCCCGAAAGACGAAAGGATTGCGATAGCCGTGCGGCGCCCGGAACATCGTCGGAGTAGTTCCCGAGGCATCGACGATCGCTTGGTGGGCGGAGCGAAGCTCCCGCTCGATCCGATGAGGTCCCAGTCGGTGCAGCTTGGCGTGTGTCTGGGTGTGATTGCCGATCGCATGGCCGGCGGCAGCGATGCGCCGGGTGAGTTCGGGATACCGCAGCACATGCCGACCGACGAGAAAGAACGTTGCCGGCACACTGGCCTCCGCCAGCGTATCGAGGATTGCCGGCGTGGCTCCCGCGTTGGGACCGTCATCGAAGGTGAGATACACCGAGCGGTCTCTCGGACCTCGGCTGGTCACCGGACCAAACAGGCGGTTGGTAGGCTCGAGAGCGCCGTAGGTCAGCAACCCTGCAGCGCCAGCCAATCCCGCCGCGACGGCGACGCCCATCATTTCGTGACCCGCTGATACACGGCAAACACCTGCTCGGCAACTCTGGGCCATGCGAACGTTTGAGCTTTGGCCAGGCCCGCCGAGCGCATCTCGGATCGGCGGCCCGGATCGGCCAGAAGATCGATCGTCGCCTGAGCCCAGGCTGTCGCATCGTCTTTGTCCACCAGCACGGCTTCGCTATCGCCGGCAACCAGCTCGCGAAAACCTGTGATGTCGGAAACGACGAGCGGCGTACCGCAAGCCATGGCCTCGAGCAGCGTAATGCCGAACGACGCCTTCGTGGTGGGACAGAGGTAGAGGTCGGCGGACCCGTACACTTCCGGCCGGTTGCCGTTTACCCGGCCGAGGAAGTCGACGTGTTCGGCGACTGGTCGGGCCAGGCGCTCGTAGAGGGGGCGCAGCGGGCCATCGCCCGCGATCGTGAGCCTGGTCCGGGGGAACCGTCCTAACACGGCAGGCATCGCCCGGAGCACTGTCTCCAGGCCATTGCGAGGATCAAGCCGGCCGAGGAAAAGCAGCTTCGGGTGCTGAACCTCGGGGGCGGCCGGCGTTCGTCCGTTAGGTTGGAAGAACGCGGTGTCGACGCCGTTAGGGATGATCTCCCAGTCGGCTTGCACGTATCGGGCATGTGCTTCCACCACAGGTTTGCTCACGGCGATGTTTGCGGCGTGATAACCCAGGAGCCAATTCGCCTGACGCCGCCAGAATTGAAGGGCGTACGACTTGGCGAACCAGGAGTGGAAGGTTGTCACAACGGGAATGCCGAGATCCGAGGCGGCCAATGGAGCGATGATCCCGAAGGTCGGGGCCAGCCCTCCATGCACGTGCACGATGTCGACCTGTTCTCGGCGGAACAGATCGCGCAGCTGCCGTCGCAGCCGCCATCCGGTAGTAATGCGGGCGAAGGACCCGCTGCTGTAGATGATTCGACTGGTGCCCAACCGCCGGACGAAATCCTCGTCCTTCTCGTACTCGTGAGCGTCCGGAGTCCCCGTGGGCATCCGCATGTTCGAAGTGACGACGATGGTCGGATGCCCTGCGGCGTTGTAAACCTTGGCCAGATTGTGGACGTGCTCGGTAACGCCGCCAAGATGGGGGTAGTAGAACTCGGTGACGAGCGCGATGCGCATCAAGCCCTTCGCTTCCGTTGAGGAACTTGCCGTAAGGGACGTGGCCGCCTTGGGCAAGAAGGCGGCCACTGGGCCAAGTTGGCCGGTCCACCGCAGCATGGACTTAGAGGCTGCCGAGCGGAACAAATCTAAACAGGCCGGGACTTTCTGGCCCATGAGGACGGCCGTTTTGCGCCAACTTGTCCAAGACGTTGAGCTCTGGGCTCTATTTCGAGCTTTTCTCAAGCTGGGGTGCCCGGGTTTCGGAGCCCTGCCGCTCACCTCGCTCTGATGGACAAGAGATCGTTCGAGACCGTCGGTGGCTCGAGCCGGGCGAGTTCCTGAATCTCCTCGGCGCGGCGAACCTGATACTCGGTCCGAACTCCACCGAAATCGCCCTTTTCGTCGGTCTGCGCAAAGGGGGCTGGCGCGGAATGCTACTGGCCCGCCTCGGCTTCATCTCTCCCGCCGTGGTTCTGGTGCATCCTCCGTGGTGTGACCCCCGTTGTAGTAGCGGTCGTCACCCACGCTCTCTGGTCCCTCGGCAAGACGGCGCGCCTGCTTGCCACCGTCGGCGTGCTGGCGCTCGTGGCCAGAGCAGCTACCCATACGAGCGAAATCGTCGCCGGTTATCTCGTGTGCGCGGTCGTCTCGCGCCGGTATCTTCCTCGCGGCGTTTATTTTGGTCCCACTTAGCGCGGCGTTGTTGGCTCGGCTCCATGCGGCTCCGGTAGCGCGTCATTTTCTCGACGGGTCATAACGTCGGGGCCGTCGCGCTGCTGGTGGGGGTCGCGATCGAGCTCGGCAGAGCCGGGGGGCCGGGTACTATTACGCTCACAGTGCTGGCGCTGTTGCTGCTCATGCGCGGGGTGAGTGCCGCATGGCTCATGCTGGGCGGTGCTCTACTCGGTCTCGCGTCCGCGCTCGGATGACGAACCGTCCGGTAAGTTCCACCATCCGCAACCTCATTCAGGCGCCACTCAGGAGTGACGGTGCTCGTTCCCAAGCTCGCCACTACGCTGAAGGACTACACTCGCCAGCAGTTTGGAAACGACCTGGTGGCCGGGCTCATTGTGGGGGTAGTGGCGCTGCCTCTGGCGATTGCCTTTGCCATCGCCAGCGGGGTGACTCCCCAGGCAGGTCTGTACACCGCCATCATTGCAGGTTTCATCATCTCCGGACTGGGCGGCTCGCGGGTCCAGATCGGCGGTCCGACCGGCGCGTTCGTCGTGATCGTCTACGGAATCGTGCAGCGCTACGGTGTCGAAGGTCTTACCGTCGCGACCCTGATGGCGGGGCTCATGCTCATCGGGCTCGGCCTAGCCGGGCTTGGAGGGGCGATCAAGTTCATTCCGTTTCCAGTCACGACCGGCTTCACCGCGGGCATCGCGATCGTCATCTTTTCGAGCCAGATCAAAGATTTGTTCGGTCTTGCCATGGGTCCGGTTCCGGCCGAGTTCGTGGAAAAGTGGCGCAGTTTCGGGGAGCATCTCGGCAGCTTCAATCCCGCCGCGCTCGGTGTGGCGCTGGCCGCGATCCTCATCATTCAGCTGTGGCCACGGATCAACCGCCGAATTCCTGGACCATTCGTGGCTCTGATCGTGACGACGGCGGCAGTTCACCTGTTTCCGCTGAACGTCGAGACGATCGGAGCACGGTTTGGCAGCATCAGCGGCGGTTTGCCCGCACCACACTTGCCCCAAGTCAGCTGGGAGACCGGCAGGCAGCTGGTACAGCCGGCGATCACCATTGCCCTGCTCGGTGCGATCGAGTCCCTGCTGTCGGCAGTGGTGGCGGACGGCATGATCGGCGGCCATCATCGGTCCAATATGGAGCTGGTGGCGCAAGGCGTGGCCAATGTGGCCTCGCCGCTTTTCGGAGGGATTCCCGCAACGGGCGCCATCGCGCGAACCGCCACCAATGTGCGGAACGGCGGACGCACGCCGGTGGCAGGGATGGTTCACGGGCTCACCCTGCTGCTGATCACGTTGTTCTTCGGACGCTGGGCCGGACTGATCCCCATGGCGACGCTGGCCGCCATTCTGGTCGTGGTCAGCTATCACATGGCGGACTGGCGCACGTTCACGTCGGAGCTGCGTGCTCCCAGGAGCGACGTGATCGTCATGCTCCTCACGTTTTTTCTGACGGTGCTGGTCGATCTTACTGCGGCGGTGGAAGTCGGGTTGGTGGCCGCGGCCTTTCTCTTCATGAAACGAATGTCGGAAGTGACCAACGTCAGCGCGCTGACCCGCGAGTTCACCGATGAGAGCGTGGTAGACTCCCCCCTGTATGCCAGGAAAGGGCGCAACATCCCGCCCGGCGTGCAGATCTATGCGATCGACGGGCCGTTCTTCTTCGGGGCCGCCGAAAAGTTCAAGGAGACGCTCGCGACCGTGGCTGGGCGCCCCCACACCCTGGTGCTCATCATGCGCAACGTGAACGCCATTGATTCCACCGGGCTCCATGCGCTTAAGGCCATAATCCAGCGATTTCGTGCCGATGGAACGGCTGTTATTGTCGTCGGCCTGCACGCGCAGCCCATGGTCGCATTGCAACGCGCCGGCATGGTCGAGCTGCTCGGTGAGGACAACCTCGTGGGCACCATCGACGAAGCGCTCGATCGTGCCCGCGCTCGGAGCGCGTGAGCTCGCGGCTCGATGGGAATCCAACACCTCATCATCCGTTACGGCCTCGCGGCGGTCTTTTTTGGCTCCTGCATCGAGGGCGACCTGACGATGGTCCTCGGGGGAGTCGTCTCTCACCGAGGCTACTTTTCGATGCCGATCGCAATCACCGTGGCGGCGATGGGCGCATTCATCGGTGATTGTGTTTGGTATACCGTCGGACGGTTCCACACAGCTCGGTTCCAGAATGCCGGTTTTTACCGTCGAGTCGGTCCCCGGATCGAGGAGATCGTTCGTAAGGTCGGCGTGTGGGAGATCGTGATAGCCCGGTTCGTCTACGGCACCAAGAACGCCAGCATGCTGTTCTGGGGTCTGCATGGATTGCCGGTCCATCGCTTCGTGCCGGTAGACGCGATCGGGTGCATCCTCAGTGCAACCTTCTTTGTAGGTCTCGGATATCTCGTGGGCGACGGCGCGGAGACTCTGCTCGGCCACTTCAAGAGAATCGAGTTCTTGCTGCTGGGGGCGGTGGCCGTCGCCATCCTCGTCCTGGTAGTGATCAGGACACTCGCGCAGCGTCGGAAAGCCGCCGAACAGCGCGTCGAATAACTTGCCTCTCCCGTGGGGGGAGGCGACCTTTCAGCATGACCTCCGACCGCCTGCTCGGGGATCTCCTCGCCGGCCGGACCGCGGCTGTGGCACGGGCGATCTCGGAGGTGGAGAATGCTCGGCCTGGCTTTGAACATCTCCTCGCTGGGGTGCATCCCCATCTGGGCCGCGCGCGGCGGATCGGGATCACCGGACCTCCCGGGGCGGGAAAGTCAACGCTGACCGAGCGCCTCGTAACCGCCTACCGTGAAACCGGTCTCTCCGTCGGCGTCGTCGCAGTCGATCCCACCAGTCCATTCAGTGGCGGGGCCCTTCTGGGGGACCGCATTCGCATGGAGTCCGTCGCCCTCGATTCCGGCGTCTTCATCCGATCAATGGCGAGCCGTGGCTCGCTCGGTGGGCTGGCGACCACGACCCGAGAGGTGTGCGATTTGCTCGATGCGGCCGGGTTTGCCCGCATCCTGGTTGAGACGGTCGGCGTAGGGCAATCCGAGTTGGACGTTGCGCGCATGGCGGACTCGACTGTGCTGCTCCTGGTCCCCGAGTCAGGTGATGCGATTCAGACCCTCAAGTCCGGCGTCATGGAGGCGGCTGATATCTTCGTCATCAACAAGGCGGATCGGCCCGGAGCCGAGAAGCTTCGCCAGGAGATTGAAGTGACTTTGGGAATTCGTCGGGGCAACGCCTACCGGCACGTCCCGGCTCACCACGGGCGCGCAGCCGGACGACCGAAGAGCGACGTGACCAGGTCCGATGCGCCAAGCTGGGACCATCCCGTGCTCCTGGCGGCCGCGTCCAAGGGTGAGGGCATCGGCGAGCTGATCGCGGCGCTCGAGCGGCACCACGAGTGGCTGGCGACCTCGGGCGAGCTGGAACGCCGGCGCCGTCAGCGCATGTACGAGCGCACCCGTGAGGTGGTGGATCGTGCGACCCGGCGCTGGTTGTGGCAGGAAACCCAGACGGAGCGCCTGGTCCGCGACCGGCTCGACGAAGTCACCGAGGGTCGGTTGAGTCCTTACGATCTCGCGGCGGAAATACTGGACGGGCTGCGCCAGGGCGAGCAGGTATGACCGCTTCCAATCTCGACGCAGACAAGACCACGCTCAACGCCCGGCTCGCCGAGCAGGAGCGAGAGCTCGAGCAACTGCGAGCCGAGCTGCGAGCGTGGCGGGAGCGCGTGGCGGCGCAGCCGGTTCGGGACGATGCCGACTTTACGACGGTATCGGGGCGTGCACTAGAAGCCGTATACGCAGCACCGGATCTGCCGGCGGACGAAGCCCGCCGACTCAGCCTCCCGGGGGAGTTTCCCTTCACGCGCGGCATTCACGAGACGATGTACAGGGGCCGGCTCTGGACCATGCGCCAGTTCGCCGGCTTCGGCACTGCCGAGGACACCAACGAGCGGTACAAGTTCCTCCTGTCGCGGGGCCAGACCGGTCTCTCGGTTGCGTTCGACTTTCCCACGCTCATGGGCTACGACTCCGACCATCCCCGGTCCGAGGGAGAAGTCGGCAAGTGCGGTGTCGCGATCTCGAGCCTGGCGGACATGGAGACACTATTCGACGGAATTCCGCTCGATCAGGTCTCCACCTCCATGACTATCAACGGTCCCGCCGCGATTCTCTTCTGTTTCTACGTCGCTGCCGCGGAGCGTCAGGGCGTGCCCATCGATCGGCTCCGGGGCACAATCCAGAACGACATCCTCAAGGAATACATGGCGCAGCACGCCTGGATCTATCCGGCGGAGCCTGCGCTTAAGATCATCGTCGACCTGTTCGAATGGGCTGCCGAGCACACGCCCAAGTGGAACACCATCTCGATCTCGGGCTACCACATCCGGGAAGCCGGGTCCACGGCAGCTCAGGAGCTGGCATTCACCCTTGCCAACGGGTTCTGCTATGTCGAGCACGGCCTGGCCCGCGGCCTCGAGGTGGACCGTTTCGCCCCGCAGCTTTCCTTCTTCTGGGACGTGCACAGCGATTTCTTCGAGGAGGTTGCAAAGCTCCGGGCCGCCCGCCGCATCTGGGCTCGTGCCATGCGGGACCGCTACGGTGCCCGCGACCCGCGCAGCTGGAAGATGCGGTTCCACTGTCAGACCGCAGGTGTCACACTCACTGCACAGCAGCCACACAACAACATCGTGCGAGTAGCGTATCAGGCCCTGGCCGCGGTGCTGGGCGGAACCCAGTCACTCCATACCAACGCGCTCGACGAGACCCTCGCGCTGCCGACCGAGGAATCGGTTCGGATCGCACTCCGCACGCAGCAAATCCTCGCCTACGAGACCGGTGTAGCGAACGTTGCCGATCCTCTGGGCGGCTCCTATCTGGTCGAGGCGCTCACCGATGGGCTGGAACGGGAGGCGGAGGGACTCTTTGCCGAAATCGAGGCCCAAGGCGGCGTCGTACGGGCCATCGAGTCCGGCTGGTTCCAGCGGCAGATCGCTCGCGCGTCGGCCCGATTCCAGGCGGAGCTGGAGCAGCACCGCCGATTGATCGTGGGCGTGAACGACTTCCTCGAGGAAGCCGAGGGCCCGGTAGAGATCCTTAAGGTGGGTGATGAGGCGGAGCGGACCCAGCGGCGTCGCCTCGCCGATATGCGCTCTTCGCGCGACGCGTCGCTCATCGGCGCTCGGCTGGCCGCTCTGCGGGCCGCCGCCGCCGCAGATCACAACATCATTCCGGCAATGCTGGACTGTGCGCGCGCGGGCTGCACGCTCTACGAGATCCGGCAAGTGCTGGAGGAGATTTATGGGAGTTACCGTGAGCCGGTCTTCTTCTGACGTGGGCGGACGGGCGGCCGTTCGCCGACCCTTCGCCGCTCCGCGCCCGGACGCGGGGGCGGCGTCGGCCATTCACCTGCAGCTCGAGCGTCTCACTCGCACCAATGCTGGTGGGCATCCGGTGGTGTCCTGTTATCTCAAGCTCGAACCGCGGGACCGCTCGCGCGGCAAGTACCTGATCAAGATCAAGAATCGGGTCAAGCGGGCCAAGGCAGCGCTACCGCAGCTCGTTCGAGATCGCAGCGCTCAGGAGGCAGTCGCACGCGACCTGGACCGCGTCCTGGAACATCTCCGATCGCCGGCCAATCTCCCGGGGGCGCAGGGGCTCGCGATCTTCGCCTCGGAAGGCATCGGCCTGTTCGAGGTGACCCCGATGCCTTTGATCCACCGGTCCCGCCTGGCGGTGAACGGTACGCCGCTCGTTCGAGAGCTCGCCGCTATGGAGGACGAGTTCGGTCGCGTTCTCACTGTTGTGCTCGACCGGACCAGCGCGCGGTTCTTCGAGGTCACCGCCTATCACGCAAGCGAGCTTCCCAGCCTCCGTGCCGACTCCACGCGGGGCGGACGATTTCGGGGGGATAAAGACGGACCCGGGTGGGGCGAGCATAGCTACCACAACCGGATCCGGGAAGAAAAGCAGCGGCATTTCGAGTCCATCGCTCGGGAACTCTTTGCCCGTGACCGCCGCCAGCCGGCGCACGGGATTGTGCTTGCCGGGCCAGGCCCCGAGGCAGGGGGGGTGCGTCCATTTCTCCATTCCTATCTTACCGAGCGCTTGCTGGGGACCGCGAAGCTCAATCCCAAGGAAGCGACCACCGCCGCAGTCCACGCCGCGACTCTTGCTGTGCGGGAGTCATGGGAACGGGCGTCGGAGCGGGCGTTGGTCGGCGAGCTTCGGGAGCGCCAGGGGTCTGGCTGGGCGGTGAACGGGCTAGCTCCGACCCTCAGGGCATTGTCACGCGGGCAGGTAAGAGCGCTGCTGGTGAGCGGTGATGCCGTTGCCCCCGGCTTTCGATGTCCGGACACGGGACGACTCGCCCTTACCGAAAAGGATTGCCGTCCCGAGGGGGGCGCCGTGCCGGTGCTCGACGTGGTGGACGATGCAATCGAAGAGGCTCTTCGCCAGGGAGTCGACGTGAACGTGGTCTACGAAGTGGCTGCCGCTCGCGAGATCGATGGGATCGCCGGGCTGCTGAGATTTCGTTGATGGCGAGCCCTGCTCGGCAGGCGCCCGCTCGGCCGATTCGCGTGCTGGTTGCCAAGCCCGGTCTCGACGGCCACGACCGCGGTGCGAAGGTCGTGGCGGCGGCGTTGCGCGACGCCGGCATGGAAGTGATCTATACCGGACTTCACCAGACACCGGAGATGATCGCGTCTGCCGCGGTCCAGGAAGACGTGGACGTGGTCGGCCTTTCTATCCTCTCAGGCGCGCACATGACGCTCTTCCCCCGCGTCCGCCAGTTGCTGGTCGATCAGGGGCGCACCGACATCCTGGTGACCGGCGGCGGCATCATTCCACAGGAAGACGCTGAGGCACTTCAGGCCCAGGGCATCGGCCGGCTGTTCGGGCCGGGCACGCCAACCTCCGACCTGGTGGACTACATCAGGAGTTGGGCCGCCGCCAACCTGTCGTGACCACCTCTTCTGCCCCCAAGAAACCAAGCCGGCTTCGCACGCTGAGCGAGGAGTACCGAGACCTGGCTGCTCGCCTGCGCGAGGGCGGGGGAGCCGAGCGCATCGCACGGATGCACAAACAGGGGAAGCTCGCTCCCCGCGAACGGGTGGAGCGTCTCCTCGACCCCGGTGGGCCTTGGCTCGAGTTGGGCCTGCTCGTCGCCTACGATCGGTATGAGGGCCAGGCTCCAGGTGCGGGAGTGATCACCGGGGTCGGCACCGTCGAAGGCCGTGAGGTAGTCGTCATCGCCAACGACGCCACAGTGAAGGCGGGGTCGTGGTGGCCGGAAACGATCACGAAGATGCTGCGGGCGCAGGAAGTGGCCATGCGGCAGCGCATCCCCATCGTGTATCTGGTCGACAGCGCAGGTGTCAATTTGCCCTACCAGGGCGGTGTGTTCCCCGGCCAGTACGGAGCCGCTCGGCTGTTCTACTACAACTCGATCATGCGCCGGTACCTGCACGTGCCCCAAATCGCGGCCGTGATGGGAAGCTGCGTCGCCGGCGGTGCGTATCTGCCTGCCCTGTCGGACGTGATCTTCATGGTCGAGGGCACCAGCTTCATGGGGCTGGGCGGACCCAATCTGGTGAAGGGCGCAACCGGGCAGACCATCGATGCCGAAACCCTGGGCGGCGCCCGGATGCACACCGAGACGAGCGCCGTCGCGCATTATCGGGTGGCAGACGACTCGGCCTGTCTTGCCCGCGTTCGGGAATACATTGCGCGGCTTCCGCGTGTGGGCGGCGTTCACCATCGGATTCTGCCGGCCCGCCCCCCGGCGCGCCCGGCCTCCGATCTCTACGATCTGCTCCCCCAGGATCATCGGCTGTCCTACGACATGCATCAGGTGCTCGCCTGCCTGCTCGACGGCGGTCTGCTCGACGAATTCCAACCCGATGCCGCGAAGGAAATGATCTGCGGTCACGCCCACATCGAGGGCTGGCCGGTGGCGGTCATCACGAACCATCGCGGGGTGATCAAAGGAAAGACCGGCGAGCGGCCCCGGTTCGGCGGCATCCTGTACACCGAGAGCGCCGAAAAGGTGGCCTATTTCATCGAGACGGCGAGCCGGGAGCGGCTTCCGATTCTTTTCGTGCAGGACGTGAGCGGATTCATGGTCGGCCCCGAGGCCGAGCAGTCGGGCATCATTCGGGCGGGTGCAAGGTTCGTTGAGGCCATGGCAACGGCTGTCGTGCCCAAGCTCGTGCTCACGATGAATCACGCCTCGGGAGCCGGCTATTACGCGATGGCGGGGCAGGGGTTCGATCCGGACTTCATTCTTTCCTGGCCCACCGGCCGCATGGGCGTGATGGAAGGTGAATCTGCGGTGATGGCGGTTCACGGGCCGGAAATTCAGAAGGCGCAGGCCGCGGGCAAGCCTCTGCCGCCCGACAAGCAGGCGGCCATCGAAGGGATGCGGGCCGATTACGAGCATCAGCTCGATGCCAAGTTCGCCGGTGCCCGGGGTTTTGTCGACTCGATCGTCACGCCGGACGAAACCCGCGACCAGCTCGCGTTCCTGCTTCGCGTTGTCGCCAACTACGCCGGGCCTCACCTCGGTCCTTTTGTTCTTCCTCCTCTCGATGCCGTTCCGGCTTCCTGACATGAATCGTTCTGTCTGCCTGGTCGCGCTGCTCGGCGCGATGATCGGGTGTGGTGGCCACTCGGCGGCACCGGCACCGGCCCCGGAATCCGCTCCCACCGCTCAGGCCAGGAAACCGGCCAAGCCGAACATCGATTCCGTTCCACTCAACCGGTCGAGCGCGTCGATCAAACTCGACAGCTCCACGGCCTCCCCGCCTCCATCTCCACCGGAGCGCCCAAGGGTGGCCCCGCCCGAAGCGGCGTACGCGCGCGGGTGGATGGGGCTGGCCTCGACCGGCGTCGACGCATTCCACAAGGCGCATCCCGAGGCAGATGGGCGTGGGGTGTTGATCGGCGTTCTCGATACCGGCATCGATCCCAGCGCTCCCGGTCTCGCGACGACGAGTACCCGGGAGCGCAAAATTCTCGACCTCAGGGATTTCTCGGGCGAAGGCACGGTCGTGCTCCAGCGGGTTGCTCCGAAGGGCGATACGCTGGAGATGGCGGGCAAGCGCCTCGCGGGCATGGGTCGGGTTGCCGCTCTCAATGCGCAGGGGCCGTATTACGCCGGCACGTTACGGGAGATCCCGCTTGGCGACGCACCCGCCGCCGATCTCAACGGCAACGGCATGGTGAGCGACACTCTGCCGATCGTCGTTACCAAGGCGACCGACGGCTGGGTTCTGTTTACCGACACTGATGGCGACGGCTCTCTCGCCAACGAGAAGCCCGTGCACGACTTTCTGGCAGCGCACGAGACCTTTGGCTGGGCGCCGAAGGGCCGCCAGCCTCCGGTCGCTGCCGCGGCCAACTTCGGTGACAGTGCCGGCGCGCCGACGCTCGACGTGTTCGTGGACACCGGCAATCACGGCACGTTCGTTTCGGGCGTGGCGGCGGGACACGATCTGTACGGGGTCGCGGGATTCGACGGCGTGGCGCCGGGCGCTCAGCTGCTCGGTCTCAAGATCGCCAACAACGCGCAGGGCGGCATCTCGGTCACCGGTAGCATGCTCCGCGCTATGGATTACGCGATCCGCTTCGCCGAGCGGCGACGCATGCCCCTCGTGCTCAACATGAGCTTCGGTGTGGGGAATGAGATCGAGGGGGGCGCGCGAATCGATCGCATCGTGGACTCGGTGCTCGCGGCCCATCCCGATCTCGTCTTTGCGATGAGCGCCGGGAATGACGGCCCCGGGCTTTCCACCATGGGCTTTCCGGGATCGGCGCGACGCGTCCTCACGGCCGGCGCCACCGTCCCGGGAGCCTTCCTCCGAAGAGCACCGGGACAGACACCGACGGATCTGATTGCCTTCTTCAGCTCGCGTGGGGGCGAGCTGGCCAAGCCGGATGTCCTGGCGCCGGGATTCGCTTACTCCAGCGTCCCCCGGTACGATCGCGGCGGCGAGGTCAAGCAGGGCACCAGCTTCTCATCTCCCCATGTTGCGGGCCTCGCCGCACTGCTCCGTTCTGCACTCAAGCAGGCCGGCATCGAGGCTGATGCGCGCACCATCAAGCAGGCGCTGATGGTGACCGCACGCCCCCAGAGTGACTTGCCCTTTGTCGACGAAGGCGCCGGGCTCCCGGACATGGAATCGGCGTGGCGGTGGTTGCAGGGGCGGCGCAAAGTGCCCGATGTGACTGTGCAGGCGGTCGGGCATGGCTCGGATGCCGCATATCGAGAGCAGGGACTCGCCTCCGCTCGAGACACGGTTCAGCAATTCGAGATTTCCCGTCCAGGCGCCTCGGGCTCGACGACCTACACGCTTCGCTCCAGCGCTCCCTGGCTTCGCGCGCCAAAGCGCGTCACTCTGCGCGGAACCAAGGGCACAATTTCCGTCCGCTACAGCGCGGCGGCACTCAAGAACCCAGGCGTCTACAGCGGCGTGGTGAGTGGATGGACCACCGACACTCTGCTCGGACCTGTCTTCCGGCTGGTCAACACCGTTGTCGTGCCGCACCCGCTGGCCACCGCCACGCTGGTCTCAGCTGCACGGCTCGAATCTGGGGCGACTCATCGAGGCTTCTTCGTGGCCGACAGCGGTCGTCCCTTCGTGGTGCGTGTCGCTTCCGCCGAACAGGAGGAGACGGCGCTTGCTTCGTTATACGAGCCGGGTGGTCGCCCGTTCCGGGACCGACCGCCGCCGCGCGAACAGGAGGCAGGTGCCGACACGGCGGCGGCGCTATTCGAGGTGGATGCTCGCGACGCGCAATCCGGGGTATACGAGGCCGATGCGTTTGCCCTGGGCGGCTCGGCAACTGTCTCCATGAGAGTGGAGCAGTCGCCGTTCCGGCTTCAGGCTCGTCGCGAGGGCAACGCGGCCGTCGCTGAGCTGACCAATGTGTCGGGTGAACCGGCCGAAGCCGACGTCGCCTTTGCATTGATCGGGGGCGAACGGAGTCAGCAGATCGATACTACTGGTTCCGCCGTGGTTCGGATTCCCTTTGTTGCTGCGACCTGGGTCCGAGGTATCGCCATCGATGTCGAAATGGACCGCCAGCAGTGGGGCTGGTTTACCGATTTCGGTGTCTCGTTGTTCGACTCGACCGGAAGCATCCTCGCCAAGGAGCCCATGAATTACGCGGTGAGCCGGCTCAAGACGGGGCTCCCGCAGCACGGAGATTGGCCCCTCGAGGTTCGTCTGTTCCCGGGCTTTGCCGACCCGAGCCCGGCGCAGGCTTGGAAGGCCACCGTGACGATTCGCCTCTACGCGGAGACGCCGGTCGTGCTTGAGAGCGACGGCCAGCGTCGAGCACACCTGAACCTGAAGGCCCGCGAATCGCAATCCGTTCGATTTGCCGTGACTGCTCCGCCCGGCGCATTGCCCCAAGGGTTTGAGGGGCTCGGCGTAACCGTGGTCCATGCCGCGGGCGAGGCATGGACCCGGGAGGCCAACCTCGGCGCGCCGTCCGATCGATGAGCCGAATTGTACGCATTGCCGCTGGGCAAGGATTCTGGGGAGACTGGCTCGAAGCTCCGATCCATCAGGTCCGGGGCGGACCGATCGACTATTTGATGATGGACTACTTGGCCGAAGTGACGATGTCCATCATGCAGAAGCAAAAGTCTCGCGACCCCTCCGCCGGCTACGCGCGCGACTTCGTCCCCGCCATGGAGCGAATTCTTCCCGACCTCGCCAACAAGGGCATTCGAGTCACCTCGAACGCGGGAGGGGTCAATCCCCGGGCCTGTGCCGAAGCCGTACTGGAGGCGGCGCGGCGACTGGGGCTCAAAGGGAAGATCCGGGTGGGACTCGTGAGCGGTGACGACATTCTCGACCGCCTGGACGATCTACTGGCTCGGGGACACGAGCTGCGCGACCTCGATACCGGCCGTCCCTTGAGCGATGTTCGGCCTCTCGTTCGATCAGCCAATGCCTACCTGGGCATGGCGCCGGTGGTTCAGGCGCTCGAGGGTGGTGCCAACATCGTGATTACCGGCCGCGTGACCGACACGGGGCTCACGCTCGGGCCGCTGGCGCACGAGTTCGGCTGGAGCTTCGAAGACTGGGACCGCATCGCCGCAGGCACGGTGGCCGGGCACATCATCGAGTGTGGAGCGCAAAGTTCTGGTGGCAACCTGCTCAAGGACTGGCGCAGGGTCCGCGGTCTCGAGCGGGTAGGGTTTCCAATCGTCGAGGCCGCCGAAGACGGCAGCTTCGTCGTGACCAAGCATGCGGCCACCGGTGGCGTGGTCAACGTCGCCTCGGTAACCGAGCAGCTTGTGTACGAGATGGGTGATCCCCGGAGCTACATCACGCCTGATGGCGTGGCGGACTTCACCACTATTCACCTGCGTCAGCGGGGGAAGGACCGCGTCGAAGTCAGCGGCGTGAAGGGCGGTCCCCGGACCGGCATGCTGAAAGTCTCCATTGCCTATTTCTACGGATACAAGGCGGTTGGCACCCTGGTTTATGCGTGGCCTGATGCCCACGCCAAGGCAAAGGAGGCAGACCGGGTACTCCGGGCGCGCCTCAAAGACCTCGACCTCGAGTTCGAGCAGATACTGACCGAGTTTGTCGGATTGAACGCGGCCCATGGCAAGCTCGCCGGCAAGCCCGATCCGGATGCACCGGAGGTTCAGCTCCGGATCGGCGTGCGCGCGCGCGAGAAGGCGCCGGTAGAGCGGTTCACTCGGGAGATCGCTCCGCTGGTCCTCACGGGGCCGCCCAGCGTTACCGGCTTCGCCGGCGGCCGTCCCGCTGTGGAAGAGATTATCGCGTACTGGCCCGCACTGATCGACCGCGGCGAGATCGAACCGCACGTCCGGGTGGAGCTCCTGGCTGCGTGAGGAGCATGCGGTGAAGGCGAAGGGGACTGGGGTGCGCCTCCAGCTGCGTTGGCTCGCTCATGCCCGTTCGGGCGACAAGGGGAACACAGCCAACGTCGGCTTGATCGCGCTCGAGCCGGGCCTGTATCCGCTGCTGGTGCGCGAGGTCACTGCCGCGCGAGTTGCCCGCCACTTCCGCGGCATGGTGAGTCGAGTGGAACGGTTCGAGCTTCCCAATCTCAATGCTCTCAACTTCCTGCTGCACGACGCCCTGGATGGCGGCGGCACCATATCGCTCAAGACCGACGCGCAGGGCAAGGTGTACTCCACCGCGCTGCTTCGCATGGAGATCGCGGTGCCAGCGCCGCTCGCCCGAAAACTGGCAGCGAGCCGAGGCTCTCGATGACGGCCGTGCTGCTCCGCGAAGCGGAGGGCGGCGTCCTAACCCTGACTCTCAACCGGCCGGACAAACGAAACGCTCTCAATAGCGAGCTCATCGATGTACTGCGAGCCGCTGCTGAGGATGCCGATCTCGACCCGGACGTGCGCGTCATCGTCATCCGGGGCGCCGGTCGGGATTTTTGTGCCGGTCTCGATCTCGCGGAGTTGCTCGCATCGGTAGATCGCTCCCTGGCGGACAACGAGGCCGCGGCTCTCAGTCTCGGCGAGCTTTTTCTGGTACTCCGGCGCATTCCCAAGCCGGTGATCGCGGCGGTTCAGGGGAATGCGCTGGCCGGGGGATGCGGTCTCGCAACGGCCTGCGACCTCGTGCTCACTGCCGCCGACGCCCGCCTGGGTTATCCCGAGGTTCAGCGAGGGTTCGTCCCGGCGATCGTCCTGGTCCTTCTGAGGCGTCTTGTGGGCGAGAAACTGGCGTTCGATCTCGCAGCTACCGGGCGAATCCTGACCGCCGCCGAGGCGCGCGAAGCCGGCCTGGTTTCGAGAGTCGTCTCGCCTGAAACTTTCGCGACCGAGGTTGCGTCGGTCGCCGCGGCGCTCGCCGGTGGGAGTGCCACAGCGATCGGGCTGACAAAAAAGTTGCTTTATGACCTGGATGGGTTGAGCGTCGCCGATGGTGTTCGGCTGGGAGCTAGGGTCAATGCCCTGGCTCGAAGCACCCCGGAGCTGCGCGAGCTGGTGAGCAGGTTTCTGGGTCGATGAGGCGGTGGAAGCACGGATTGGCATGGGCCGGATTCGCCCTCGCGTTGCTCGCAGTAGCGACTGACCAATCAAGTGTTGGGTGGGGGGCAGTGGTGTTGCTGGTCGGGGCACTGGTCATTCGTATCGTCGAGCGCGTGCAGGCCCGGCGCTCGGCCTCGGCTCGGGACAGTGTGTCCGGCTCCCGGGACGCGTGATGGGTCAGGTTGGCGGTGTAGTTCGTCGTTTTGCGGCTTTGGAAGGCTTCAGGCAGGTGTCGCGGCGGCAAGCGTCTTGCAAAGCGGCGCGCCTGCATAACTTCTGAAATTGTTTCGTAGTACAAATTGGGCCGGAAAGCTCCGGCCACGTCCAAGGAGGCAGACGCAGTATGAGAGCTCTGGTGAAGGGGTTTGCTGTGCTCGGGGTGATCGCGATTCTGGGGACGAGCTCGGCCGCCGCTCAGGCAGAAAAGAGCGGCAGTTCGACGTCGTTCGGAGGCTTTGGTGGCGTGTCGATCCCGCTCGGGGATTACAGTGACGTCAGCAAAACCGGGTGGGACGCAGGGCTCCTATTCCAGTACAAGCCTGCCACGACGCCGGTCGGGTTTCAGATCGACGGAAACTACATGGAGAACAAATTCGATCCGAGCGGCGGCAAGGATCGGTGGTTTTTTGGAACTGCCAACGTGGTGTTCGGCTTTCCCGTGTCGGAGGAAACCCGAATCCGTCCGTACCTGATCGGCGGCGGCGGCATTTACAGCGTCAAGGCCAAGTTCGACGACGGCACGTCGGGTGAATCGGTGACCAAGTTCGGCCTGAACGTCGGTGCTGGGTTCGACTTCAACTTCCAGAGCAACGTGGGAGTGTTTGTGGACGCCCGGTTCCACAACGTCTTCACCGAGGGAAGCGACGCGAAATTCGTCCCGATCAACGCTGGCATTCGCTTTTACACCAAGTAGAGATCGGGTTCAGGCGTCAACTGACTGCCCCGCCAACAGGCGGGGCAGTTCGCGTTACCGGGGCGACGTTGCCAGGCGCTGCGGTTGCTTAAGTTGGGAGGGCAGGCACGAGCCCAGATTGAACGCAATCAATAGCGATGGAGGCAAAGAATGCAGATGACCTGTATGAGGCCGGTGTTTGCTGTGCTCGGTACAGTCGTGATTCTGGGGACCAACACACGTACAGCTCAGGCGCAGGCCTCGAGCAGCGGAAGCGGGGCGTCCTTCGGTGCATTCGGCGGGGTTTCAATGCCGCTCGGCGACTATAGCGGCGAGGTCAAGACCGGCTGGGATGGTGGCGCCGTGATCCAGTTCAAGCCGCCCGCCTCCCCGGTTGGCTTCCAAGTCGATGGAACCTACATGGAGAACAAGCTCGACCCCACGGGGGGCAAGGATCGCTGGTTTTTCGGCACCGGCAACATCGTGTTCGGCTTTCCAGTTGCCAGTTCGACCCGGCTCCGGCCGTATCTCATCGGCGGCGGGGGTATTTACGGCGTGAAGCGGAAGTTTGACGATGGAACGCAGAGCCAGTCCGCCACCAAGTTCGGCTTGAATGCCGGAGCGGGCTTCGACATCGATTTCCAGAGTAACGTAAGTGTGTTTGTGGAGGCTCGCTTTCACAACGTGTTCGTCGAAGGCAGCGATAGGAAGTTCATCCCGGTCAACGCGGGGATCCGGTTCACCCCAAAGTAGGAAACCGTTTCAGATTGCCATCAGACTGCCCCGCCGGCCGACGGGGTAGTCCTTATATCCGGCTAGGCAGCCGGCAAGCTCTTGACGAAACGCGAAATTTCATCAAACGTTGTTCATAATCGATTATCAGGAGCGCGCCTATGCGCCTGCTACGTCCGTGTGCCGTGAGTATCGTCCTGTTGCTCGCTGCCGGTCTGGTTGGGGCTCAGCAACAGTCTCCGCTGACCTTCGGGTTGGGTGGCAGCGTCACCGTGCCAGTGGGCGACGCTCGGGAGTCGGGATTTCCCGATCTGGGGCCATCCCTTGCACCGGGGTGGCAGGGCATGGGGCTGTTCCAGATTCGGCCCTTTAACAGCACCCTGGGCTTTCAGCTCGACGGCACGTACCAGCCGGTCGGAGTGGCGGCGAGTAGCTTCGCCGGTCGCCAACAGTTTAACAGCACCGCCAACGTGGTCTACGAGTTCGGCCACACTCGCACGACGCGGGTTGTTCCGTACGTGATCGGTGGGGCGGGGGTGTACAGCTTCCGCGGTCATTACGACTCGAGCTCCACCCGCTTTGGCCTCAATGCAGGCGCTGGGCTCAATCTCAACTTCGGTCTCGGCATGCTGTTCCTGGAGAGTCGGTTCCACAACGTGTTCCGGGCCGGGCTTGGTGCGGACGGATCCACGGCGTCGGTACAGCTCATCCCCATCACGGCCGGGTTCAAGTTCACCGGCCCCTGACGGGGTAGGTCGAGCGGTTCAGCCCGGGAGGGGTCTCGGCATGGCCGAGGCCCCTCTTTTTGTCGAGGCTGGCTCCGGCATTGACCCCTCACCCAGGCAGAGGCAGGTTCCGCTTTGCGGAGCAGCGCGAGGTCGGGGTACTCCCGGCGGGCTCCCAAAGCTCCGACGCTGAGGGCCGGCATGAGTCTGAAGGCGTGCGTGGAATGCGGTGAGCCGGTCAGCCCTCACGCTGCGCAGTGTCCGCGATGCGGGCGCCGCCATCCTACCGTGCGAAGTGCTGGGCCCGATCTCCCCCTCCTCTCCGCGACTTCCCCGGGCATGCCTGCGATTCGCTGCCCCGAATGCGGAACTCCCATGCGAGGCCGGATGGCGGTATGTCCCGTATGCGGGCTGAGGAATCCGATCGCCCGGCGGTTTGCGTGGCAGCGCGCCGCCATCGCCGCCGGCGCGGTCCTAGCGATCGTGATCGGCTGGGTGGGGTATGAATGGTGGAGCGGCAGAAGCGCGCGCGGTGCCGGCTTCGTGCACCTCGGGCCGCCGCCGCCGAGCCGGGTTCCTCGGGTTCTTGCCTACGGGTTTCCAGCTCAGTGCAGTGATCCCGCGCCGGTGTACATCTTCGACGCCGGAAGCGTTCCTGACGCGTTCATCGTGAAGCTCGTCGCACGCGGACCGGACGCCAACAAGATCGCAAAGTCATTACTGACCAAGTATCAGCTTACTGCTCCAGGATACGATTCCGTTAGGCAAGGATTCGCCACGGCTCTGTCGCCCGGACAAGTGTCGAGGCTTCGCTGCGAGTTGTTTGTCGAATCCATCCAGGAAGATCCCACCAATCGGTTCAATCGGGACAGCGCGCGGTAGTAGGCTGGTTCTGTGCTTTTTCTGTCCCGGCTCGCGAGGATGAGGTCCGGCTCGTTGCTGACCGAACTGTCAGCTTGAGCCATGCCTTCTATGGCTGATGCGCAACAGCTGCTGCTTCGGTATTTCGGATATCCTGCATTTCGGCCGGCGCAACGAGAGGTGATCCGGTCGGTGCTGGGCGGAACAGATGTGTTGGCGGTGTTGCCTACTGGTGGCGGCAAGTCGGTCTGCTTTCAGGTGCCGTCACTCGCCTTTGATGGATTTACTATTGTCGTTTCGCCGCTCGTGTCGCTGATGCAGGACCAGGTTGCCGCGGCACGCCGGCACGGCATTGCGGCGGCGGCCCTGCATAGCGCGCTAACCTCCGAGGAGCGGGCCTCCGTCGTCGCCGGACTCGAGACTCGGTCCCTCAACCTGTTGTACCTCTCACCCGAGCGGCTCGCTCGTACTGCGGTCAAGCTGCGCCAATCAGCGGGGACCCCCGTGCTCCTCGCCATCGATGAGGCGCACTGCATCAGCGAGTGGGGGCATGATTTCCGGCCAAGCTACCGCGCGTTGCGGCGCGCTCGTTATCTCCTCGGCGAGCCACAGACCGTTGCTCTCACGGGAAGCGCCACCCCCGCCGTTCGGGATGACATCGTCGCAGCGCTCGGGCTGGGAGCCGCCGGGGGCGCCCGGCGGCAGCTCGCAGTTCACGTCGGTTCGTTCGACCGACCGAATCTCTGGTTCGGTGCTGTTCGGGTGGAGAATGAGCGTGACCGCTTCGAGCGACTGATCGCGCTGCTACGTTCCAGCTCGGGGCTCCGCCTGGTGTACGCGCCGACTCGAAGAGCCACCGAGCGTCTTACTGCAGCAATCCGAAAATCCGGGTTCCGGACCGCGACGTACCACGCCGGTCTCGAGACGGCGCGCCGATCTCAGGTGCTCGCGGAGTTCCTGGCCGACGGGCTCGACGTCGTAGTCGCTACCTGCGCCTTCGGCATGGGCATCGACAAGCCGGACGTCCGGCTGGTAGTCCACTGGATGCCGCCCTCCACCCCGGAGTCCTATTACCAGGAAGCGGGGCGCGCCGGAAGGGACGGGGGGCCGAGCCGCTGCATCGTCCTTTGGCATCCGCACGACACCGGCATTCATCATCGGCAGCTCGAGGTCACCTTTCCCAAGCCGGAGTTGGTCGAGCGCGCGTGGACTGATGCAGCTGTCGCTCGCCGGCTGCCGAGTGCAGTGGCCGAATCCATAGAGCGGCTACGCCAGGAGCTCCGGCCGGATCTGGGCGCCGTGCATTGGGCACCGGTCAAGGAGCGGCGGCGCCATGCTCAGGCGCGTCTGGCGGTAATTGAAGGGTACCTCGGAGCCAGAGGGTGTCGGCGCGGCCGGCTCCTGGCGTACTTCGGTGAGCGCAAGGATCGTTGCGGATCCTGTGATCGATGCCGCTCTGCCCCACGATCACCTCGACTGCCACGGTCGGCCGCAGCCCGGCTCGCTCGGCTGCGGGCCGCTGTAGGCGCGCGAAAAGGGGTATGGGGTGGCCCGCTGTTCGACGGTGAAACGCTGGTCCGGCTCGCCGTCAGACCGCCCTCGGATGCGGCAGCATTGGCGGAAATGCCGGGAATCGGCCCTCTCCTGACCGAGCGGTATGGCGCCACGCTGCTCGCGGCCCTTCGATCTTCGTCGTGAGGGCGGTGGGGCTTACGGCCCTCGGCCAGCTCGCTGGCAAAATCGGTCCGCCGGGGCCACTTTTCGCCACCCCCCACAGTTCATAGCGCGGAGGCAGGCATGCGGATAAGTCCGGATGCGCCGGCGCTGTTGCACGGCATGACCGACGTGCTCGAGCATCAGTTGTATCTCAAGGGTCCAGAGTTGGCCGCCAGCCTCGAGCCCCGGCTCGACCAGCTCGTCGCCAGCGTCGCGCCCTCAGCAGCGCCGATCCGACGGAAGCTGTTCGCGATGAGAGGCTGGCTTCACGTCCTCCGGCGCCCCGACGCGGCGCGGCGGCATGGCGGCATCGCCTACATCCGCTCGTTTCTTCTGGCGGACTGCGCTGCTCTCGAATGTCTCCTCGCCGGTCCTCCTGATCCGGATCCCGGCGAGGTCGCAGATGGCGGGCTTTATTTCGAGAGGAGTTCGTGGAGCCGTGCCGGACAGTGAACTATTGCAGGCGATCGGGGAGGGACTCTGGCCCAACGTGATTGATGACTTACTGACAGCCGGGCACACCCTCGGCTGTGGCACCGGACACCGTCGCAGTCGTGCCGACGAAGATGCCGCAAGTGGACGAACCGCTGTTAAAGCCGGTGTTGGTCATCGTGGCCGACCAGTGCGAGCCGCTACCACCCGTGGTGATGGCGATGACGTTGTTCTGGCTCGGCGAGAAGTTCACCGAGTTCGAGCCCAGCGTGCCACTATACGACCCCGCGTAGCGGGTCGAGTCGGAAAAGAAAGCCTCCTGAGCAGTAGCCAGGTTGCGCAGGTCCGAGATCATGCTGGACCGGACCGCCTTCTGCTTGGTGTTCGCGAACTTCGGAATGGCGATCGCCGCCAGAATACCGATGATTACGACCACGATCAGCAGCTCGATGAGGGTGAAGCCTCTCCGGTTCGACATAACTTCTCCTGCCAGCGTCTTTGGTCTCCAGGGGGAAAGCACCAACAACCGTTTACCCGGTCACTGGCAATGGCTGTGCCGATCGGTGCCGCAGTGACGTAATCGCTATTCCCACAAGCGGTTAACTGCGTAGCATCTGGCATCGCAGATTGGGCCTGCAGAGAATTCTGCATGACTGGCGTGTTGTCCCGCCCGAAGCGACGGGCGGCGCAGGGACGGCGCGGGCTGCCCAATAAGTGAAGGCCCGGCACGCCACCGGGCCTTCGAGCTCGTTCGAGATCGGGGCCGAACGCCTTGTAATTGTTTGCGCAGGTCCGCCGTGTTGCCCGCTTAGTTTTCGATTCATCCAGCGATGTTCATGTGCGGGCACGGCTTGGGCCTGGCCAACGTATATTTGGGGACCTTGAGCTCGGGCCTCGACCCGTTCATAGCCATGGATCTGTCACTCTACTTCACCGAGCAGCACTACCAAGTGCGCGAGATGGTCCGCGAGTTCGCGGAAAATCAGGTCGCGCCGGTGGCCCGGGAGTTGGATCGCACGAGCAGCTTTCCCTGGGAGAACGTCAAAACCATGGGGGAGCTTGGATTGCTCGGCGTGCCCTGGAGTGAGGAGCTCGGCGGTACGGGCATGGATCAGATCTCCTACTACATCACGATTCATGAGCTGGCCAAGGTCGACGCGAGCCACGGTCTCACCGTGAGCGCGCATACCAACCTCGGCACTTCACCTATCGTCGAATTCGGCACCGACGCGCAGCGGCGGAAGTACGTTCCACTGCTTGCGTC
Source organism: Gemmatimonadota bacterium (assembly GCA_046733215.1). Lineage (GTDB taxonomy): Bacteria > Gemmatimonadota > Gemmatimonadetes > Gemmatimonadales > GWC2-71-9 > DASQPE01. The sequence continues at coordinate 37,798 of JBKPOS010000103.1, forward strand.
GGGACAGGTACTGGGCGGCTTCGGATTGACCGAAGCGGGCGCGGGGAGCGATGCCGGCGGCACCGCAACCACGGCGGTAGACAAAGGCGACCATTTCCTGCTCAATGGGGCAAAGGTATTCATCACGCATGCGGGTGTAGGCGAGATCTTTTCCGTGACGGCCCGAACCCAGCCCGGCCACGGGAATCGGGGTATTACCAGCTTCATCGTTACCAAGGACACGGTGGATCTCGAGCGTTGCCGGGCCATCGGGGTGGGCCATTGCGAGGACCTTCCCAAGATCAAGGGCGTACGCGCCGGGAAGAAAGAAGAGAAGATGGGATGGCGCGCGAGCGACACCCGCGAGCTCGTGTTCGAAGACGCGATGGTCCCCAAGGAGAATGTGCTGGGCGAGCTCGGCCAGGGATTCACCAACTTCCTCAAGACGCTCGATGCCGGACGCATCGGCATCGCGGCGTTGTCGTTGGGAATCGCGGAAGGGGCCTTTGAGCAGGCCCTTTCGTATGCCGGGATCCGCAAGCAGTTCGGCAAGCCGATCGGCAGCTTTCAGGGAGTGAGCTTTCAACTCGCCGACATGGCGTTGGAAATCGAAGCCGGAACCCATCTCCTGTACCATGCGGCATGGCTCAAGCAGAACGGCAAGCCATTCAAGAAGGAAGCGGCAATGGCCAAGCTGTTCTGCTCGGAGCTGGCGATGCGGGCGACGACCAAAGCGGTCCAGATTTTTGGTGGGTACGGCTACACCACGGATTATCCGGTAGAGCGAATGATGCGTGACGCGAAGGTGTGCGAGATAGGAGAGGGAACGAGTGAGATCCAGCGCATCGTGATCGCACGTCAGATTCTGGGTGACATCGCGCACTAAGCAGCGACGCGCGTGTTCCAGACCGATCCGATTCTCTGGCTCCAGGCCGCCTCCACTCCCTGGCTCACAAGCATAATGGTGCTCATCAGTGAGGTAGGGGCGGGGAGGATTTATCGAGCGGTCGCGATCGCCATCATCTTCGGGGTTCAGCTCCGCACCGGCCTTCTCCTCCTTAACGTGCTTCTGGCCAGCTATTTCCTCTCCGGTGTCCTGAAGGCCGTATTTGCGTCGCCGCGGCCCGTGGCAGTCGACTCGCGGGTCAAAGATTTCCTCGGCATGACCGCCAACCGCCCAACCTGCGTCGGCCCCGGCCCAGCGAACTTCTGGAGCCCACCAACCGCTGAGCTTCTCGCACGCTGCCGGGCTCTCCCGGAACTGTGGCGCGGATTCCCCTCATCCCATCTCACCGGGGCCACCAGCTTCTACGGAGGCGGGGGCCTCTATTTCCGCCATAGAGGCCTGCTTTTGCTTGGTGCGGTGATGGTTCCGCTCGTGGGCCTGTCACGGATGTACCTGGGCGCCCACTTTCTGGGCGACGTAGTGGGCGGGATCGTTGTTGGAGGCATCGGTGTGGGGAGCGCAGTTGTGCTCAAGGGGAAGGAGCGTCTTGCCGCCGCAGCGCTAGTTGGCTTTGCCCTCGTGGTTCTTGTGGCTCAGCCGGAGTTCAGTTTTGGCGTCGGGAGGCTGGCGGGTGCGGTGGGAAGCACCCTGGTCCTGGTGCGCCGCGGGCTTCCCTCCGACGAGGGCACTCTCGTCGTTCGGGCGGCGCGGGTGGCATTGGCCTTCGCCCTTTATTTCGGAACCGACAAGTTGCTGTCGCTGGTTGCCAAGGCGGTCGGTTTGGCCATGTCGCCGTGGGCTGATTTCGCGGTGGGGCTGCTGCCAATTTCGCTTTGTCTGCTCGGCACGGTCTGGCTTGGGCGACGTTTCAAACTTTTCGGGCAGGGTGTCGCACAGTCGCAGGCAGGATTGCCCTAACCTATAAGCGCTCACATATTTAGCTGGTTCAGTTGTGCCGCGGCGCCTTCCGTCTGCTGGGCCGTCTTGGTTGTCTGCGACCTTGCCCCTGCCGGCCGGCGTCTCCAACAACAATGCTGCGCGTGTCGCGGTCTGACCGCCTTGCGCGGCCTGCCAGGTTACGGACTTGAAGCGCGAAATTCTCATCAACGGTGGCCAGCGGGAAACGCGGGTCGCCATCATGGAAGACGACCGCCTGGTCGAGTTATTGGTTGACCGCCCCGACCACCGGCGTACCGTCGGCGACATTTACCTCGGCAGAGTTGAAGCGGTCCTTCCCGGTATCCAGGCGGCATTCGTGGATATCGGGCAGGAGAAGAGCGCCTTCCTCCATGCCTCGGATCTGCTCGAGCCCGAAGAGGACGAAGACCCGGCGGAGGAAGAAGAAGCGGCCGAGGTCGAAACGGCCGAGGCCGATCCGCCGGCGGAGGCCGAAGCAGCTGCTGAGGACCGCCGCGGATGGCGCGGACGGGATCGACGACGAAGCAGGGAAAAGGGAAATGGAGAAAAGGCCGCTGCCAACGAGCGCCGAGGCCGGCGGCCGCTGCCCAACATCTCCGAGATTCTCAAGAAGGGTCAGAACCTTCCAGTACAGGTGACCAAGGAGCCGATCAGCACCAAAGGGTGTCGGGTTACCGCGCAAATCTCCCTGCCCGGCCGTTTCCTGGTCTACATGCCGTACGCGTCCAAGGTCGGCGTCAGCCGCAAGATCGAGAGCAAGGAACAGCGGGCCAAGTTGAGGGAAATGGTTGGCAAGCTGCTGCCCAAGGACAGCGGCGGCTTGATCGTCCGAACGGTCGGCGAGGGTGTGACCGAAGAACACTTTCGCCGAGAGATCGATTCGTTGCTCGCGCGCTGGCGCCGCATCAATCGCAAAAAAACGTTTGTTCGTCGGGCGCCAGCGCTGCTCGAGCGGGAAACCAGTCTCACCCGGGGGCTCATCCGCGATGTGTTCAGCTCCAAGGTGGACGCACTCTGGGTAGACGCCAGAGAGCTGTACAATGAGATCGAGCAGTACCTGAGCCAGGTCGATCCCGAGCTGATGAAGCGGGTCCATTTGTACTCCGAGCCGATCCCGCTCTTCGACAAGTTCGACATCGAATCCGAGATTCGGGATCTCTTCAAGGCGCGTTGCGAGCTGCCGACGGGTGGATCGCTCGTCATTCAGCCGACCGAAGCATTGGTTTCCATCGACGTCAACACGGGTCGCTACATCGGCAAGAAAGACCCAGAGAAAACCATACTCCGGACGAATCTCGAGGCCGCGCGCGAGATCGCGCGGCAGATTCGGCTACGTGATATCGGAGGCATCATCGTCTGCGACTTCATCGACATGGAGTCGCGGGCCAACCGCGACAAGGTGCTCCAGGACCTGCGGACTCACCTGGGGCGGGATCGGGCGCGCACCAAGGCGCTGGCCGTATCGGAGCTCGGGCTGGTCGAGATGACCCGGCAGCGGGTACGGCCGTCGCTTTGGCATTCCATGACCACCGAATGTCCCACCTGTGGGGGATCCGGCCGCGTGTTTACGCCCGAGGTGGTTGCTCGACGGCTCGAGCGCGCTATCAAGCGAGTAGGGCACGAGCGCCGCGAGCAGCAGATTTCAGTGCGGTTACATCCCGAGGTCGCGCTCTACCTGCTCGAGGAAGAACCGAAGCTGCTGCAGCAACTCCAAAAGACTACGGGCATCGATCTCGATTTGCGGGACGACCCGATGATGCGTCTGGACGAGTTCCGCCTCATGAGCCGCCCGGCCGGCCGGGACGTAACCGAGCTCTACGCCGTGGCGTAGCCTCGGCCCAGCGGCTCCAATCTCTAGTTCCCCTTGTCCGAACTCCAACGCCTGGCTAGGTTTGCAGGCTGTTTTCGATGATCACGACTCGGGACACAACGCCATGTACGCCATCTTCCGGACCGCGGGCAAGCAGTTCCGCGCCGAAAAGGGAAAGACGCTCCGGCTTCCCCGCCTCACGGCGGAAGCGGGCGCCAAGCTCACGTTCGACGAGGTGCTGCTCTCATCTGACGGCGAGACGATCCGCGCCGGAACTCCGCTGGTCAAAGGCGCCTCGGTCACGGCCGAGGTGGTTGGCGAGGGCAAAGAGCCCAAGATCTACGTCTTCAAGTTCAAGCGGCGGAAGAACTATCGCCGCAAGACCGGACATCGGCAGCATTTTACCGAGGTCCGAATCACGGACCTCAAGCTCGGCTGAGGCGCACATGGCACACAAGAAGGGCGTCGGCTCGAGCCGGAACGGCCGGAACAGCAACCCGCAATACCTTGGCGTGAAGCGATACGGAGGAGAGACCGTCACCGCCGGCAGCATCATCGTCCGGCAGCGGGGTACCAAGTTTCATCCGGGGAAGAATGTCCGGCGGGCCAACGACGATACGCTGTTCGCGTTAATCGATGGGGTGGTCCGCTTCGAGTACAAGGACAAGAACCGGCAGCGGGTCTCGATCTATCCCGCCCCGGTTGCCGCAACCAGCTGAGTGGCGGCAGCCAGCAGGGCGGACAGTGGGGTGCGAACTCGTTCCGCACCCCATTCGTGTTTTATTTGAGCCGGGAGGTTCGCATATGGCACAATTGCTGGATCGACTCAATCGCGAGCTCGAAGTCTTCGGCAGACGAGCGCAAGCCGCGCTCGATGAGGGCCGGCTGCACATGGAGCTGCTTCGCTATCGGCGGCAGCAAGACAACGCGGCGCGGGAGCTGGGGCTGCTGGTGCATCGGCGGGAGCGGGGAAAGGAGGCGGATCCTCGCAGGATCGACGCCGCGCTTTTCCGCCTGGATGACGTCGCCGTCCAGATTACCCGGCTCGAAGGTTTGATGGAGGAACGGCGGAATGCTCGGGCAAGGGAGGCCAGCTCGTCCGCTGCGGCTGCCGAAGCCAGTCGAAATTCCTAGCTTCCCGGGGACTCCAGTTCCGTTCCGATCGCAATTCTGATTCTGTCGGGGTAATTACCGCACAACCCATCGACGCCGAGCTGAGCCAGGCGACGTAGCTCGCTCAGCTCGTTCACCGTCCACGCGATCAGGGCCTTGCCGGCGGCGTGGATCGCCCGAACCAATGGCTCGCTTACCATGCAACGCTCGGCCCAGAGCGTATCGGCGCCCACTGCAGTCACCACCGCAACCGGGTCCGGCACGGTCTCCGCGAGCAGGACGCCTAGTCGGAGATCCGGCTGAGCTCGACGCAACCGCTCGATGATCGAGTGCTGGAAGCTGTGTACAGCGTACCGAGATGGTGCTGGTCCAGCCGCCAGAGTCGCCAGGAGTTTCCGGTCCCACGACCGGTCGAGAGCTTTGACCTCCACCCAGACATCCCGCCGGCCCATCAGGTCGAGTACTTCGGAGAGGAGCGGAATGGGCTCGCCATTCCGGAGCCTGACTTGCCGCAGGTCGGCGAGTTCCGCGCTGGCAATCGAGCCCAGGCCGGCGATCTCCGGGTCGTGGTGAACCACGATGGCCCCGTCGCGAGTGGCGTGAACGTCCAGCTCGACGCCGTCGACGTCGAGCATGATCGCCCGGCGGAACGCCGCGAGCGAATTTTCAAATTCGTAACCGGAGGCGCCGCGATGCGCGATCACCTGGGGGCGCGGCTGGAGCATGGCCGGCAAAGATAGCCGTCGCCGCCGCTTCGGTTGAGGATCTAGTCGCAACCTATTGATAGATAGCGCCTTCAATCGCCTCACCTCCCGTGCTACATTAGCCCCAATGCGAAAGCCCGGGCGAATAAGGGAGTTGCCACCGCTTAACGTGCGGCTGTCGCTGTCGTCCTCGCCCCCGACATGAGCCCACCCGCCCGGGCCGGTGAGCCGTCCGATGCCGCGCTGGTCGCGGCGTACCGAGCTGGTGACGAGCGGGCGGCCGCCGAATTGGTGCGTCGCCATCTCGGCGCAATCGGCCGTTTCCTGTACGCTTCGGGCGCAGGTAGCAGCGATGTCGAAGATCTGGTGCAAGAGACTCTTTTCCGAGCGTTTCGCAGAGTAGACAGCTGGCGCGGCGAAGCTTCCTTTCGGAGCTGGCTGTTCACCATTGCAGGCAACCTTCTACGTGACGAATATCGCAAGCGGAAAGGCCGGCAGATGATCTCGATCGACGATCGGGACATCCCCGATCGAGCGGACCCGGAAGCGGATTACGCGGCCGGCGAGGCTGAGCAACGAGTGCGAGAGGGATTGACCACGTTGCCCCGGCTTCAGCGGGAGGTGTTCCTGCTCCGGGCACAGGAAGGCATGGAGTACGACGACATCGCCGCCGCGCTGGGGACCACACCGGGCGCGGCGCGAGTGCACTATCATCACGCAGTGAAGCGGCTCAAGGAGCTGGTGAAATGACCTGCGAGCAGCTATCCGATCGAATGCCGGCCGTCGCACGGCGAGAAGAAAGTTGGACGCCCGAGGAGCAAGCACATCTGGCGGCCTGTTCCGAATGCCAAGAAGAATGGGAGCTGGTGTCGGCGACCGCCGGGCTCGGAGCGGACCTCGCGGCGAACCTGGATGCCCACCATGTGAGTGAGCGCGTGCTGGGTCGCCTGCGCAAAGAGCGAGTCGCCGGAAGGCGTCGCATTGTATGGACCATTGCGGGACTTGCAGCGGCCGCAATGGTGGCGCTGACCGTGTGGGTCGGCCGGCCGGGACTGCGTCCTGGGCATTTGGCGGCACGTCCACCCGGCGTGGACGTGGCTCAACTCCCATTGCCCGAGCTGGACAGCCTGGGCACACCGGAGCTCGAGGCGGTACTCCAGAGCCTG
>JBKPOS010000104.1:0-11770 GCA_046733215.1 Gemmatimonadota bacterium
CGGCAACAACATATGGGTTCCTTCTTTCCGGCTCCGGCTCCATGCCGGAGCGACCTGCGAGCTCCTCTCTTTCGGACGTCCTCTCGCATCAGTGTTAACCGCCGACCCGATTCCGGCGTTCCCCTACCGTCAATAAACGAACGATCGTCCGGCGACGAGCGCTCAGTCTACCATTTCCAACCGGGGATTAGGCCGGTACTCGCGACCCACCTTGGCACATGGCTCACCATCGAGCAAAACCACATCCGCGGTAAAGTCGAAGTTCCCCACGAACAGAGACGAGCCGACGCCGTAGGCATCCACCGGGACGTGCGCGCGCTCGAACGCCATGATTTTCTCGACTGTGAACCCGCCGGATACGACGATTCTGACGTGGCCGAATCCATGCTGGTCCAAAGCCTCACGTACGTTGCGAACCAGTTGCGGATTGACCCCGGTCGGCTTTTCCCGTCCCATGTGCCCCCATAAGGATCGGTCCACGAGCACCTCGCTGGTGTCGAGCCGCACGCCGTAAAGACGATCGCCCAAGGCTTCGGCGACCTCAAGCGAGGTGCGGACGCAATCGTTCTCGAAATCCACCAGGGTCACCAGCTTCACCTGTGGTCCGATGTGATCGGCAAACTTCCTGGTGGCGACCACGGTGTCGCCTCCATAGGCGGCGATCAGCGCGTGCGGTACAGTTCCCACTCCTTCGCTGCCCCACCACGAGGCTTGTGCATCGGTCGACACGCCAATCGCTCCGGCCACATGCGCAGCGTAACCATCCCCCGTTTGCACCAGCCAGTGATCGTGACGAGCGGGGAAAAACATGATCTCCTTGGGTGCAGCGGCCTCCACGACGCGTCGGGTATTCGTAGCGACCCGTGTCCGCCGGGCGAGGACACCGAGATAGAGTGTCTCGAGATGTGCAAAGGCGTCGTAGGGACCCTCGATCAGCATCACCGTTTCCCATGGCTCCACTTCGTCGCCGTCGCTGAGCGCGTGTACCACTAGCTCCGGCCATTCAATGGCGCACAACTTGAGAATTGCAATGGCTTCGTCCATGCCGCCGAGAAAGGCGTGGGCCTTGCAGAAGACCTGCATGGTGACGTGAGGGCGGTCCCCTTCAGCCAGCAGGATGTCCCGGGCGCGCACGAAGTATTTGTCGGAGTAATAGCCGGCCCGCATCTTTTCGACCGGCAGGTTGAAGACCGACGGCGGGAGCCTAGGGCGTCGCGGCATTGCCGAAGCGTTGCTGCTTGAGGGCCATCAGCTCTGCCCGGAGGCGACGGAGATGCCTGCTACTGGGATAGCGATCGATCAGTCGCCGAAGCTCGGTCATGGCCCGGCCCGGGTCGCGCAAGCGTTCTTCGTACAGCTCCACCAGCGCCAAGCCGATCCGCATGTCGTCGTTGGCGCTCGGCGGGGGATGACCGACGCGGAGATTTTCCAGTTCGGCAACCGCGGTCTCCGGCTGCCCCAGCGCTCCGGCGAGTAGCGCAGCGCGACGCAGAGTCGCTTCGGTCCGCTCGGCAGGCGCGTGCGCCCGCTCGCGGTAGGCCTCCGCGGCGGCATCGTAGTGGCCTCGCGCCGCCAGCGTCTCGATGTCCGAGTATCCGCCGCCGGCGCGACTCAAACCGAGATCCATGAATACTCGAGTCAGGCCCTCGACGAGCGGCTCGAGAACCCCGCCCAGCAGGCCCATGGAGAATCCGTAGATCGCCCAGAAGATTCCAATCAGCTGGAGCGCTCGCGGAACCATGTCCGTCGCCCAGAGCACCAGAGCGACGACGGTTGCAAAGAGGAGAACGGCCGCGATGAAGAGTCGGACGAGCGAAAGCGGATTCTCGACCGACACCACATCTCGACTGCCTAGCCGACGGAGAAAGCTGGGAGTGGTCAACCGCCCAAACGTAGGAGCGGTGAAAACCAAGAGCAAGTTGACTTCTGTCGCGCGGAGACCTAAATCCCGCTCGGTCATTGCCGAGAGGAATTTGCATCATGCTTTCCCCCGTGTCCCGGCGAGGGTTTCTCGGTGTTGCGGGAGCAGCGGCCGCCTCCATCGGGCTTCCGAGTCTGAGTTCGCTCGAAGCCCCCTTCGTTTTCCGTCGACGGGTTGCGAATCCGGCAGCTGTGAGCTCGGCCAACGGGCTTCGGGCTGTGACGCGCGCCATGGAGCTCATGCTGCAGGGGAGCGACGCTCTGGATGCGGCGGTTGAAGGGGTGAAGATCCAGGAGCTCGACCCGGCGGACAACTCGGTCGGCTACGGCGGGCTGCCCAACGAAGAGGGGGTGGTGCAGCTCGACGCTTCGTGCATGCACGGGCCCACCAAACGGGCTGGTGCAGTCGCCGCACTCGAAGGGATCAAGACGCCCAGCGAGGTGGCCAAGCTGGTATTGATGTACACCAACCACATTCTGCTGGTGGGAGAGGGAGCGAAGCGTTTCGCGTTGTCCTACGGGTTCAAAGAGGAAGACCTGCTTACGCCCGAATCGCGGCAGCTCTGGCTCGAGTGGCGTGCCAACCGAAACCCGGACGACGACTGGCTCGATGTTCCCCCCAAGACACCCATGGTTGCCCGGCCGACCGGTACGATTAATCTCGATGTGGTGAATGCCAGGGGAGAGGTGTCATCGGTGACAACGACCAGTGGTCTGGCCTGGAAGCTCCCGGGGCGCGTCGGCGACAGCCCCATCGTCGGGGCCGGGCAGTACACCGACAATGATATCGGAGCGGCCGGTTCTACCGGCCGGGGCGAGTCGAACATCATGGTCTGCGGAGGATTTCTGACCGTTGAGCAGATGCGCCGCGGCATGAAGCCGACCGACGCATGCCTGGCCACCTTGAAGCGTGTGCTGACCCAGACGCCGGCCCGTTTGCTGCAGCCCGACGGCCGGCCCAAGTTCGACCTGCACTTCTACGCCGTCAACAAGCGCGGAGAATTCGGAGCCGCTTCCATGTACCCCGGCCAGTACGCGGCGCACGACGGCCGTCAGGGGGCGCTTCGCGATTCGGCCTTCTTGTTCCAGAGACCGAGCTGATGCTGCTTCGCCGATGCGTCAGTGCGGGCTGCACCGCGATACTCCTCGTGTGTGCCGCAGCAACCCTGTATGGTCAAGGTCCCGAGCCGGTCCAGACTAACACTGACGTTCCCTGGCGAACCAGCTACTTCCCGTATCTCTCAGGGTTGTCGAACGACGGCCCGTTGATTTCGGCGCGTATTCGTCGCTCTCAAGCAGCGCCATACGAGGAACGCGTCACAGCCAAAGGGTACATGCAGCTGGACGCCGGGATCGGGTTTCGAGGCACCCGCTTTATAGCAGGTCAGTTCGGTGCGCCCTTGCTGGTCAAGAACTGGCGGTTTGCGGGCTTTGGCATCGTATCGCGCGAGTCCCGTTACGGGTTTTTCGGTGTCGGCAATGAGACGACGTTCGACCAGAACAACGTGACAGACGCCAACCCGTTCTTCTACCGGGTCCAGCGCACCAACTACTACGGCTCCTTCGAGACGAGCCGGCGCATTGTCGGACCCTTATGGTTCGGCCTTCAAGTGGCAGGTCAGTCGGTCAAGTACGTGGCGCACGACGAAGGCACGTCGGTCTTTCTGCAAACGTTCGGCACCGAACTCAAGGAAACCGATGCCAGTGTCCGTGGTGCGCTTGTATATGACAGCCGCGACACCGAGTATGATCCACACCACGGGTTCCTGCTCGAGGCAGGCTATCAGGTTGCGGGGGGCGGAGGGAATTACGAACGGCTCTACGGCATTGCCCGGGGTTACCTGCAGATTCGTCAGGGCACAGTCCTGGCTGCGCGAGTGCTCGGCTCGCAGATCTATGGCGAGCCCACCCTGGATGCCCTCTATAACATCCCGGCGTGGGAGAGGCCGGTACCGGTCCTGGGCGGACAGTTCTCGTTCCGGGCCCTCGAGACAGGCCGTCTCGCGGGTAAGGGTGTCTTGCTGGGCAATTTCGAGGTCCGGCAGAATGTGGCAAACATCAAGAACGTCGTCGGCATCATTCTGATCGGATTCGTCGACGCCGGCCGGGTGTTCGAGGATACCAAATTCTACCTCACCACCAGCGACATGAAGGTCGGAGGCGGCGCTGGTGTCGGCCTAAGGTTCCTGCGCACTACGGCCTTCACCCTGAGCGTCGCGGCAGGACCCGACAAGACCCGGCTGACATTCGGCTTCGGCTGGATGTTCTAGCGACAGGGAATGTCGGCGAGGACCTACGCTGCTCGTACCGTCGGGAGGCCTGCGGTAGAAAGTACTTCTTGCAGGGTGGTCTCACCGGCGTCCCGAGCGTACCAGCGTCGGACCTCGGGGTACAACTGATCCTTCGGCGTGCCCTTCTTCCGCTCTTCCAGAACCCATTCCTGCAGCAATCGCGGCCGCGGCCCCCAGTGACCGAGCTCGCGAAAGTCGCGATCCAGAGCGATGACGACCGGAATCGAGCGCGCCCCGTTGGTGAGATACTGATCCATCACGTCCGGGTGCTCATCGCGGCGAAGAATGCGAAGCTCTATGCCAGGCGCGAGATCACTGAGCTTGGCGAGAATCGGGATCGTGTTGGAGGCGTCACCGCACCAGTCTTCCGCCAGCACTAGCAGCTTGAGACCGGCATCCGGTGGAACCGCGGCTAATGCCCACGCCGGGATGCGGGCCAGCCGATGTAGTCCATGCCAGAGACCGCGATGCTTGAGCTCGCTCGCAGCGGCGAATGCATCATACGGAAGGGCCTGGCTCCAGAGCGCAGCAAAATCGAACATGATGAGTCACCCCCAAAACACAGGGTTACCAACTCGGGTTCCCTGCCGCTGGCTCCGCCCGCGACGGTAAATTTCCACTATGTCGGTGCCTCCCACGTTGCGTCGTGATGGCCAGGCTACCCGCGAGAAGTTGCTGCGCGCGGCGCTTGAACTCTACACGACAGCCGGATTTCGCGGCACGACCACTCCAGAGATTGCCCTGCGGGCGGGCGTAGCCGAAGGAACGATCTACCGTCACTTCACCGGCAAGGAAGAACTCCTCAACGAAGTCTATCGTTCTTCGCAGCGTTGGGCACTGAGCCTCATCACAGAACCCGAGGATGCTCGCGCCGCCGATGTCGGGCCGCGATTGCGGCGGATCGCCCTTCGCATGCTGGAAGCTGCCGATCGTGATCCGGCCGCCACCCGTATGGCGCTTCACTTCGAAGACGGGCGCCACCTGGACGAGCAAAGTCGCGTGCTTGCCCGTCAGGTGCGCGACGCGCTCCAGCAGATCGTCGCCTCCGGCAAGGCCGACGGCGCTGTCCGCACCGGACCACCGGAGCTGTGGGCCGGAGTCTGGCTTGCCGTCGTGGGCTGGGCGGCCGAGCGAGTGAGCGTGAGGGAGTGGAGCCCTGGTCATCCCCAGGCGATACAGGCTGTCGAGGCCGCGTGGGATGCGATCAAAGCGTGAGCGGTCAACGGTAAGCAGTGAACGGGACCAAGGGCTCGGCTTAGTCTCCCGTTCACCGTTTACCGTTCACCGTATTCACGCTTTCCCCTCCAAAGAATGTCAGCCCGCGCACTCCTGACGGCGCACCGCTCCACTCCAGCCGGCGCTGATGCCCCGGGCCCACTGGTCGCACGATCAGGTCCGGCCCGCTCACAAAGCCCACCGAGTCCGGTCCCCAGCGTACGGGATCGTGAGCGTTGGACGCGAACGGCGCAGGAGCACTCTGCTCGCTCAGGACACAAAGGTCCGAGCCGCACGGGACCACACTTCCGAATGGCGGCTGTCCCACCAGCACCTCGAGGCTCGATTCTGCTCTCGACCGCTCACCGTCCGTCACTATGCGCGGCTCACCCGATGCGGGTGGTGCGACAAACCGATAGACCGTGGTGTCGGCTCGCACGTAGATGGCGCTTCCATCCTCCGACCAGCCGAGAGCAGTGGGCGCGGCTGCACCTCGCCGCAACTGAAGCTCCCGCTCGGCTCCGCTCAGGAGATTGAGCACCCAGACTCTTCCAGGCTTCTTGTCGCCGATCGTGGCTGCCCGCAGGAACGCCACTGTGCCTCCATCCGGTGAAAGCACAGGCGCGGCTTCGACCACTGGCGTGTAGGTGATCTGAAAGACCGGACCGCCGTCCGCCCGAACACCGAAGAGGTCGGATTGTCCGTCGGCCGTCTCGCCTACAAAGAGCAGATAGGCATCACGCCCCACCACGGCATGGCCGCGAAGGGGAGAGAGGCCGCCGCAGGCCGGGAGAAGGAGTGGGGTGAGAACCGAGAACAGCGTGAACGGCTTTAACAGCGTGAACGGTGAACGGTAAACGGTAAACGGGGGGTTCCGGGCGATACCAGTCTCAGACGGATGAGGCCGAATCTGATCACTCCCGTTCACCGTTTACCGTTCACCGTTTACGCTTTTCTTAACCAGCCACCGCCCATTCGGATCGATTTCGATCTTCGAGGGATTCTTCGAAAAACCGCTGAACGCCGTCCGCTGGGTCGGCGCGTCCACGTCCATCCGAACCAGCTTCCCATCGAGCAGCAGCTCGAGCCCGGGCAGACGATAGGTACCCCACTGGCTGTTCTGCGTCTGCCGTATCTCCACCACCAGCTTGCCCCCTTCCCGGCTGGTGTTGACCGCCAGCATCGGGTAGCCCGGCTGAGTGAGCGCCTGTCGGAAGTACCAGTCCAAGTCTCGACCGGCAGCCTCGGACATGATCTTCGCAAAATCAATGGACAGCGCCGTGCTGTCCCGGAAACGCTGGTAGTAGGTCCGCAATCCGGACACGAATGCCGAATCCCCGATCATGCCACGAAGCTGGTGGAGGACCCAGGCACCCTTCTGATAGTTGTTTTCGTTGAGCAGGGAATCGAGGTTGCGAACGGTCGGGTCTAGAATGGGGCGATCGACCGCGCGGGACTTGAAGTACGCCTCTGCATTCTTGTGCATGGCTGCCTTCAATGCCGGCGCACCCCCGGCCTGCTCGGCCCACATCGCGGCGAGATAGGTGGCAAAGCCCTCCGAAAGCCAGAGGTGGTGCCAGTCGTCTTCCGTCACTGCGTCGCCGAACCACTGGTGCGCGGTCTCGTGAGCGACTGTCTCCTCAGGCAGGGACCTCGCGCGGTACAGGCTGTCGTTGTAGAAAATGGCGGTCGCGTTCTCCATGCCGCCGTACGGCGTGGCCGCCTCGACGTGCGCCAGCCCTGCGTACGGAAAGGGGCCGATCAGGCGTGAGAAGAACTCGACGATGCTCCCGACACGGCGAAATGGTTCGGCGGCCGCAAAGGCCGAATCTTCCGGGAAGGTCCAAAGCGTCTGAGGGACACAACGGACCGAGCATGCCGCATCGGGTAGTCGAGTCACGGCGAACCTCCCCACGGCAATCACCATGGTATACGGAGGGATCGGCCGATCCATCCGATAGTTCCAGACGGTGTGCGAGTACGGCAGCGTGTCGACTTTCTCCAGTACGCCGTTCGCGAGCACCTGGTAACCGGCCGGCACCTGGACCTTGAACGCCACTGTCGCCTTATCGTTGGGAAAGTCCTGCAACGCGAGCCAGCCGTGGGCGCGGTCCGGCCAGTTGTCTCCGAAGATCGCGAGATTGTGAGTCTTGTCGCCCCGAAAGGCGAGTCCCAGGCGCACGTCGCCATGGTAGCGAATGCGGGTCGTGAGCGAGTCACCCGCCTTGCCATCGTGAGGAATGACCACGTCATTGGCACCGCGGCCGTACATGGTGCGCGCCAGGCGCGTGTTCTCTCTTCCGTTCACCAGCACGCGGACCACCCGGAGCGCCGAATCGAGCTCGAGCTGAATCGGCTCCGACGACCGCAGTCTCCAGCTCGTCTCGATCTCTCCGAGCACGTGATGGCCGCTGTCGCCCAGCACCAGAGTGATCTCGTAGTGTCTGGCGTCATGGAGAGGCCGCGCCGTATCCGGCCTGACGGCCAGCGGCGACGCAGCGGTTGTCTGGAGCAGCAGAAACGGAAGGATCATCAAGACTCAGTTCTGGCTCTTAGGCTGCAGCTCCTTCTTGAAGAAATTCAGGATATTGGTCCACGCCTTCTCAACCTGCGGTCCATCGGACCCCTCTCGTCCGGGCTTGAGGAAGCCATGGCCGGTACCGGGGTAGGTCTGATACGTGAAGGACTTCCCCATGCCCTTGAGGCGCGCGGCCACATCCGGCAGTGAAGCGTCGATCCGGGCGTCATTCTCTCCATAGACGCCGAGGAGCGGTGTTTCGATCCGGGCCAACGCGTCATGTGGCGGCGGCGGACCGTAGCAGATCACAGCCGCTTTCAGCTTGGGATTGTTGGTCGTGTAGCGAAACGTCTGGCCGCCTCCCCAACAAAAGCCCATGATGCCGATGATCCCCGGTAGAACCGCTGACTGCTCGTTGAGATAGTCCACCGTAGCATCGAGATCCGCGGTGATGCGCGACGGCTCGAGCTGCGCCACCAGCTTTCGCCCTGAGTCGGGGTCGGCCGGAGAACGACCGTACTTGGTCGAAAGCAGGTCCGGCACAATGGCGACATAGCCGTTCTTGGCCAGCTTGTCGGCCACGGTCGGCTCCCAGTCGGTCAGGCCGAATACCTCGTGAATGACCACCACACCGGGCGCGCGATCCTTTCGCTCGGGGTACGCGATGTACGCTCTCACCGAATCCGTCTGGCCCCTTTTCTTCAGGTACACCCATTCGCCGTGGGTGGTCACGGCATCACGCAGCGGGCGACCGCCCAGACCCCACGCCATTCCCATCCCTGCAGCCACACCGATCAGGGCCATCAGAACGTGTGACACTGCGCCATTGCGTCTCCTCGATGTCCGCTTCATGGCAGCTCCCAGATTTCCACCCGGTCTTCCAGCAACAGCGGCACGGCGACCCGATGCCTGCGCGCATCCCAACCGATGTCGGCCGGCGAGGGGAGCGGGCCTGCGATCCGGGTGGCCTGCCCCTGCTCCAGCGCGAACAGGCTGGAGTCGGCCCAGGAAGTAATGAGATAGTGATTGGGTCCGACGGCCTCGACGCCATCCTCCTGCCCTGGAGCCTTGCCGATCGCGCGGGGAGCGGCATCACCGGGAGACCAGGACAGCGGGGTCTTCCCAAAGAACGGAACGATCACGAAGTGACCGCCCGCCGAGTCCCAGGTAATCCCGTTGGGGCCTTGCAGGCTGTCGCTTTGGAGCGCGATGCTGACTTTGCGGGAAGCATCGATCTTGAAGACGCGGTCTGGGCCGGTGTGCTTCATTCCTCCCTTTCCATCGGGGCCGATGCCAGTATCGGTCACGTAGATCCCGCCGGGACCCGCCGTGATGTCATTCAGGAACTTGGCCTGGCCGGACAGGCTCACGCTGGCGATCTCTGCGCCCGTTCTCCGATTGAATCCCCGCACTGCGTCGATGTCGGCTACCCAGAGCGTGTCGCCTACGATAGCCATGCCTTTCGGGCCGTTCAGGTGGACTCCGTTGCGGCCACCCTCCGCGAACTTGAGCACGCCGACCGAGCCGTCGCTCTTGAGTCGCGTGATGAAGCCGTTGTTGTCCTTGGCCAGCGGATCTCCGTTGATGTTGGCGACGAACCACAGGTCGAGCTCGGGATCGTATCGGGCAGCCTCCGGGTGGGAGAGACCAGTCACCTCGCGCAGGCGGTGGGGGGCCGGTGGTCGCGCCGAGTCCTGACTGAGTACCGCGGTGGTCAGCGGCGCGGCCGCGGGCTGGTCCGAACGGCATCCCAGCGCCGCGAGCACCGCCAATGCGCCCAGACCCGCCACTCTGGCTTCATTTTCGCCTCTCACGTGTCACTCTCACTTTCTCAGGTATATCTCGCCGCCGCGCGCCCGGAACTCGGCTGCCTTCTCGGCCATGCCGGCCTCGGCCTGGCGACGCGCCTCCTCACGCAAATCCTGAGTGAGCTTCATCGAGCAGAACTTGGGACCACACATCGAGCAGAAATGGGCGAGCTTGGCGCCCTCGGCGGGCAGGGTCTCGTCGTGAAAGGCCCTCGCCGTGACCGGGTCGAGCGCCAGGTTGAACTGGTCTTCCCAGCGGAAGTCGAAGCGCGCCCTCGACAAGGCGTCGTCCCACTCGCGGGCTCGCCGATGTCCCTTGGCGAGATCCGCGGCGTGGGCCGCGATCTTGTAGGCGATCACGCCGGCTTTGACGTCATCGCGATCGGGCAGCCCGAGGTGTTCCTTGGGAGTGACGTAGCAGAGCATCGCGGTGCCGTACCAGCCGATCATAGCGGCGCCGATGGCGCTCGTGATGTGATCGTACCCCGGCGCGATGTCGGTGGTGAGCGGACCCAACGTGTAGAATGGCGCCTCACTGCACCACTCGAGCTGTTTGTCCATGTTGTCGCGAATCAGATGCATGGGCACGTGGCCGGGCCCTTCATTCATTACCTGTACCTCGTGCTCCCAGGCAATGCGGGTGAGCTCTCCCTGGGTGCGGAGCTCGGCAAACTGCGCTTCGTCGTTTGCGTCCGCGATGCTGCCGGGCCGAAGGCCGTCGCCGAGCGAGAAGGAGACGTCGTACTGCGCGAGGATCTCGCAGATCTCCCGGAACCGGGTGTAGAGGAAGTTCTGCCGGTGATGCGCGAGACACCACTTTGCCAGGATCGATCCGCCCCGGGACACGATACCCGTCACACGGTTGGCGGTGAGCGGCACATACTCGAGCAGCACACCGGCGTGTACAGTGAAGTAGTCGACACCCTGCTCGCATTGCTCGATCAGCGTGTCGCGGTAGATATCCCAGGTCAGGTCCTCTGCCACACCGCCCACCTTCTCGAGGGCCTGATAGATCGGTACAGTGCCGATCGGCACTGCCGAGTTGCGGAGAATCCATTCGCGGGTAGCGTGGATGTCCCTGCCGGTGGAGAGATCCATCACGGTGTCTGCGCCCCACAACGTGGCCCAGCGCAGCTTGTCGACTTCCTCCGCAACCGATGATGTGACGATCGAGTTCCCGATGTTCGCGTTGATTTTTACCAGGAACTTCCTGCCGATAATCATCGGCTCGAGCTCGGGGTGATTGATGTTGGCAGGAATAATTGCCCGGCCGCCGGCCACCTCGGCCCGGACGAGCTCGGGCGGCAAGCCTTCGCGCAGGGCGACGAATTCCATCTCCGGAGTGATCTCGCCAAGTCGCGCGTAGTGGAGCTGCGTCACGACGGTACGTCCGCGATAGGGCGTGCGCCGAAGCCCAGCCGGCACGGGCTCCCGATCGCGATGGCCGTCGTGTCGTCCCTCGGCCCGTTGCTCGACCCTCTCGACGGTGCGAGCGAGAATCCACGGGCGCCGGAGCGGCGGAAGCCCCTCATGGACGTCGAACCCATCCGGTCCACTCGTGTCGTAGACCTGAAGTGGCAGCTCGCCGCCCGAGAGCGCGATCTCCCGCACGGGAACTCGCACGCCGCGGCGTCCTTCGAGGTAGACCTTGGTGGATCGGGGGAAAGCCTCGCCGTATGCGGAGCCAGCGGTGGAGGCAGAGGTAATCGACGTGGCCATGGCGACGCTCCCAACGAGGGCGAAGGACGCCGCGCAATGCGCCGCGCTCCCTTCGCCGGTATGAACCGGATCAGGTTCCAAGGGTTCTCTCTCAATCGGGTTTCCCGATACCCCTGGCGGCTGATCCAACGTAAGCGGCCCACTTGAGAACGGTCAAATCAACCAGCCGGCGCGGCTTCCGTCGGTTGAATCTGCCGCAGATCGCGAGGATGACCAGCCGGCGCCAGCAAGGCCAACCCTCTGCTATTCAGGGGCTTGAGAGGCGTCAGGGGCCGCCGGCAGGGCAGGCATGGGAAATG
>JBKPOS010000105.1:0-8522 GCA_046733215.1 Gemmatimonadota bacterium
TACGCCGCGTGGATGACGAGCACGCTGAGCGATGAGCGGGTCGTCGCCGCGGGCGAGATGGGGCTCGACTACCACTACGATCACTCGCCCCGGCCGGCGCAGCGGGCCGCGTTCGAAGAACAGCTCGAGCTCGCTGCCAAGACGGGGAAACCGGCGGTCATTCACGCCCGCGACGCCGACGAGGACATGATCGCCGTGTTGCGCGCCCATCCCCGCGTGACTGCCATCCTTCATTCATTCAGCAGCGGTCTCGGGCTCTTGCGGGCAGGGGTAGCTCTGGGCCACTATGTGTCCTTCAGCGGAATGGTCACCTTCCGGAACTGGACGTTGGATGATGCCATCCGGGAAACCCCGCTGGATCGAACGCTGATCGAGACCGACGGACCGTATCTCGCTCCCGTACCGCATCGCGGCGCGCGGAACGAGCCTGCGTTTGTCCGCCATGTGGCCGAGCGGATCGCACAGGTGCGTGGCCTTACGCTCGATGCCCTGGTCGCCGCCACCGGCGCCAACGCCGCTCGCGTATTCGGCCTCGACCCACTCTGATAGCTGATAGCCGCTAGCCGCTAGCCGATAGCTTCCCCACTGGAGCCCCCGTGACTGTCCCGTCCGATATCGCGATCGCTCAAGCCGCCAAGATGCGGCCCATTGCCGACGTCGCTGCCGAGGTGGGGCTGGGACCGGCGGATCTACTACCCTACGGACACACAAAGGCGAAGATCGCGCCGGAGGCAATTGCCAAGAGGCGCCCGACGGGACGGCTGGTGCTGGTCACCGGCATCAACCCCACTCCGGCGGGTGAGGGAAAGTCCACCTGCACGATCGGCGTGGCGATGGCGCTCCGCCGGCTGGGGAAAAAGGTCATCGTGGCGATTCGCGAGCCGTCGCTCGGACCGGTGTTCGGTGTGAAGGGCGGGGCGGCCGGAGGCGGGTACGCGCAGGTAGTCCCCATGGACGAGATCAACCTCCATTTCACCGGGGATTTTCACGCGATCACGTCCGCCCACAACCTGCTCTCGGCGATGCTCGACAACCACCTGCATCACGGGAACGCATTGGGCATCGATCCTCGCCGCATCACCTGGCCCCGCACCATAGACATGAACGACCGCGCATTGCGGTCGATCGTGATCAGCTTGGGCGGGATCAACGCGGGCCCGGTACGGGAAGATCGGTTCGTGATCGTGCCGGGCAGCGAGATCATGGCGATTCTGTGCCTCGCCAATGATCTCCAGGATCTCGAGCAGCGCATCGCTCGCATAATCGTGGGCTATACCCGCGAGCGGAAACCGGTGACCGCGGGCGAGCTCAAGGCAGCCGGCGCCATGACGCTGCTGCTCAAGGATGCGATTCTTCCGAATCTGGTCCAGACGCTCGAAGGCGGACCTGCCCTGGTACACGGCGGACCGTTCGGAAACATCGCCCATGGCTGCAACTCGGTGGCGGCGACCCGGCTCGCACTCTCACTCGGCGACATTGTCCTCACTGAAGCGGGATTTGGAGCCGATCTCGGCGCTGAAAAGTTTTTCGATATCAAATGCCGCTTCGCCGGCCTCAATCCCGAGGCCGCCATAATCGTGGCGACGGTTCGGGCGCTCAAGATGCATGGAGGCGTCAAGAAAGAGAATCTGGGCAAGCCGGATGTCGAGGCGCTCAAGCGCGGCCTCGTGAATCTCGAAGCCCACGTGAAAAACGTCATGAAGTTCGGCGTGCCCGCCGTGGTCGCGCTCAATCGCTTCACCTCAGACACTCAGGAAGAGATCGACACTGTGCTCGCGAGCTGCGGCGCCTGGGGGGCCCGTGCTGCGCTGAGCGACGTCTGGGCCAAGGGCGGCCCCGGTGGCGAAGCCGTCGCGCAGGAAGTGTTGAAGGTTCTGAGCGGGGGGAAAGTCAGATTCAAGCCGCTCTACGACGCGTCCCTTCCGATCAAGCAAAAGATCGAGACGATCGCCCGCGAGATTTATGGCGCCGATGGCGTTGACTTTACTGCCACGGCGAGTAAGGCAATCGAGCAGATCGAAGGCATCGGATACGGCAATACGCCGGTGTGCATGGCAAAGACGCAGTATTCATTTTCTGACGACGCCACCAAGCTTGGGCGGCCGACCGGATACCGGCTTACTGTTCGGGATGCCTATGTGTCGGCCGGCGCGGGCTTCGTAGTCGCCTTGGCAGGCGATATCATGACCATGCCTGGGCTGTCCAAGACGCCCGCTGCCGAGGCAATCCGGGTGCATCCCGACGGGACTATCGAAGGACTCTTCTGAAATGGACTTCGTCTCCACCGGCGGCGCGCCGAAGGCCATCGGCCCGTACAGCCAGGGCACCATTGCAGGCGGGTTCGTTTTCACCGCCGGTCAGGTAGCGCTCGATCCCAGGACTGGTGAAGTCGTGCCGGGCGGTATCGCTGAGCAGACCGAGCGGGTGATGCAGAACCTCACGGCTATTCTCCAGGCAGCAGGAAGCGGGCTCGACCAGGTGGTCAAGACGACAGTGTTTCTTTCCGACATGGCTGACTTTGCGGCGATGAACGAGGTGTATGCCCGGGCTTTCGGTGAGCACCGCCCGGCCCGGTCCACTGTTGCGGTGGGAGCGTTGCCCAAAGGCGTGCGAGTCGAGATCGATGCGGTAGCCACCACAACGGCGAGTGGCGGCACGAGACGGGAGAAGTAGGAATTTGGGAGTGGATCGGGCCTGGTGGCTCGGCCGGTCTTCAAAACCGCGATGGAGACGCCCACGGTGGCTCCGGTGGGTTCGATTCCCACACGCTCCCGCCACCCTCGCCCTCACTGCCATCCTGCTCGGCACCGGTCGGCTGCCCGCCCAGGACTCCGTCATCACGAGCCCTGATACGGCCGCTGCCGGCTCCGATACGACGCCGGTTGCCCAAACTTCCGACACCACAACACCTGGCACCGTAACCGACTCAGTCGGGCGTCCGCTCTCCAAGCCGGTCGCCTCGCTGTGGCGGTCGCTGCTGATTCCGGGATGGGGTCAGGTGAGACTCGGCCGCAAACTCACTGCCGGGCTCTTCGTGGTGGCGGAAGGCGTGACGTTGGGCATGGCCCTGCACGCGAACTCGGAGCTCCAGTATCTGCGCCGGACCGGTGCTGACTCAATCACAATCAGCGATGCATCTCGCAAACGGGAGGATTGGCTGGTGTTGCTCGCGCTCAATCACTTGCTGGCCGGCCTGGAAGCCTTCATCGCAGCCAACCTGGAGGACTTTCCTGGCGAGCTGAAGGTGGAGCGAGTTCCCCATGGCGTCGGCGCGTCCGTCTCGCTCCCTGTGCGCTTGCCGTGATCGATTCCGCGAGAAACCGCGCACCCATTGGCGTATTCGACTCGGGAATCGGTGGCTTGACCGTCGTCCGGGCGATCTACGAACACCTGCCTACGGAGTCGACTATCTACTTTGGCGACACCGCGCGAGTGCCCTACGGCCCCAAGTCGCCCGATACGGTCCGGCGCTATAGCCTCGAGATTCTGCGCTGGCTCTTGTCGCAGGGTGTGAAGGCTGTGGTCATCGCGTGCAATACCAGCACGGCGCACGCGCTCGAGGTGCTGCGAGCCGCCTCCTCGGTTCCGGTCGTAGGCGTGATCCAGCCGGGTGCTGTCGCGGCCATCAGGGCGACGCGCGGTGGATCGATTGGCGTGATCGGGACCGCGGGGACAATCGCCAGCAACGCGTACGCCAGAGCGATTCACGGCCTCGTGCCCGGGGCGACAGTGGTGCAGCAGCCCTGTCCGCTGTTCGTCCCGCTGGTGGAGGAGGGCTGGTTCGAGCATCCGGCGGCGGAGTTGGTAGCGCGGGAGTACCTGGATCCGCTTCGACGTAAGGCGGTCGATACGCTGGTTCTTGGCTGCACCCACTATCCCTTGCTCAAGCCGCTGCTCCAGCGCGTCATCGGTCCGGATGTCTCCCTGATCGACAGCGCGCAGGAGACGGCGAGTGAGCTGAGCCGGGTTTTAGCTGCCGAAAATCTTGCGGCCGAGGAAGGACGCCAGGCAGTCCACCGATTTGCGGTGAGCGACGACGAGGCCCGGTTTCGTCAGGTAGGCGCCCGCTTCATCGGGGATCGGTTGAATGAGGGGGCAGAGGTGGTTCCGATGGGGTGAACTGTCGCAGCTCCACGGCATTTCTCCTCACGAGGGCATAGCGGTAGCCGTCGAACCAGGCGCCTGGGTTGAGATAGTGGCGCCCGGGCCCAAGCTCGACGACGGCAGCCCGATGGGTGTGACCCATTACGAGCAGGTCCACCGAGGATTGCGCCGCCAGCTGTCGCTCGGCCCAGGCGCGCTGCCGCGCCGCCGCCAGTTCTACCCCGGGTCCGTGAAGGCCGTGCTCTCCCAGCATTGCGGAAAGCCGATGGACCAGTGGGAAGCCCAGCTCCGGATGCAGCGCCCGGTAAACCATCGATGCTGCTCGACTGGCCACCACCCGCTCCAGCACTCGAGTCAGCGCGCGCGAACTGCCGAGCCCGTCGCCATGGATCGCAAGCCCACGGCGCCCGCCGGCCTCGAACTCGAGCCGATGCGGAGCGTAGCGGATGCCGGCTTCACGGTCCCAGAACTCGAGTCCCCATCGATCGTGATTGCCGCCAACCATCAGGATCGGCACCTTTCGCGCAAGAGCGGCGAGTGCCGCGGCCGTCCTGAAGGCGTGCCGGGGGACGACGGTACGATAGGCGAACCAGAATTCGAACAGGTCGCCGTTTATGAGCAGCGCGTCGCCCAGTGAGGGGATGATGTCCAGGAATTCGAGCAGCGCCGTTTCCACGGCGGCTGGAGCGTATCCGAGATGCGCGTCAGACAGGACGACCAGGGTCTCTCCCGGCACGGGCGGAAACTTGCCGAGGGCCCGATGACCGGGCAACCCAGGCAACATCGGGTCTGTGAGATTCAGGTGCGGGTGAACTACTCCGAGATCGATCAGATGGGCGTGGTGTACCATGCCCGCCATCTGGTCTGGCTCGACATCGCGCGGTGCGAGTACCTGCGTCAAACCGGGCTGAGCTACCGGGAGCTGGAAGCGTCAGGGCTTCGCCTCGTCGTCGGAGAGGTGGCGATCCGGTATCGCCAGCCGGCCCGTTACGACGATCTCCTTCGGGTGCGGTGCTGGGTTCGCGACGTCGCGTCGCGACGCGTCGAGTTCGGCTACGCCGTGGAGCATGCCGAAAACCAGCGTTTGATCGCGACGGCCAGGGTGGCGCTGCATCCCCTCGACCAGCGGATGGCATTGTGTCGGCTGCCTGACGACCTCAGCCGTCGCCTCACTCCCATTCCCGATCCGGTACGCCTTTGAATTCCCCGATCGCTCGAATAGCTTCGCTCTCGTTCGACGCCGCGAGTCCGCATCCGTTGTGGGATACTTTCATGCACCAGCGGTTTCATCTCATCCGTGTTGTGGTCACGGCCGCCTTGGTTGCCGCCGCCGGCTGCCATTCTGCCCCGGGTCCTCTGGTGCCTGCGGCGGCCGCGCCCATCAGCCCCGAGCAGGTGACCGGTTGGGTGAACGCGACGGTGCCCACGGACCATCGCTTGCTTCGCTTCAAATGGCTGTTTCGAGACGAAAGGTCGAGCGCCGGAGGGCGTGGCAGTGCACGCATCGCGCCGCCCGATTCCCTGCGCTTCGACGTTGCGGGCCCATTCGGCAGCAATCCAGCCGCGGCCGCGGTCGTGGGTGACTCCGCCGTCTGGGTCCGGCCCGAGGACGTGATCAAGAAGCTGGTCCCCAACTACCCGCTGATGTGGGCTCTACTGGGGGTCGCGCGTCAGCCCGATTCCGGGGCCGCGCTGCGGGGCCTTAGCGAGGGCCAGACCACCATGTGGCAGTACGCATCGGGAACGGACACGGTCGAGTACGTCCGGACCAGCGCGAGCCCGGGCAAGCTGCTTGCAGAAGTACGTCAGGGGAGCAAGGTAGTCGGCCGAGTGGAGACCCAGTTTGCGGCTGACGGGTCGCCTGCGAGTGCGCGGCTCACGGTTCCCTCCGTTCCGGCCCGGCTCGACCTCACCTTTCTTTCTATAGCAAGGAACAGTTCGTTTGCGCCGAACACATGGCAACCTCCTCCTCCTAAGCCTTAGCCTGTTGGCAGTCAGCAGCTGCTACGGGTTCGCCGGCGGTGGGTTGCCGCAGGGCATTAGGACGGTCGCTGTGCTACCATTCGACAATCTGACGCCCGAACCAACGCTGACGCAGGAAGTGCAGACCGCCGTCCGGAACGCAGTGCAGGGCCGCCTGGGACTGCGCCAGGCCGGCGAGCAGTCGGCGGATGCCATTGTGCGCGGATCGATCCAGCGATACGAGCCGGATCTGCCGGTGGCGTATCAGGGCGGGCAGAACAACCAGGTCGACGTTACCCGTCGCCTGGTGCAGATCACGGTGAACGTTGAGATCACCAATCAGCGAACTGGGAAGATCCTGTATCAGCGGTCGGCGCTAACTCTTCAGGGTGACTACGCGACCGGGCAGGAGCCAAGCGGGCGCCAGAAGGCCTACGATCAACTGGTAACGAACATCGTCGAAGGAGCGCAATCCCAATGGTGAGCTCCTCCCGCATCGACCGACTAGGCACCAGCACGCTCGGCTGTTTGGTCTCGCTGCTCGTGTTCGTGGCCGCATTGTACTACGGCATTCACATCGGCGAGGTCTATTGGCGCTATTACCAGATTCTCGACGAGATGAAGTCCAATGCCCGGGTAGCGCCCAACCTTGCCGACGACGTCATCCAGCGCCGCCTCCAAGCCAAAGTGCAAGACGTTTTCGGCGATGATGTGGAGATGAAATTCCGGATCAACCGCGGCGGCCGTTCACGTACCATCACCATCGACACCGAGTACCGAGACAGCGTCGATTTGCCGCTGTTCAAGCGGGGTTTCGAGCTCAAGCCCCACGTTGAAGAGCCCATCTGACGCCGGAATACATGCGTGGCGCGTCCTGACGGTCGTTCTTCCGAGCAACTCCGGCCTCTCGTACTCGAGCGGGCCGCCAATCCGTATGCCGAGGGCTCCTGCCTGATTCGTATGGGCGGAACGCTGGTGCATTGCACCGCGACGGTCGAGCCCGGCGTGCCCGGCTTCAAGAAAGGGACCGGCGAGGGATGGGTGACCGCGGAATACGCGATGCTGCCCCGCGCGACGCTCGAGCGAACTCCCCGCGAGCGGAACGGTCCGGGCGGTCGCACCCAGGAGATTCAGCGACTGATCGGACGGTCTCTGCGCGCGTGCATGTCCACGATGGCGTTCGGCGAATTCACCATTCGGGTGGACTGCGACGTGCTCCAGGCCGACGGCGGCACCCGGACCGCGAGTATTACCGGCGGCTGCGTCGCGCTGGCGGATGCCTGTCAGTGGCTGGCTGATAAGACCAAGATCGCTTCGCCGTTCGGTCGGCTGGTCTCCGCCATTTCCGTCGGCATTGTCGAACGGGAGATTCGAGTCGATCTGGCCTACCTCGAAGATCGCGACGCGGGAGTGGACGCGAACGTCGTCATGCTCGAGCCCGCTCAGTTCGTCGAGGTTCAGGGAACCGGTGAGCACGGGACCTTCAGTCGCGGGGAGCTGGGAACTCTGCTCGACCTGGCCGAGCGTTCCTGTGCCGAGCTGTTCGCGGCGCAGCGCCGCACCCTCGGCTGGTGACGCTGCTGGTCGCTACCCGAAGCTCAGGCAAGCAGGCCGAAGCGCGGCGACTGCTCGGCACCGCAGGCATCGAAGCGCTATTTCCGGACGACATCGGCGTTGTCGTGGAGCCGGCCGAGGACCTCCTCGAGATGGGAGAGACCTTTCAGGCAAATGCACTCGCCAAGGTGGAATACTTTTCCCGCCGCTCGGGCTTGCCGACCGTTGCCGACGACTCCGGCTTGGAAGTCCTCTCACTGGCCGGGTTGCCGGGCGTGCGCTCCAAGCGGTGGGCTGCTTCGGTCGAGAGTGGCGAGAAGCTCGATCACGCCAACAACGCGGAGCTGCTCCGGCGCTTGCTGGGCGCACCGGCCTCCCGACGGCGAGCGCAGTACCGCTGCGTTCTAGCGTACCTCGGGGCCCCAGGCACTGTTCCCGAGTTTTTCGAGGGCACTTGCACGGGAACGATTCTCGAGAGTCCCCGGGGCACCGCCGGGTTTGGCTACGATCCCCTCTTTCTGTCGGACGACTTGGAGAAGACCTTCGGCGAGGCCGCCGCGGCCGATAAAGACGCGGTGAGCCACCGAGGGCGTGCTTTCCAACGGCTGATCGCTCGTCTCGCCCAGCGGTGATGTAGACTGCCCTTCTGAAGCCATGTCGTGAAACAATCGACCTCCAACTGGAAACCACTGCCATGCGCAATCTTCTCGCACTCGGGGCGGTCGCCGGCCTTATAGCGGCGGGCGCAACCCTCGCAACTGCTCGTACCGGAAATCGGCAGCAGACCACCACCGCGGCGACATATGACGTCCAGTGCTTCGGCTTGAAGACCTTGGCCAGGGACATCAATGCTCAAGCACATTCCGGCTGGACGGTCAGGGCTATGGATGATCACACGAGCC
>JBKPOS010000106.1:0-8147 GCA_046733215.1 Gemmatimonadota bacterium
CGCTTTGCGTACCGCGGCGCCCAGACCTGAGATGATCCGCGAGCCGACGTACACCATCAGGAGAACCACGACGTAGGGAAAGATCAGACTGAAGAAGAATTGACCGGGATCGAGTGGGGTGTTGGAGCCAAGCGCAACACCGACGCCGTAAGTGATGGGAACCGCGGCGACGGCAAATGTGGCTGAAACCACGGCCACTGGCGGCGGGGTCGGAACCACGATGCTGAACAGCAGCACCCATGCGGCCACCCAGGACAAGCCGAACCCGCCCGGCCCGAACGGACCCAGCATGATCGGAGAGGTAACGTTCTGATATTCAGCAGCGGCGATTCCAAAGCTGCCGAGCACTTCGAAGCCGAGTCCGAACCAGATCTTGGCCCGATCCGAAATGCCCGAGACCGACACAAGGCCCGCAACCAGCAAGGCGCCCCCGATGGAAAGCGCGGGCGGGAGCCAGTGGCTGGGTGTGCTGAACATGAACGCGCGGGCTTCGGGAACGATGAGTGGCGGCAGCATGCCGGCGAGGAAGTACGCCACGGCATACAGCACTGCCGACGGCCGCAGCCGTCGCACTGCTTCGGCCAGCAGGTCGGGCGGCAAGGTCCACGAGGTGGTCCGCGTGCCCGATGCGCGTCGCGAGTCGTCGACCTGGATCAGTGTCGCTTGAGAAGCGTCGCCAGCCATACGCCCTCGAAATCAGGTGGTGCAAGGTTGGCGGTCGGTGACGAACGCCACGAACGCGCCAACTGTGTATAACGCCCGAGGATAGGTGGAACTGTACAGTTGGACAACCTTGACGCGGCTCTCTCCAGGGCGCATTCTAGCCTTCCCAGCGCGAAACCATGAGATCTTGCCAGCGACGCCAGCACGCGGCGTCCTCCGGCTGCCGACCTGGCGGTTGGCGCGGTTGGCTGACGGTCTGTTCCCTCCTACTTCTTCCCCTATCTGCGCCGCTTCTGGCGCAGGCTAGGCCCTCGCGCGTTGCACTCGTTCTCGATCGCGACAACCCTCGCTTTCACGCCTCGCTCGCAGCGTTCGAGCGCGAAGTTCGCTCTTTTTTCCGACCGGGAGAGATCGAGCTGTTGCCGCCCGTAGCGGGCGACGGGACCGCACAGAGTGTCGGGGCAGTCCTGAATCGCGCGCTCCGCGATCCGGCCGTTTCGATCGTAGTGGCGCTCGGGCCCGTTGGATCCAATTTGCTTGCCAGCGAGGGCTCGCCTCCGAAGCCGGCAATTGCTGCGGCGATTATCGACGCCGCCTGGCAGGGCATTCCGCAGCGAGATGGGACAAGCGGGGTCCCGCGGCTCACCTATGTGGATCAGTCCTATCCGGTTGGCGGCACCCTCGCGGACTTTTTCCGACTCATTCCGTTCCACAAGCTCGCGGTTCTGCTCGATCATGACATGCTCAAGGCCATTCCTCAGCTCTCGAGCGGCGCGGCCGGGTTGGTGCGTGCGGCAGGCGGTGAGGCGGTGATCGTTCCGTCAGGTGGTAATGCCGACTCGATTCTCGCGGCACTCCCGGCCGGTGTAGATGCGGTGTACCTCACGACGCTAAACGCGATGTCCGAGGCCGAGTACGGTAAGCTCATCAATGAGTTGAACGCGAGGCGACTGCCCACTTTGAGCTATACCGCAAATCCCGATGTCCACCTCGGAGCGCTCGCGTCGTACGAGCCTTCGGAGAACTGGCAACGGCGAAGCCGGCGCGTCGCCGTCGATCTGCAGCGGATCCTCGGTGGCGAGGATGCGGGCACGCTGCCAGTGCAGCTCGTCAGCGCTCCCAAGCTCACGCTGAATCTCCGTACCGCCCGCCGCATTGGATACTTCCCCGGACGGATCGTGCTCACCGATGCCGAGCTGGTG
This sequence comes from Gemmatimonadota bacterium, assembly GCA_046733215.1. Lineage (GTDB taxonomy): Bacteria > Gemmatimonadota > Gemmatimonadetes > Gemmatimonadales > GWC2-71-9 > DASQPE01. The sequence goes on from JBKPOS010000106.1 coordinate 1,866, forward strand.
GACGTGGATTCGGTGGGCCCTTCCGACACGCTGACGCTTGCAGGCGCGATGCGCGGTTCGGTTAGCACCAACCTCGATCTGGCTGCAGCCAATCTGGACGTAGCAGCCGGCCGGGAAGACGTGCATCTGGCGCGAGCCAACTTGCTGCCGGAGATCGACAGCCGCTTGACGCAGACCTGGATCCGTCCCGCAACTGCGGCTGCGAGCCTGGGTCAGCAACCCCAACGGTTGCTTGAAGGAGCAGCCACGTTTTCCGTCCCGCTCTATGCCGAGCAGGCCTGGGCCGGTTACAGCTCCCAGCAGAGCCTTCAGCGGGCTCGTGAAGCCCAACGGGACCAGCTTCGGCTCGACGTCGTGCTCGACGCGGCGACCGCTTTTCTCACCACGCTGCGGACACAGACGCTGGCAGATGTCCAGCGATCAAACTTGTATCGCACCCGGTCCAACCTCGAGGTCGCCCGGCTCCGTGAAGGCGTGGGCACTTCGAGCCGGGCCGACGTCTACCGATGGCAGGGTGAGGTAGCCAACGCGCGTCGAGACCTCATCTCGGCGGAGTCGCAGGTTCGGGTGGCGGTGCTCGAGCTCAAGCGCCTGCTCAATCGGCCGCTCGACCGCCCCGTCGCTGAGCATCCGGTGACGCTGGGCGATCCCGCTCTGCTCGCTTCGGATTCCACGGTGTTGACCTGGTTCGACGACCCCACGCGATTCGCCCGGCTCACCAGTTTCCTGGTGGACGAATCGCTCCGCATCTCGCCTGAGCTGGCCCAAGCCGAGGCGTCCATCGCCGCCCAGAAACGCCAGCACACCGCAGCCGGCCGCGCATTCTGGCTGCCGACCTTTTCGCTGCAGGGTGGGCTGTTCGACGTATTCAACCGGGGTGGCCAAGGATCGACGCTCCCGCCGGTACCCCCGTCCTTCGCATTTCCGCGACCGCCCGACCTGACCTGGCAGGTCCAGGCGCAGGCTTCGTTGCCGCTATTTACCGGGTTCGGCCGGCTTGCCACGGAAAAGCAAACTGGGCTCGACCTCGATCGGCTCGAGGTGCAGCGCGACGCAATTCGCCTTGCCGTCGATCAGCGGGTGCGTGCCGCGCTCGAGACCGCAGCATCGTCTTATGTCGCAATTCAGTTGACCCGGGATGCCGCCGAGGCAGCCAATCGCAACTACGATCTGGTGAGCGATGCCTACGCCACCGGCACCGTTGGGATCACGACCGTGCTGGATGCTCAGTCGGCGGCGCTCTCCTCGTCGGAGGCTGCCGCCAATGCAGTCCACGATTTCCTGCTTAACCTGATGCAGGTGGAACGTGCGATGGGCACCTTCGGAGCCCTGCAGCCACCGGAGCAGCGGGAAGCCTTCCTGGAACGACTCCGCAGCACGATCGGCCAGCCGGCTCCGTGAGCCGCGATCGGGAGAGACGATGAGACGCAAAGCATGGATCCTGGTCGCAACCCTTGGCGCCGCCGCCGCGTGCAAGGGGGAGCAACCGCCGGCCACGCCGCCCGTGCCGGTTACCGTCGCGGGCGTAGGCGGTGCCGCCGATGGCGCGAACGAGACCCGCTACTCGGGATCGATCAACGCAGACGCTTCCGTCGATGTGGCCTTCCGGGTGAGCGGCGTTGTGGACATGGTGACGCAGGTGCGTGGCGCCGATGGGCGGATGCGCAACTTGCAGGACGGCGATGCTGTCAAGCGGGAGAACGTACTGGCACGTTTGCGGCAAGACGAGTTTCGCGATCAGCTCGCGGATGCCCAGGCCAGCCTCCGGCAGGCCCAGGCCGACTTTGAGCGCGCATCTCAGCTCTACGAGAATCGTTCTGTGTCGAAGTCCGATTACGATGCGGCCTACGCGCGTTATACCGCGGCGAAGGCCCGGGAGAATCAGGCCGCACTGTCGCTCCACGACGCAACGCTGCGCTCGCCCATCGACGGCGTGATCCTCAAACGCCAGGTGGAAGTCGGCTCACTTGCCGGACCCACCTCCACCGCGTTCACCGTCGCCGACACGCGCGTCGTGAAAGTGGTCTTCGGAGTTCCTGACGTCATTGTGTCGGGCCTTCGCCCCGGCGGCAAACTGACCATTCAGGCCGAGGCACTCCCTGGCACCACCTTGCAGGGACTCATCACCCGGATCTCACCATCGGCGGATCCCACGAGCCGGGTCTTCGACGTCGAGGCTGCGCTGCCCAATCCCGATGGCCGGATGAAGGTCGGGATGCTCGCCACTCTGCGCATCGGGAGTGGAGGTGAGGCAGCCCTGTTCGTACCGTTGGCGGCCATCATCCGGCCGGCAGGCGATTCCTCCGGCTATGCCGTGTACATAGTGCGGGACACTGCAGGCGCGCCCGTGGCCCGGCTGCGCCGCGTGAGCCTGGGCGACGTGAGCGGCAACATGATTGGCGTGCGCCAAGGCTTGGCACCTGGCGACCGGGTAATCGTCCGCGGAGCGACGATCGTGGCCGACGGACAGCCCGTGCGAGTCATGCCGTAGAGGGAGTCCCTGTGGCTCATCTGGACGACAAAACGATCATCGAGAAAACCCACAACACGGCCCGGTACTTCATCGAGCAGCGGCAGGTCGCGTGGGTTGCCCTGATAGGAACTGTCCTGTGGGGCATCATCGGCTACTTCAGCATGCCGCAGCGCAAGGACCCCGATATCCCGGCCGGCGTTGCGCTTGTCCTCTGCTCCTGGCCGGGCATGGATGCCGAGCGGATCGAAGAGCGAGTTACCCGCAAGATCGAAGAGGTCGTGGCGGAGAATGCTCAGGTCAATGCCGTCCGCTCGACCACGCGCACCGGCATCAGCTTCGTCTACGTCGAGCTCAAGGAAGACGCCAAGAACACCGACGCGATTTTCGACGACATCGCTCTCAAGCTCGCGGCGATAAACGATCTGCCGGACGGAGCGGGTCCGATCCAGTTCATCAGGGATTTCGGCGATACGGCGGCGCTGATGCTGACCGTGGCCAGCCCGCGACTCGACGAGGTTCAGGTCTCTCTGCGCGCCGACCAACTACGAGCAGCTATCCAGCAGTTGCGGGCAGGAGCCCGCGCCGGCCCGCGCGCGACCCTGGTGTACAATTTCCCGCCTTCGATTTCCGCGGCTAGCGCCATTCGCCCGGCGAGGCTCTACCTGGAACAGGCAGTTCACGACGGCGTGTTTCGCGACGCCCGCCTGCTGGTCGGGCCGCAGTTCGTCGGCGTGGATGGGGTGACCGACGTAGACGACGCCGGCCTGATCGCACACGTCTCGCGCTTTGTGGAGGAGCGGGTCCGCGTCTCCGAATTCCATCCCGATGCCTGGCGCGCGGTTGTAATCCGCGATCCTTCGGAAATCCGGGCCAAGCTCCTCGCCGTTGCGGGGGACAAGTACAGCTACCGCGAGCTCGAGCGCTTCACCGATGTCATGAAGCGGACCTTCCAGACGGTCAAGCAGGTGAGCAAGGTGGATCGCGCGGGAATCCTGGACGAACAGGTCACGCTGAGCTTCTCGCAGGAGCGCCTTGCCTCGTATGGCGTGCCGATGGGGCGGCTGCGTGACATCCTCAAGGCCCGCAACACGGCCCTTTCCGGCGGATTGATAGAGGTGAGCGGGCGGACCGTCGGGCTGAATCCGAGCGGGGAGTTTCGCAACGAGCGGGAAATCGGTGACGTGATCGTCGGAACCTCCAAGAGTGGCTCGCCGCTCTATCTGCGAGATCTGGTGGACATCGACCGCACGTACCAGAGCCCGCCACGCTATCTCAACTTTTACAACTGGGTCGATTCCACCGGCCGCTGGCACCGGAGTCGGGCGATCACGATGGCGTTGCAGATGCGCCCGGGAGAGAAGATCGGCGGGTTCGGTTATGCCGTCGATTCGACGATCAACGTGCTGCGGGGACGACTGCCGCCGGATCTGATCTTCGCCCGGACCTCGGATCAACCGCTCCAGGTGCAGGAAAACATCAGCCTGTTCATGAACAGCCTGTTCGAGGCGGTGGTCCTGGTGGTCGTGATCGCGCTGGTGGGGTTCTGGGAGTGGCGGTCTGCGGCTCTTCTGGCGGTGAGCATTCCGCTCACCCTGGCGATGACGTTCGGCATGATGTCATTGCTGGGCATTGATCTTCAGCAGATATCGATCGCCTCGCTCATAATCGCGCTTGGCCTCCTGGTGGACGATCCGGTCGTGGCTGGCGATGCGATCAAGCGTGATCTCGACCATGGGCATCCACCCGTTGTGGCGGCCTGGCTGGGACCCACCAAGCTGGCCCACGCGATCATGTTCGCGACGGTCACCAACATCGTCGCGTATCTGCCGCTGCTGCTTTTGTCCGGCAAGCTGGGGCAATTCCTGGTCAGCCTTCCCGTCGTGTTGGCCTGTTCGCTTGTTGCATCGCGCCTGGTCTCGATGACCTTCATACCGCTGCTCGGCTACTATCTGCTTCGGCCGAGCAAGAAGGCGGTCGAGCCTATCGAGCAGCGCCGCCAGCATGGCTTCGTAGGCGCGTATTACCGAGTCGGTCGCGGCGCCATCCGGCACCGCTGGCGCTTCGCCTTTGGCTCCCTCGGCGTGCTCGTGCTCGGCGGCGTAGTGATGAAGCAGCTCAAGCCGCAGTTCTTCCCCAACGACCTCCAGTATCTCTCGTATGTCGAGATTTGGCTTCCGGAGGACGCCTCGTTGCTGGCCACCCGCGCCACGACGGAACAAGTCGAGACGCTGGTGAAGAAGTACGCGGGCGAGTATTTCGCCCATCATGCGGCGAAGCACGGTGAGCCAAGCGGCCTGGTATCGCTGACCACATTCATTGGCGGGGGCGGCCCTCGATTCTGGTCGAGCTTCTCTCCCGAGCCGCGCCAAACCAATTACGGTCTGATCGTCATGCAGACCAGGAGCAAGCACGATACGCCTGGCCTAGTTCCCGTGCTTCAGAACGCGTTGTCTCGGGAGATCACGGGAGCTCGGGTCGATGTGCGCGAGCTCGAGACCGGGCCGCCCGTGGGTATTCCCGTGTCCATCCGCCTGAGCGGCGATCATATGCCGACGCTCCGCGCGCTGACCGCCCAGCTGATGGACATCTTCCGCGCCAATCCATTGGCGGAGCGGGTGCAGCAGGACTGGGGGGGGAGAGCTTTGCCGTAGATGTCGCCATCGACCCGGACCGGGCCAGTCGAGCAGGGCTGACTAACGCCGACGTCGCCGTCAGCACCGCCGTCGGGCTCAACGGACTCCAGCTGACATCGCTGTACGAAGGAGACCAGGTCATACCCGTGATTGCCCGACTGCGGATGGAGGAGCGGGCCCGCCTGGGCGATCTGCGCAACCTCTACGTGTACAGCTCGCAGAACCCTCAGAAAGTCGCGCTGCGACAGATCGCGTCGCTGTCGACCGGAATGCGCCCGGAGAAGATCAACCGGCGAAACCAGTTCCGGACGATCACTGTCGGCGCATTTCCCAAGCCTGGTGTCCTGTCTTCGGAAGTGCTGGCCAGGTCGAAAGCGGACCTCGATCGCTTCAAGGCCAATCTTCCGCCGGGAATCAGGTTCGAGATCGCGGGTGAGCTGGAAAAGCAACAGTCGGGCTTTACCGAGCTGGCGGTAATTCTAGGCATCTCGGTGGGTCTGATTTATCTCGCGCTCGCGGTGCAGTTCCACAGCGCGGTGAAGCCATGGATCGTCTTCGGAGCGATCCCCTACGGCATGGTAGGCGCAGTGGCCGCGCTCTGGGTCATGGGTGCGCCATTCGGGTTCATGGCCTTCCTCGGCATCGTGAGCCTGGTCGGGGTGATCGTGAGCCACGTCATCGTACTCTTCGACTTCATCGAGGAAGCGCGAGAGAAAGGCGAGACGCTGGAAGACGCGCTGCTCGATGCAGGTATCATCCGGCTCCGGCCGGTGCTCATCACCGTCGGAGCCACGGTTTTTGCCCTGTTTCCACTCGCGCTTCACGGCGGTCCGCTCTGGGAGCCGCTATGCTACGCGCAGATCGGCGGCCTCGCGGCGGCTACCGTAATTACGCTGCTGCTGGTACCGGTGTTTTACTCGATTGCCGTATTGGACCTCAAGCTCGTAAAGTGGGAGCCCGGCCGACACTGAACGCCATCACTGCCGCAATAGTGTGCGGCACGCTTCGACCGGCAAAGTCGCAATGAGCGAGCAGACCACGTTCGAGCCCAAGCTGGTGGGACGGCGGCCGAGAGATACGCCAGCCGAGCTCCGGAGCACGGCCGGGGTACGCCACCGCCTGCCGCCCGACCTCCTTCAGCAGGCGTCTCGACGCCTCGAGATCATTGCCTGGATC
>JBKPOS010000107.1:0-5959 GCA_046733215.1 Gemmatimonadota bacterium
TTTTCCCCAATGACTAGCGTGTCGACCAGCACCTTCCGACAGCGCCGCGGCAGCTCGCAGGGAACCGCGTACCTATGCGATGCCATCGCCGTGATCGTTATCGGAACGGCCCTCGCCGCCATGATCGGATGGATGACGGCCAGCCAGGCCTTGGTGCAAGTGCTGCCGGATTATCCGCCGCTCTACCCCGGCTCGGCTCTCGGTCTCGCGGCCGTCGCAGCGGGCCTGTGGGGCCTGGCCCACCGGATTCCCCGCTGGGTGCTGACCGGAGCGGGTATTGCTGCGGTGCTCGGCGGACTCGCGCTGGTCGAATATTCCGTCAACATCGACCTCGGCATCGATCGGCTGCTGTTCGTGAAGGGCGTCGCGGCCGGCGGGGGACACGACCGTTTCGCCGGCCGCATGGTCATGTCCACGGCCGTGTCCTTCCTTTTGACCGGCACGGCGCTGGTGCTCGGGCTCGCAAAGACCCCTTGGCTCCGACGGGCAGGGTCGGCCTTTACCGCCGCGGTCGTAGGCGCATTCGCGCTGGTCACTTTCGTCTGCTATGCGGGCGGCGTGCTGGACGAGTTCCGGTTCGACGTGTTGGCCGGAATGTCCATTCACGTTTCGCTGGGTCTCGGCCTGATTGCAGCAGGGCTGGTGGCGCTGGCGTGGGAAGACGAGACGGCGGGATCGGTCTCAGCGCTGCCGTACTGGGCGCCGTGGGCGGTCGGGCTCGCCTCGCTCACCATCACATTGTTTGTCTGGCGCGCCCTGGTAGCGCAGCATCAGCGGCAGCTAGCCGTCGAGACCCGTTCGCAAGCATTCGTCGCGCGCCACGACCTCGAGCGAGCCACCGACGGCCTGGTCACGACACTCCGCGTCCTCCCAGGCAGCGCACTCACGGACCCTGACAGCGCGCAGGCCTGGCCGGCAACGCTCCGGCGGCTTCTGAATGAGGTGCCCGGGATGATGGCAGCGCTGCGGACCGACCGCTCGCTGAACGTCCACATCCCCGGCAAGACCTCGGCGTCCGATTCGTCGTTGTCTCGCGCGCTTCGCGCCGCGCTCCGAGCCCGGGAGACACCGAGCGGCCGATTGACGCGCGACAGTGTGCTGGTCGGCGTCGCGCCTACGACCGACAACCAGCGGCTCTTCACCCTCGCCGTGCCGGTGTGTGGCGGCGGCGAATGTACCGGCTACATCGTCGCCCTGCTCAACGCGCAGACGTTTCTGGCCAACGCACTCCACGGCGCGACTCCGGGATATCACCTTGTGGTCTCGTCTCGCGGCGAGCCGCTGTTCCGCCCCGCCGACATCACTCGCAGCGGTCTGGGTGTGGCTCAGGTCGTCTCGGTCGATCTTGGCTCGCTTCATCTCGACATCGAGGTCTGGCCCACCGATGAGCGGCTCGCCGTGGTACATCCGGAGCTGCCCGACGTGGTCGCTGCTTTGGGCCTCCTGCTGAGCGGGCTCCTGGTCCTCACGTTCTGGCTCGTCCGGCGAAGCCTGCTGCAAACCCGGCTCGAGCAGCGCGCCCGCCTGAGCCTGGCGCTCGAGACCGCGACCGACGGGGTCTGGGAGTGGGACGTACGCGCCAACAGCGGGACCGTGAGCGATGCATTGTGGCGGCGGCTGGGCTATTCCTCGGCGGAGCTGGCGCTGGTAAACAGCCTGCGCCAATGGCGGGCATTGATTCATCCGGACGACGCGCGCCGGGTGCAACAGGCTCTCGATCGGCACGTGGCCGGCGAGTCGGCCTCGTTTGAAGTGGAATACCGGGTCAAGGCGCAGGATGGCGATTGGCACAACATCGTCGAGCGGGGCCGCGTGGCCGAACGCGACATCCGGGGTCGGCCACTTGTGGTGCTGGGGATCGCGGCCGACGTCACCGAGCGAAAGCGAGCAGATGAAGCTTTGGCTGCGAACGAGCGGCGTTTCCGGACAATGTTCGACAGCGCCTTTCAATATCAGTGCCTGCTCGATCTGGACGGCGCTTGCCTGGAAGCCAACCATGCCGTGCTCGAATTCGCCGGGACCACCATGAGCGCGGTTCGGGGCCGAAAGCTTTGGGAGACCCCCTGGTGGAACGGGACCACGGAGGAGCAACGCGCTCACCTGCGGCGCGCCTGTACGGAGGCAGTTCAGGGGCGCACCGTGCGTTTCGAGATCGAGTGGACCGGTGCGGCGAGCCCGGCGCTGGTGGACTTTTCGGTAAAGCCGATCCTGGACGGAGAAGGACGCGTCTCCCAGCTTCTTGCAGAAGGGCGCGACGTGACCGACCGCTTGCGGGCGGAGAACGCGATGCGGGAGATGGAAACGCTCAGCTCGATGGGGCGACTGGCCGCCCGCGTGGCGCACGAAGTCAACAACCCCCTGGCGGGAATCCAGAACTCATTCCTGCTGATCAAGGACGCGATTCCTGATTCCCATCCCTACCACTCTTATGTCGGTGCGATCGAGCGCGAGATCGGTCGAATTTCGGCCGTGACGCGGCAGCTGTACGAGACGTATCGTCCTGATCCCGATGGTCGGAGGGAGTCGTCGGTGCAGACAATCCTCTCCGATGCTGCCACGCTCCTGAGACAGGTGAATCGCGGATCCAAAGTGAATGTCGAGGTGGATGCCGTGGGTGTGCCGGCCAAGTTGCCCGTACCCGGCGCCTTGCTTCGACAGGCTGCGTACAACCTGGTTCAAAACGCGATCGACGCCTCACCGCCAGGCGGTGTGGTGAAGGTGGTGGCCCAGGCGGATAATTCCACGTTCTCGCTCTCGGTGTGCGATCAGGGGCCCGGTGTCCCTGCCCATTTGCGAGAGCAGATCTTTGCGCCTTTCTTCAGCACCAAGCGAGGGGGCCGCACCAGCGGCATGGGCCTCGGCCTCGCATTGGTGCGCCGCTCGGTGGACGCGCTCGGGGGCCGGATCGATCTACGCGATCGGCCCAGCGGTGGCACCGAGTTTCGAATCCAAATCCCCCTGCCAAGCGGAGAGGAACCCTCATGACGACGCGCGGCCGGATTCTCCTCGCAGACGACGAGGAGACATTTCTCCATGCGACGGCGGATCTGCTTCGCCGTGAAGGCTACGAGTGCGAAACGGTGCCCGACGCGCCGAGCGCGCTGGCCAAGGTCAAGAACTCGCCCTACGATCTCCTGATCAGCGATCTCGAGATGCCCGGAAACGAAAATCTCGCGCTCATCCGGGAGGTGGGGGATGTGGCCGGCGGATTGCCGGTCATCATCATCACCGGCTTTCCCTCGACCACCTCGGCGATCGCCGCTATCGAGCTGCCGGTTTCGGCCTATCTCCTCAAACCCGTCGCCCTGCCCGAACTGCTCGATCGTGTCGCCTCTGCGGTCGCGCGGTTCCGCAGTTATCAGGTCATGCGGCGCACCGAGGACCGGCTTCGGCAATGGAACGTGGATTTCGAGCGGATCTCTTCACTGCCGGCCGATGGCGCAGCCAAGCCGGGAAGGGAAGTGGATGCATTCCTGGCCTTGACGCTGCGGAACGTGATGGGCTCGTTGAGCGACCTTCAGCAACTGGGCCGCGCCTTGGCCAGTTCCAATCAGGCCGAACACGCCTGCCAGATTCTCAATTGTCCCCGCGGGATACAGCTGCAAGAGGCGGTGAGGGAAACGGTGCGAGTGCTGGAGGAAACCAAAGGCGCGTTCAAGTCCAAGACTTTGGGCGATCTACGGCACAAGCTGGAGCTGATGCTGGACCACAACTGATCAGCTGGCCCGCACGAGCCCCCGCTCCAGCGCGATGCAGAGCGCCTGGGTTCGATCCCTCGCGCCGAGCTTCTCGAGAATGCTCTTGACGTGGGCTTTGACCGTTCCCTCCACAATGTTCAGCTGCTGGCCGATCTCCTGATTGGTCATGCCGCGCGCAATCAGCTGGAGCACCTCCTCCTGCCGACCGGTGAGGCGAGGCCGACTTACGTGGCTCGCGAGTTTGGTCGCAACGCCCGGAGGCAAGGCGGTCTGGCCCCGATGCACGGTGAGTATCGCCTGGGCCAGCTCACTGGGCGAGGAGATCTTGAGGAGGTATCCGGCGGCGCCGGCCTGAATCGCCCGTAAGACATCGTCGTCCGCGTCGAATGCCGACAGCACGATCACCCGAGCTCGCGGTGATACTGCCCGGAGATCCTCGACCACGGCAATGCCGTCCTGGGGCGGCATTCGCAAGTCTACCAGTACGACGTCCGGCTGGAGCGATTGGAACAGCTCGACCGCTTCCGACCCGTTGCCCGCGGCTCCGACTACCACGATCGAAGAGTCCTTTTGGAGTAGCGCGGCGAGGCCGTCCCGAAACAGCGGATGGTCGTCGGCGATGAGAACTCGAATCGGCGCCGGCTCGGTCACTCGAGGGTCTCCTTGGCTGGCAGGAGAGGAACTGGGAGACTGAGAAAAAGGCGCACCGACTGCTTCCGTGGGAAGCTTCGTTGCGCCCTCAGCGTGCGTGCTCATCGCGTCATCCGATAAGGACCCTTAATCAAACGTTAGCGGTCTTCGACCCGACAGGATGTGACACCCCTCACGACCGCCGACGTAAACCGTGCATCCGTCTGTGGCTGCGCCCATGCCAATAACCATACACCGGAAGGCCGAGGGCGAGGAGTCCCGACCCGATCAGCGCGTTCCGCGGACTTGCCAGCACTGAGCTGATCACGACGTAGGCTGCTGATAAAACGAAGAGACCTGTCGTCCAGGGATGTCCCGGAATCCGGAATGAACCTGAAGCTTGGCCGCTCCCTCCAACGCCATCCCGGCCCCGATAACGAAACACCGCTGCAGCCGTGAGTCCGAAGAATATCCAGTCACCGAACGCGACGTAATCAACCAGCTGCGCGAACGTGCCGGTCAGCGTCAGCACCACGGCCCACGAGGCCTGCAGCAGGATGGCTGCTGTCGGCGTCCGATAAACCGGATGAAGCTCCGCCAGGCGGGAAAAGAACAGACCGTCGGCGGCCATGGCCTGGAAGACGCGGGGCGTCACGAGGATCACGAGATTGAGAAATCCGAAGCTCGAGACGGCGATGCCGGCGGCAATCAAGCTTCCTCCAAGCGGTCCGAGCCGCACTCGCATCAAATCCGCGGCCGGGGCGGTGCTGGCTGCGAGACCGGCGTGGCCCAGGACGCGCAGATAGCCCAGGTTGGCAAGCAGATAGACGATCACCACGCCCGTCACGCCCAGTACGATCGCTCGCGGCAGCGTCCGTTCTGGGTCGACGATCTCCTCCGCAATGAAGTTGGTCTGCTGCCACCCGCCATAGGTGAAGAGAATGGGTGTGAGCGCCGCTCCGATGCCCGCGAAGAGCGAGCCGACCTCTGCGTTGGAGGGCTGAGCTGTAGGTGGCGGATGATACGGCCCGGCGCTCAGTCCGCATATGATGAGTGCCGCTAACGCCACGAGCTTAAGCAGGGTGAAGACGTTCTGGGTTACCGCCGCGGGTTTGACACCCACGTAATTGACGGCCGATAGCAGGATGATCGCGGCCACCGCGACGGGAACGGTGAAGCGATCAGGTAGCCCGCCGAGAGCGAGGGCGTAGCTCGCGAACGTCACGGCAACCGCCGCGATTGCTCCGGTGGCGATCACCAAGAGCAGTCCCCATCCGTACAAAAAGGCTGGTAGGGGCCCCCAGGCCTCGCGCAAGTAGACATAGCCCCCGCCCGCCTTGGGGCGGCGCTGGCCCAGCTCGGCAAAGCAGAACGCGCCGAGCAGGGCAATGGCCCCACCGAGGATCCATGCGCCCAATGCGGCGGCACTCGAGGGAACCCGTTGAGCCACCGCGCCTGGCGTTCGGAAGATGCCGGCGCCAATGATCCCGCCGATCACGGCCATGGTTCCCGAGAAGAGCCCCAGCCGGCGGGCATAGGTGGTCGCGCCTGGAGCCGCACCGGGCTGACCGTCGTTGTTGACAGTAGCAGTCATTTAGTTGACATTGGCAAGGAATGGTTCAGGCCTCGGG
>JBKPOS010000108.1:0-22425 GCA_046733215.1 Gemmatimonadota bacterium
TCGAGGGTGGGAGGCGTTCTCGCGGCCCCAGCGATCGGCTCGGTCGCCGTCATGACGGCACGCTTACTCCGGTGGAGGCCCGTGCCTCACCCCGATCCTCGGCGTGGTGCTTGATGGACTTGCCTTCGACCAGGAATACCACGTCCTCGGCGATGTTGGTCGCGAGGTCTGCAACCCGCTCCAGATTCCGGCTCACCAGGAACAACTCCATACCCGCGCCGATGGTATGGGGATCTTCCATCATGTGCGTGAGCAGAATCCGGAACACCGACCGATGCAGGGCATCCACCTTATCGTCCCGGATACAAATCTCCCGGCCGGCGGCGGCATCTCCCCGGATGAACGCCTCCAAGGCGTCCGACAGCATCTCGCGGGCGAGCCGGGCCATTTCAACGATCTCCGGTTCCGGCGCAATGGGCCGGGCCTGGCTCAGCCGCTCGGCTGACTGCGCGATGTTGACCGCGTGGTCGCCGACCCGCTCGAGGTCATTCGCGATCTTGAGTGCCGACGTCAGCATCCGGAGGTCGCGGGCCATGGGCTGCTGCAGCGCGAGGAGATTGACCGACATCTCCTCGATCTCCATCTCCATGGCATCGATCACCCGGTCTCCCTGGATGACCCGGTCCGCCTTGCCCGGATCACGCTCGAGCAATGCTTCCACCGCGAGACCCAGTGCTGCTTCAGCCTCACCCGACATGGTGAGGAGCCGGACTTTGACGTGACTCAGTTCGTCGTGGAAATGACGATGAACGTCGAGGCTCATCCGAATCTCCCGGTGATGTAGGCCTCGGTGCGCTCATTGGCGGGCGCAGTGAAGATCCGCTCGCTTTCTCCGAACTCCACCAACTCGCCCCGGTCGAAAAACCCGGTCCAATCGGACACACGGGCCGCCTGCTGCATGTTGTGGGTCACAATCACGATCGTGTAGTGCTTTCTCAGGTCGAACATCAGTTCCTCGACCCGCTGGGTCGAGATGGGGTCCAGCGCGGAGCAGGGCTCGTCCATCAGGAGCACCTCGGGCCGATTCCCCAGCGCCCGCGCGATGCAGAGCCGCTGCTGCTGGCCGCCGGACAGGCCTGTAGCGGGCGTATCCAGTCGGTCCTTCACCTCGTCCCACAGCGCGGCCTGGCGCAAGCACCGCTCGACCAGGTCCGGGAGGTCACGGCCCGGCACCAGCCGATTGAGCGAAGGCCCGTAGGCGACGTTGTCGTAGATCGACTTCGGGAAGGGGTTGGGGCGCTGGAACACCATGCCCACCCGTTGCCGCAGCGCAACCAGGTCGGTGCTCGGCGCAAAAACCGAGAGCCCTTCCACCCGAATGTCTCCTTCGTGGCGGACACCGGGAATGAGGTCGTTCAGCCGGTTGATGGATCGGAGAAACGTCGACTTGCCGCACCCCGAAGGGCCGATGATCGCGGTGACGGCTTTCCGCGGGATGGTGAAGTCGAGTCCCTGAAGGATCTGTCGCTTGCCGTACCAGAACTTGAACCCCACCACTTCGATGGCAGGCGTGCCGCTGTCCTCGGGACGCGGCGGCGTCCGGGGGGCGAAAGTCGGCTTGGGTGCCGTGACGAAGGGAGTTGGTGGTCGCACCGTAGTCGTCATCCGAACCGTCCGGTAATGTAAGCCTCGGTCTGATCGTTGCGCGGTGCCGTGAAGATCTGACGGGTCGGTCCGCTCTCGACCATCGTGCCGAGATAAAAGAACGTGGTTGTGTCCGAGACCCGGGCTGCCTGCTGCATGTTGTGGGTCACGATGATGATGCTGTAATCGCGCTTGAGCTCGAACAGGAGCTCCTCGATCCGCTGAGTTCCCTGGGGATCGAGCGAGGCGGTCGGCTCATCCAGCAGAACGACGTCGGGCGAGGGCGCAATCGTACGTGCCACGCAGAGGCGCTGCTGCTGGCCACCGGAAAGTGCCATGGCGTTGGCCTTGAGCCGGTCCTTCACCTCGTCCCACAGCGCCGCCTGCCGCAGCGAGCGCTCCACGATCTCGTCGAGCTTCCCGCGCGAGAGCCGGCCATTCAAGCGGAGGCCGGCCGCCACATTGCCGTAGATCGACATGGTGGGGAACGGAGTCGGTCGCTGAAACACCATGCCGACCTTCCGTCGCAGCTGCATCGCGTTGATGGAGGTGTCGTAGATGTCCTGCCCATCCAGCAGCACCCTGCCCGTGATCCAGCCGCCTTCCACCAGCTCGTGCATCCGGTTGAGCGTCCGAAGGAAGGTGGACTTCCCGCAGCCCGACGGGCCGATCAGCGCGTGCACCTGATTGGGCGCAAACGACAACGTCACGTTCTTCACCGCGGTGACCTTGCCATACATCGCGGTGAGCTTGTCGGTCTCGATCCTGGCCCGGAGCTCAGCCACTCGAGATCTGACTCCGGCCGATCGCGAGCCGAGCACCAATGCCGAGCAGGAAAACAACGAAGATCAGCACGAGCGCTGCGGCCCAGGCGTAGCGGTGCCACTCCTCGTAGGGCCCGGTGGCGTACGTGAACACCGTCAGGGGAAGCGCGGCCATCGGCTGGTTGAGCTTGTAGCTCAGATACTGGCTCCCGAGTGCGGTGAAGAGCAGCGGTGCGGTTTCGCCGGCGATACGCGCGACGGCGAGCAGTGTCCCGGTCACGATGCCCGGCATCGTGGTCCGGACCACGACCGCCAGGCTCGTGCGCCAGCGCGGATAGCCGAGCGCGAGCGCCGCTTCGCGCAACGAATTGGGCACCAGCTTGATCATCTCCTCGGTGGTCCGCATGACCATCGGGATCATGAGCATTGCCAATGCAACGCTTCCCGCCAGTGCAGAGAAATGCTTCTGCTGCGCGACGATCCAGGTCCATGCGAACACGCCGACCACGATCGACGGGGTGCCGTTGAGGACGTCGGCCACGAAACGGGTCAGCCAGGTGAGCCGGCTCCCGGGATATTCGGCGCAGTAGATCCCCGCGCCCACCCCCACCGGGATCCCGATCAGGCTCGCGGCGCCGACGATGATCAGCGTGCCCACGACTGCATTGCCCACACCACCGCCGCTCTCACCCGGAGGGGCCGGCATCTTCGTGAAGAAGTCCCAGGAGAGACTGCTCGCCCCTTTGGCGACGAGATTGAGCAGAATGAAGAACAATGGAAGAACGGCCAAGATCACTGCGGCCATCATCAAGCCGACCATCGCATTGCTAGCGACCCGCCGGATGAGTCGGCGGTTCACAGCGCCTTACTCCCCACCGCCGAGCCCCGGGCCACCCGCCAGATGAGCAGGCGTGCGCCGGCATTCACGGCCACGGTCAACACGAACAGCACAAACGCGACATAGGTGAGCGCGGAGAAGTGCATGTCGGTCGCGGCTTCGGAAAACTCGTTGGCGATCACGGCTGCCATGCTGTAGCCCGGCGCGAACAGCGATGCGGCTATTTCATGCCGATTTCCGATCAGCATGGTCACCGCCATCGTTTCGCCCAGGGCGCGGCCGAGGCCCAGAATGATTGCGCCGATGACTCCCGATCGCGCGTAGGGCAGCACCGCCGTGATGACGGCTTCCCACCGCGTGGCTCCGAGCGCCAGTGCAGCCTCTCGCTGGCTGTTGGGCACAGCGAGGAGCACCTCGCGCGAGACCGACATGACGTATGGCATGACCATGATCGCGAGGATCACGCTGGCCGCCAGCATGGACGGGCCGTAGATCGGTCCCTGAAAGAACGGCAGAAAACCAAGAGCGCTGCGGAGAAACGGGAAAGCTGTTTTCCGCAGCACCGGGATCAGCACGAAGATGCCCCACAGTCCGTACACTACGCTCGGAATGGCTGCCAGGAGGCCGATGGTGAATGCCACCGGCTGGCGCAAGAACTTGGGTGCGAACTCCGTGAGGTAGATGGCCACGCCGAGCGACAACGGGACCGCGATCAGCAGCGCGAGCAAGGACGACAGCAGGGTTCCGAATACCAGCGGAAACGCGCCGAACTGTTCGGCCACCGGGTCCCAGACGCTGGTTCGAATGAAGTCGAGCCCGAACCTGGACATGGCAAGGCGCGAGCCCTGCCAAAGCTCGAGCACGAGGAATCCCAGCAGAACGGGGATGAGCAAGGCCGCGATCGTAAGGACCAGCTTGAAAGCGTGATCGCCGTAGGCCACGCCATGGAGAGAGGCGGAGATCTTCGGACGGCCTGGGCTCCGCTGGGACGGAGCGGCAGGGGTTGCCATGGTCATGGCGGGAGTTTAGAGGCCGGAAACTGGCTAACGGTCACGAAATCGTAACGGACTCGTCACGGCTGGCCCACTTGTGGCGGCCCTAGGGCGCTTCGCCAAGCTTCGAGATCCGCTCCTGGACCAGCGTGATAACTCGCTTCGGCAGCGGTGCGTACAACAGTTGGCCCGCCATGTCCTGGGCCTCCGGAGTAATCATCCACTCAAGAAATCCCTTGAGCGCCTTGGCCCGGGCCGAATCGGTCATTGTCGGCCGGACAAGCAGCCAGGTGAACGAGGAGATCGGATAGGAATTCTGCCCCGGCGCGTTGCTAATCGACACCCGAAAATCAGTGTTCGGCTCGAACTGCGCCCCACCCGCAGCATCGGTGACCGTCTCGAGTGAGGGCACCACGAACTGCCCGGCCGCGTTTTTGACCTCGGCGTATGGGAGCTGGTTGGCAGATGCGTAGATCAGCTCGACGTATCCGAGCGCTCCTTCAGTCTGTTTCACTTGTTGTGTGACACCCTCGTTTCCCTTGCCGCCCAGCCCGACAGGCCAATTCACCGAGGTAGCGATCCCCACCTTTCCCTTCCACTCGGGCGAGACCTTGCTGAGATAATCGGTGAAGATGTAGGACGTCCCGGATCCATCGGCGCGGTGTACCACGATGATGTCGGTGTTCGGGAGCGCCACGCCCGGATTCATCGCGACAAGGCGCCGATCGTTCCACTTGGTCACTTTCCCGAGGAAGATGTCGGCGATGGTCGGTCCGTCCAGGCGCAGGCGCTTGCTTCCCAGGCCGGGCAGGTTCCAGGTAAGGACCACAGCCCCCACCACAGTCGGTATGTGCAGCACCTTCCCCTGGACCTGTTTCACCTGTTCGTCAGTCATGGGTCCATCGGTGGCGCCGAAGTCCACTGTTCCTTCGATGAACTGGCGGATTCCTCCACCCGAGCCGATGGACTGGTAGTTGATCTTGATCCCGGTCCGTTGCGCGTACGCCGCGAACCATTTGCTGTAGATCGGATTGGGGAACGTGGCTCCGGCGCCGGTGAGCCCGGCGCCGGAAGGAGGAGCCTTGGTAGGCTGCCCGCTTGCAGCCTGAGAGCGCTGGTCGCCCCCGCCGCAGGCGGCGAGGATGACCAGCGCACTTGGGAAGCCCCACTGAAACAAACGCCCGCTACACATACGACGCCTCCAGGCCAGGATCAACTCGACGCAATGACCTAAAGAGTAGCGGAGCCGGTCGCCTCAGGCGCCGGCGAGCGTCTTGCCGGCTGCCTTGAGTGTCTTGAGCCGCTCCTTCACCAACTCGACCACTTCCTTGGGCAGCGGAGCGTATATCAGCTGGGTCGCCATGGACTGAGCTTCCGGCGTGACCATCCAGTCCAGGAAGCCCTTCATGGCCTTAGCCTTGGCGGCGTCCTTCATGTCGGGCCGGACCAGCAGCCAGGTAAACGACGAGATTGGATAGGCGCCCTGGCCGGGGGCATTTGTAATGGACACCCGGAAATCGGTGTTTTTGTCGAACTTGGCGCTCCCAGCGGCCTGGGTCACCGACTCCAGGGAAGGCTTCACGAATTGCCCGGACACGTTCTTCACCTCGGCGTAGGGCAGCTTGTTCGCCTCAGCGTAAATGAGCTCGACGTAGCCCAGGGAGCCCTCGGTCTGTTTCACCTGCTGGGTCACGCCTTCATTGCCTTTGCCACCCAGACCTACCGGCCAGTTCACCGACGTGGCTTTGCCGACCTTGTTCTTCCACTCATCGGAAAGCTTGCTCAAATAGTCCGTGAAGATGTACGACGTGCCTGAGCCGTCGGAGCGATGCACCACGATGATGTCCTGGTCGGGAAGCTTTACGCCCGGGTTGAGCGCAGCCAGGCGCTTGTCATTCCACTTGGTCACCTTGCCCAGGAAAATGTCCGCGATCGTCGGCCCGTCGAATTTCAGCGCGGTCGCGCCTAGCGCGGGAAGGTTCCAGGTGATCACAACCGCACCCAGCACAGTCGGGATGTGCAGCACATGACCACCGACGGCCTGCATCTGCTCTTCGCTCATCGGTCCGTCCGATGCGCCGAAGTCCACGGTGCCCTCGGTGTATTGCTTGATTCCGCCGCCCGAGCCGATCGACTGATAATTGATCTGAACCCCGGTCTTCTTGTTGTACTCGCTGAACCACTTCGAGTAGATCGGATTGGGGAACGTTGCCCCCGCCCCCGTCAGCGAGGTCTGCGCCACCAGCGGCCCCACGCCGAGGAGGGCAGTGCCTCCGAGGGCCAGGACCAGAGCCGAAAGCTTGCCTGTCATCGTACCGCTCCTTCATTGAGAATGGGCAAATGCTCTTCGCGCTAGAAAGCGATCTGCATCTGGAACAGGGCGGAGCTGCGAGTGGAGTTCACTGCATTGGTGTACACGCCTGATTCCAACCACAGATTGTCGACGTCGGCCAGCAGGCGGACTTCGGGGGTGACCTGATAGGACACGCCGCCGATGATCCGATACTGCTTGTCGTTGTCTACGTCGGTGTTGGGGTCTTGTGCATCCCAGCGCGCCATCAGGGCAACGTGGGAATCGCCGATATTGTAGACGCCGAACGCACTGAAGATGTTGGCGTCGGTTTGAGGGACAATCGCGGGGTTTCCTGTGACTGGCGGTTTCTGGTCCAGCTGATCCCGGGCCCGCCCGACTTCGCCTGCCAGGGTGAAGCGCTTGGATTTCCACGAAACCATTCCGATGTACCGATCCCGAGTGCCGCCGCCGGTCGGCGTCCCGACCCCGAAATAGCCGGTAACGCGAAGCCCGCCAACCCGACTGTGATCGTCACTCTCGAGCACCCGAACCGACAGCCGTCCCTCGAGATCCTTGTACTCGTCGCCCTCAGGCGCGCTGTAGAACTCGCCGTCGTAGACCCCGATCTGGAAGTTGATGAAGTCATACTTGAATTTTCCATCAACTCCGAATCCGAGATCCGACGACGACAGATAGTTCTTTCCAGCGGGGTTGCGGAAACGCTCGAAAGCCATCGTTCCCTGCATGCGATAGTCCCAGAGCGCCTCCTCCCAGTCCAGCCACGGCGTGTGGATCACGCCGAATTTCGGTGTCAGCGGACTGTTGGGGGGGGTGAGGGCGGCATACGCGTACTTCAGCCGGAACGTCAGGGTTCCGTCGGTCGCCCGGAAGATGTCCGGGGTCACGCGCGCGGTTATGCCGGATGGGAACTTGCCTACGATGTTGATGTAGGCTCGAGTCAAATCAAAGTTGTTGAGATGACTGTCCGTGACCGAGTCCCTCTTGAGCTGATAGCGATACTCCCCGTAGACAAGCGTGCCTACGGTGATCGTCGGCGCCTGACCCCGCGCGATAGTCGCGGTGAGCGGGCATAGCAGCGCGCCGATGATGGCCATCCGACATACCAATCGCATGAATCCTTCCAAGTGTGGGTGGTAGCGCCGCAGATTGCGACGCCGAGGGACGGGCGACCGGCATTAAGAGGCCCGCCCCCGGTCACACACCCATAACCAGGTCGTAACGCCGGGGTAACGAGGCCTTCTGAGTCGGTTGTTTGAGGAATCGACGCCGGTCAGGCAGGCTCGTGGTGATTTCCAGGCCCGGGAAACCAGGAATACACGGTCGTTCCCCGGCCTCGCTCGCTTTCGGCCCAGACTCGGCCCCCATGAGCCTCGACCAAGTGCTTGACGATCGCGAGCCCGAGTCCGGTGCCGCCCTCCTCCCGGGAGCGAGCGGAGTCTGCCCGGTAGAAACGTTCGAAGATTCGGGGCAGGTGCTCGCTCGGTATTCCAGGGCCGGTATCGCTTACGCTGAGCAGAACGCCGGTGCCGTCCGCCTTGCTCCGGAGCGTGATCCGGCCGGCACGGGGCGTATACCGAAGCGAATTGTCGAACAGATTGGTCAACACCTGCCGTACCGCGTCCGGATCGGCGTCGACCACCGTGGCGTCGGGCGGGACCTCGACCGTGAATTCGACGCCGCCCGCCGCAGCTCTCTCCCCCAGCCCAGCCCACGCGTCACGGGCGGAGGCGACCACGTCCACCGTTTCGGGGTTCGGCTGCCAGCGACCGGATTCGATCCGCGAGAGGTCGAGCAGATCGTCAACCAGCCGCTGCATCCGCCGCGTGTTGCTCACGATGGTGGCCAGGAAGCGATGCTCCAGCTCTGGGGCCGGCCGGTCTGTGAGAATGGTTTCCGCGTAGCCCGAGATCGACGTCAGCGGGGTCTTCAATTCGTGCGAGACGTTCGCCACAAAATCCCGTCGGACCGCCTCCAGGCGGCGTAGCTCCGTCACGTCGTGCAGCACCAGCACGGCGCCCCCCGCAGGCAGTGGTCGTGCATTCACGATGAGCACGCTGTCGTCGAGCTCGAGCTCGCGGTTCTGGACGGGCGTTCCGGCGAGAACCGCGTCCACCACCTCCCGAGCGGCTTTGATACGGAAGAGCTCGGGCAGATCGGGAAGGTTCTGCTCGGCCTCGTAGCCGAGCAGTCGACGGGCGGCGGGATTGGCCGTGGTAATGCGGCCCCTTCCGTCGGCGGCGATGACGCCCTCGGTCATCGACTGGACCAGTGCGGCGGTTTCGGCTCGTTCCCGGCGAAGCTCCTCGAACCGGTCGGCAAGCTGTCGATGCATCTGCCGTAGCGCCTGCACCAACACGTCGATATCAGGCACGCCCGAACGGGGAAATCGGGGGAGCACCCCCGCCGCGATTGCGCGGGAGGCACCGACGAGCGCTCCCAACGGTCGGGTAATCGACCGTCCTGCGACGAATGCGAGCAGACTCCCGATCGCGAGGGCGACCAACGCTCCTCCCGCGACGGCACCCTGTGCCCGCCGCACGGTCTCATTCACCTGTGACAGGCTGGTGGCCAGGGCGATGACGCCGGGCCCGCCGGGCAGGGCGACGTACAAGCGCGGCGTTCCAGCGACCTCTCGACGCACCACCGGAGTGGGGCCGCCGGTAACCAGAGCAGCGGGCAGCTCGACATCCGCCAGAGGGTCGCCGCTGGAGGGCGTGGCCGGAAGCTCGCCGCTATCGGCCCGGATGTGTCCTTCGCGATCGAGCAGGACGATCCGGATGCCGTTTTCCAAAGCCAGCCGCCGAATTGCGGCCGGCCATTCCGCCGAATCAGGCGGTAGCGCCGCCCGAACCAGGCGGGCTTCCCGAAGCAGCGTGTTGGCGACGTCGGATTCGAGATTGCGCCGGAGGGAGCGCTCCGCGCTCCAGATCAGGACGAGGATGGTGAACAGCAGGACGATAACGGTCCCCAGGACCAGTCGCCGCGCGAAGGTCACCGCGTTCGGCTCCCCCTCTCGGTTGCACGAAACCGATATCCAAACCCGCGCACCGTTTCGATCAGCTTGCCCGCCTCGCCGAGTTTGCTCCGCAGTCGCTGCACGTGCATATCCACGGTGCGCGTCTGAATGTCCGGCTGGGCCTCCCAGACGGTCTCGAGGAGCTGAGGCCGAGTCTGCACCCGCCCACGGCGCTCGATGAGCGTCAGCAGCAGCTTGTACTCGGTGGCGGTCAACGTGAGCTCTCGCCCGTCCATGGTGACCCGGTGCGCCGAGCGGTCCACCGACACCGGGCCTGCCGAAAGCGTAGACCCTCCCGAGACGGCCGGCGATCCCAGCCGGCGGAGCAGGGCAGTAACCCGCAGCGACAGCTCCTGGGGCGAGAACGGCTTGGTGAGATAGTCATCCGCGCCCAGCGAGAGGCCGCGAATGCGGTCAGTTTCTTCCCGCCGAGATGTGAGCAGAATGACGCCGACCTCGCGGGTCTCGTCCCGCCGTCGCAGCTCCGCCAAGACGTCGTAGCCGGAGATGCCGGGCAACATGAGATCGAGGATGACGACGTCAGGCCGCTCTTCCCGGGCGGCTTTGAGTGCGTCGGGCCCATTCGCGGCGGTCGAGACCCGGTGACCTGCCTTGGCGAGATGGTAGGCGACAAGCGCGGTGATGTCCGGCTCGTCGTCGACAACAAGGATGCGGTGCGTCAGTGTCGCGGCCGTAGTCATCGAGTCCTCGATCGATCGGCGGAAGCCGGCGCTTCGGTTTGCACTCGAATGCGGGTATGGGAGCGGCTTCGCTCGCCTGCCCGGTTTCGCTCACTCCGGAGTCGCTCATCCTGGGCCAGGGCGTCGAGAATCGCGCCCAGCAGCCTGCCGGGCGGATCGGAGCCGCGCCGCAGCCGATACAGGACGAACTGCGCGACAGGGGTATCGGCGACCAGCTCCGCCCGACGCAGCACCTGCAGATGCCGTGACACGGTGGGTTGAGGCAGATCCAGCACGACCTGAAGGTCGGAAACGAACAGGGGTGCCGCTGCGAGGCAGTTGAGGATGCGAAGCCGGGTGGGCTCCGCGACCGTGAGCAGCAGATCGGCGGCCGAGATCGATGCATGCATATGCGCCGGGACATATATGCGCGAGAGCGAATGAACGCAAGGGGAGGAAGCTATCAGCTATCAGCTACCAACCATTAGCTGTCGGTGGTTCGCCATATTCTCTGATAGCCGATAGCTGATAGCTCTTTCTATTATCTTCCCCCATGCTCCACGCCCTGCTGCTCTCTGCGGCAGTCTTCGCGGCGCGCGCCGACACAACCCACCTCGTTCTCGTTGCCACCACCGACGTCCACGGTCACACGACCGAGTGGGATTACGCGGCTGACCGGCCCTTTCCCGGAGGGCTCACCCGCGTCGCTACAGTGATCGACTCCCTCAAGACCCGATACCCGGGACGTCTCATCGTGGTGGATGCCGGCGACCTGATCCAGGGGGATCTCTTCGCTGCCTACTACGGCCGTGTAGCTCCCAGGGATCCCAACCCCGCGATCGACGCGATGAACGCGATCGGTTACGATGTCGCGACCCCGGGGAATCACGATTTCGATTACGGTGTGTCGGTGCTGCAGCGCGCCGTGGCGTCGGCGACCTTCCGCTACATCAGCGGCAACATCCGCGGCCTTCCTGGTGATACGCTCGAGTTTGCTCCGTACGTCGTGATCGTCCGCGCGGGGATCCGAATAGGCATTACCGGATTCACCACTCCCGGGGTCATGGTCTGGGATCAGAAGGCGCTCCGCGGCCGGACGCGGGTGGCGCCGATTCGCCAGAGCGCAGCGCGAATCCTTCCCAGCGTACGCCGAGAGTCAGACGTCGTCGTTGCCGTCATGCACAGCGGCATGAACGAGCCGAGCTCGTACGACACGACCGGCGTGGGCGCTGAGAATGCTTCGGCCACGTTGGCACAGCTCGAGACCAGACCCGACCTGGTCGTGGTCGGACATTCACATCGGGAGATGATCGACTCGGTCCTGAGCGGTGTCCATTTCGTCCAACCCAAGCCGTACGCTCAAACGCTCGCGGTGGTGCATCTCGATGTGGTACGCGGGAAATCCGGTTGGCGGATCGCGCGGGTCCGTGCCGAGTCCATCAATCTGGCGCAGGTAGCTCCTTCACCTCGGCTGTCCGCCCGCTACGCACCCCTTCGGACTGCGGTCCGCGACTGGGCCAACCAGTCATTGGGCGATTCGCGTGGCGCTATGCCCCTGGCGCTCGGGCGAGCGGAGCCGACTTCGATCATCGAATTCATTCAGACCTTACAGAAGGCAAAGACGGGAGCCCAGCTTTCCGCAGCGACGGCGTTCGATCTTCGAGGTGGATTTCCCGATGGCGACGTCCGAATCCGCGATGTCTTCTCGGTATATCCCTACGAGAATACGCTCCGCGCTGTGCGGATTTCGGGTGAGCAGCTCAAAGCCTACCTGGAGCAAAGTGCCCGCTATTACACCATCGATTCCCAGGGACGAGCCGCCACGGATTCGTCGGTAGCCGGCTTCAATTACGACATGATCTCGGGCGTGGGCTACGACATCGACCTCCGCCTTCCACCCGGCAGTCGGATCCGGAACCTGACGTTCAAAGGGCGTCCGGTTGCGGCCACCGACAGCTTCACCCTCGCCGTCAACAACTATCGGCAATCGGGCGGCGGCGGCTTCACGATGCTGCGGACTGCTCCAGTGGTCTACGACCACGATGAAAACATCCGTGATCTACTGATCGCCGAGGTACGTGCCCGAGGCCACCTCGACCCGGCGGACTACGCCGCAGGCAATTGGCGGATCGTCCCGGTGGAGATGGCGGACCAGGTCCGGCGCCTTTTCGGCGGTGCGTCACGGATGGCGACGATCACACCCGCGCGCGATACCGTTCTGCTCCGGGTCGCTGCCATGGGTGAGCTGCGAGGCGCCGTGACGCAACGGGCCGCATCGCTAAAAGCGATGGTCGACCATTCCGAGGCCGACTGCGGTTGCCCTACACTGCGGGTTGCGCCGGGGAATCTGATCCAGGGCGATCCGGTGGCAGATCTGGTTGCCGGTCGATCGGCCATCGATCTCGCGAACCGAATGGAGCTGACGGCCGTCGGGCTTGGGGCGCGAGACTTCAGCTGGTCGCTGGACACGTTGCGGTTGCGCATAGCGCAGTCGCGCTTTCCCTGGCTTGCCGCCAACCTCACCGACTCGGCGACGGGCAAGCGGCCAGACTGGGCTCTGCCGTTTCGCATTGTGCCTGCCGGCTCTCTTCGGGTTGCACTGATCGGATACCTGAGCCCGTCGTCCGCTCCACTGCTCCAAGCAGCTGAAGTGCGCGGTCTCGCTATCGGAAAGGGAGCGCCGGCGCTGAAGGACGCACTGACCGGGGCTCAGGCACAGCGGCCGGATCTGGTCATTCTGCTGGCGGACGGAGGCGCCAGTTGCAGCGGATCGGACTGTCATGGAGAGGTGATCGAGCTCGCGCGTGAGCTGCAGGACACCAAAGTGGATGCCATCGTGACCGGCGCTGACGCCTCGGTGAGCACGCGGGTCGGGCGCATTCCGGTGATAGCGGCTCGCCCGGCCGCCTCCGAGGTCGCCGTCGTTGACCTGGTCCGCACCCCGGTGGGAAGCCGCGAGCTGCGCGTGCGAATCGAGCCGGTCGATCCCACCCGAGGCAACGCCGACTCTGCCGCAGCCGGCGCAGTGGCGCGGGCGGAGGCCGAAGCTGATTCGCTCGCCCATCGTGTGGTGGCGCGAATGAAACTCCCGCTCGGGCGAAGCGACGAAGGTGAGTCACCGCTGGGCGATCTGATCGCTGATGCGCAGCGGAACGCCCTGCGAACCGACGTGAGCCTGGTGCGAACGACGGCCATCGGGGGCGATCTGCCGGCCGGGCCGGTAACGTGGCAGCAGTTGCTGGCCCTGCACGAGCCGCCTCGGCGGCTGGCTACTCTAACGGTGACCGGCGCGATTCTGCGCCAGGCTTTGGAGCAGGTGCTCGCGGGCGGCGTTCCGACGGCTCACGTTTCCGGCATCGTCGTGGAATACGATCCCCGTGCAGATGTGGGTCGACGCGTACGTAAAGTTCTCTTCGAGGACGGACGCGAGCTCAAGGATAAAGGGAGCTACCGTCTCGCGGTGGCGGAGCCGATCCCTCAAGGGCCGGCTTATGCCATGCTGAGCGGTCGTCCTTCAGCCCCGTCGACCATCAGTGACGTAGAGGCATTGGCCTCGTATCTTCGTCGCCTTCCCCAGCCGGTCTCGCCCCCGGAGGACATCCGTTTCCGCGAGACGGGGCGATGACCGACGTCATCCGCGTTTTCGTCAATGAGCGCGCGATCGACGTGCCCGCCGGTGCGGCGGCGGGCACGGCAGTGGAATTGCTCGATGCGGACCTCGGCGCTGCGGTGAAACAAGGTGAGGCATATGTCACCGATGGCCGCGGCATCCGATTGCCGGCCGAGTCAACGCTCGCAGCCGGCGCGATCCTGCGCGTGGTGCGACCTGCAGGGCACCGCCCCAGCGGCGAGGCCGGAAAGGTGCTCACCCGGGAGCTGATCTCTCGTCTGCCCAAAGTCGAGCTGCATGTTCATCTCGACGGCTCGCTCCGGCCTGCAACTATGCTCGAGCTTGCGGCCCAACAGGGGGTCCGGCTGCCGGCGGACGACCAGGATCGACTCTATCGAGCCATGGTCGTCGCTGACGCGCGCAACTTGGAGGATTACCTTCGCCGGTTCGAGATCACCATCGAGTTGCTCCAGACCGCGCCGGCGATCGAACGAGTTGCCTACGAAATGGTGGCCGACGCCGCCCGGCAGAACATCCGGTATCTGGAAGTCCGGTACTGCCCCACGTTGAGCCAACGCGGCGGCCTTTCGCTCGAGGCGGTGACCGAGGCCGAGCTTCGAGGGTTGAAGCGAGGTGAGGCGGAGTTCGGCGTCGTTGCGCGGGTGATCCACTGCTCGCTGCGCCAACTTTCTCCGGAGCTATCCGAGGACATCGCGAAGCATGCCGTCGAGTGGCGTGACCGTGGCGTGGTGGGGTTCGACATCGCAGGCGGAGAAGCCGGACGACCGGCGGGAGGCCACGCCCGGGCCTTCGAGATCGCCGCGGAGGGCGGGCTCGGTATTACGGTGCACGCGGGAGAAGCTGCAGGGGCGGAGTCGGTGGCGGAGGCGGTCTACCGTTGTCGAGCAAACCGCCTGGGACATGGAACCCGCCTCTACGAAGACCCGGCTCTCGAAGAGTACGTGCGCGACCGACGCATCCTGGTCGAGATCAACATCACCAGCAACATCCAGACGCATGCCGTCCCCTCGGCGGAACGGCATCCGGTTCGTCACTACGTCGATTCCGGCCTGGCGGTGAGTCTGTCGTCCGACAACTGGCTGATGAGTGGTACCAACATCACCGAGGAGACCTGGCTCGCCCACCGAGCCCTGGCATTCACACGCGAGGAGATCGATCGCATGATCCTCGATGGCATCGCGGCCGCATTCCTGCCCTGGCCGGAGCGTCGGACCCTCCTCGAGCGGACGCGGGCCGAGCTCGCGAACATCCCGTGATCGCCCGTTTTACCGGGCTGATCGGCATCACCCTCATTGTGTTGCTTGGCGTCGCGTTCTCGCGCGACCGGCGCGCCATTCGGTGGAGCGTGATCGCCTGGGGCCTCGGCTTGCAGGTCGCGTTCGCCCTGTTCGTCCTTCGCGTCCCCTTCGGTCAGCACCTGTTCCGCGAATTGGGCAAGCTCGTCACCACCTTGCTGGGCTATGCGTACGCAGGAACCCAGTTCGTGTTCGGTGAGCTGGGCAAGCAGCACTCCAGCCTGGGCATCATCCTCGCGTTCCAGGTGCTGCCTGCGATCATTTTCATATCGGCGCTGTTCGCGATTCTGTATCACCTTGGAATCATGCAGGTCGTGGTGCGCGGGTTTGCCCTGGTGATGAACCGGCTGATGGGGGCGAGCGGCGCCGAGAGTCTCGAAGTTGCCGCGTCCATCTTCATGGGCCAAGCCGAAGCACCGCTCACGATCCGCCCGTTTCTCCCCAGGCTGACTCGATCGGAGCTCATGACGGTGATGACCGCGGGCATGGCGCACATCTCCGGGGCGCTCATGGCGGCGTACATTGCCTTCGGAGTCGAAGCCCGGCACCTCCTCACCGCGGTAATCATGACGGCTCCGGGCACGATCATGATGGCCAAGCTGTTCGAGCCCGAAGTCGATCGGCCGGAAACGTGGGGCAACGTCAAGCTGGACATCCCACGAAGCGATCCCAATGTGGTCGGTGCCGCGGCGCGGGGAACACTTGACGGGCTCTATCTCATGCTGAATGTCATCGCCATGCTGGTCGCGTTCATTGCACTGATCGCACTTGCGAATGGCATTTTCGGGGCGGTGCACGGCGTGGCAGGCTGGTTTCCGCCCGACATCCAAACCGTACTCGGGTGGGTCGGAAGTCCCGTCGCCTGGGCGCTGGGGGTACCCTGGAAGGATTGTGCAGCCATCGGTGGCCTGCTCGGGACCCGGGCGGTGTTGAACGAGTTCGTCGCATTTTCGCAGCTCGGGCCCCTCAAGCCTACGCTCGACCCCCGGTCATTCACCATCGCCTCGTTTGCCCTCGCCGGCTTTGCCAATATCGGCTCCGTCGGCATTCAGATCGGCGGGATCGGCGCGCTGGCGCCCGAGCGGAAGACGGATCTGGCACGGCTCGGCTTTCGCGCCATGCTGGCCGGCACGCTGGCCAATTTCCTTTCGGCGGCGATCGCCGGCATTCTGCTGTGAGCGAAGCGGGCCGGCTGGCTACGAAGGCGGCAGAGATGCTACGGCCACGGCTCGAGGGTCTCGCTCCAGAGACTGCGATCGTGCTGGGCTCGGGGCTTGGAGGATTCGCCGACCGAATCTCGACACCGGTCCGAATCAGATATCGGGACATCCCCGGGTTTTCGGTCCCGACCGTGGCCGGACACGGGAGCGAGTTGGTCGCCGGCAAGATCGGACGCCGCTCGGTTCTGGCGCAGGTTGGCCGCGTTCATCTATATGAAGGGCACGATGCCGCCACCTGCGCCTTTCCGGTGCGGGTGTTCGCCGAGTTGGGAATTCGGGTCCTGATACTCACCAATGCCGCGGGTGGAATCCGGCGCTCGTTTGCCCGAGGCACGCTGATGCTGATTGCCGATCACATCAATCTCACCTTTCGCAACCCCCTCATCGGTGCCGTGCTCCCGGGCGAGGAGCGATTCCCGGACATGTCGGACCCCTACGATTGCGAGCTGCGGAATACCGCGCAGGAGGTTGCCCGAGAGCGGAAGATTAGGCTCGATGAGGGGGTCTACGTGGGCCTGCTGGGGCCGAGCTTCGAGACGCCCGCGGAGATCAGGATGCTGGAGCGATTGGGCGCCGACGCGGTGGGAATGTCGACGGTGACGGAAGTAATCGCAGCGCGTGCGCGGGGCCTCCGCTGCATCGGGATCTCGACGATCGCCAACCTCGCATCCGGCATCAGCCCGACCCAGCTGTCGCACGGCGAGGTGATGGAAACTGGTGAGCGAGTCCAGAGTCCGCTGGGCGCGCTGTTGGAAGGAATCATTGCCCGGCTTTGAAGCCTCCCGGAAATGGCCACCGTGACGGAACCGCGGGTCCGGAGGGGAATTCGCGCCACGAAGGTGGCGCTTCTGATCAACACCGCGCTTGCCGTGGTGAAGGTGATCGCAGGAATCGTCGGCCACTCCCAGGCGTTGATCGCGGACGGAATCGAATCAACCGCAGATGTCTGCTCCTCGCTGGTGGTCTGGAGCGGGCTTCGGATTTCCTCCCGCTCGGCCGACGACGACTATCCCTTCGGGTACGGGAAAGCGGAGCCACTTTCGGCCTTGGCCGTCGGGCTGCTTCTCATGCTCGCGGCGCTGATGATCGCAGCCGAGTCGGTGCGTCAGATCCTCACCCCGCATTTGACACCTCGGCCATTCACGCTCGTCGTCCTGGTAGCGGTCGTGCTGATCAAGGAGGTCCTCTTCAGGCGGGTGCTCCAGGTCGGAGCCGACGTTGGAAGCACAGCGCTCAAAGCCGACGCCTGGCACCATCGAAGCGATGCAATTACGTCGGCGGCAGCCTTCATCGGGATCAGCATCGCCCTCATCGGAGGGCCCGGATGGGAATCAGCCGACGACTGGGCCGCGCTGCTCGCTTCCGGAATCATCGTCTACAACGCCCTCCGCGTGCTCCGGCCGGCGACGCAGGATCTCATGGACCGGGCCCCTGGCGAAGAGATGGTGTCGAGAGTTGCGGCCGCCGCCAGCGCCGTGCCGGGCGTGTCGGCCATCGAGAAGCTGAAGGTGCGTAAGGCCGGTATGGGATACTACGTCGACTTGCACGTGCAGGCCGACCCCGCAATGCCATTGCATGCGGCGCACGTCCTGAGCGGGATGGTCAAGTCCGCGATTCGGCAGGCGGTTCCTGAAGTGAGCGGCGCCCTGATCCACATGGAGCCCTACGAGGACGATCGGGGCGCCGGCACGGTGTGATCGAGCGGGCCGCGGCCCGATCCAAGGCCCGGGGCTGCTGCAATTGCCCGATGCACGAAATCGAGCCCGTCGGCGACCGCTGCTTCGAGCGGGCGCCCGAGCGCAAGGCCGGCCGTGATAGCGGCCGACAACGTGCAACCGGTACCATGCGTGGATCGGGTCGCCAGTCGTGGGGGAGAGAAGTGACGAACCCCGGTCCGGGTCACCAGCACGTCCGTCAACGCGTCCCCCGCGAGGTGTCCGCCTTTGACCAGCGCCGCTTGAGCACCCAGGCTGAGCAGATCCCTCCCGGCGCGTTCCATGGTCGGAACGTCGTGCACTGAACGCCCCGTCAAGAGGGAAGCCTCGTCGAGATTGGGGGTAACCAGCGTTGCAAGGGGGAGCAAGGCCTCACGTATCGCGCCCTCGCCGCCCGGCGCGAGTAGCCGGTCGCCCGAGGTCGCAACCATCACGGGGTCTACTATCACCGGTCTCCATTGGTTTGCCCGAATCGTGTCCGCGATGAGCTGAACCAGCGCCGCATCGGCCAGCATGCCGGTCTTGAGCGCCGCGGGCGACAGATCTTCCGCCAATGCATCGAGCTGGGCTCGCACCAGCGCGGGGGAGACCGGCTCCACAGCGCGCACTCCGCGCGTGTTTTGTGCGGTAATCGCAACGATCACCGAGGTGCCGAAGACGCCGAACTGCTGAAACGTTTTCAGGTCGGCTTGAATACCGGCTCCGCCGCCGGAGTCGGATCCGGCGATGGTGAGTGCGATCTTCATGGAAGGACCAAGCGGAGGGCAACGCGACGCATGGGAGGTTCCTTGCAGACCCTAATCAGGGATCTCCGGCTCCGCCGGGGTCGTGAGCGCCGAGGTCTGGCACTCGCGGAGGGTGTGCGCCTGGTTGAAGAAGCCGTCAGCACCGGGATCGCCTTTCGTGGCGCCGCAGTGGCGCCCGCTCTCGAAGGTACAGCCCGCGGGAAGGCGCTCAAAGCAGCGCTCGAGCGCGCCGGAGTCACCCTGGTCCCGGTAAGTGACCCCGAGCTGGCAGAGCTGGCGGACACCGAGCAACCCCAGGGAGTCGTGGCGGTCATCGAGCCGCGGCGGTGGTCCTGGGCCGAGCTGCCGGTTGCGCCTGGCACCGTCATTCTTGCGCTCGATGCTGTCCAGGACCCCGGCAACGTGGGTACCATGCTTCGTACCACTCTCGCGCTCGGCGGTACCGGCGTGATCGCACTCAAGGGGACCGCGGAGCTGACCAACCCCAAGGTGGTTCGGGGTAGCATGGGCGCATTGTTCCGGGTTCCTGCAATCCCTGCCACTGAAGCTGAGATGATGCGCTGGATTAACGAGAACGGCATCGCGCTCTGGTTGGCCGATGCAGCTGCTCCTCCACTGCACGGCGGGCCAGATCGGGCGAACCGGCCGCCCGTGTGTCTCGTCGTGGGCAATGAAGGCGCAGGGGTGAGCTCGGGACTCGCATCGCAGGCCGTTCGCCGGGTAGGGATTCCCCTCGCGGCCGGCACTGAGTCGCTCAACGTTGCCGTGGCCGCCGGCATTCTGCTCTACGAGCTGACCCGTGTTCGCTGACCAGGCCATTCCACCTTCCTTCTTCATAGCGCTCGCCGGCATTGTGGGTGCCGTGTTCGGCAGCTTTCTCAACGTCTGCATTCTCCGGTGGGGTGCGGAGCCGAAGGAATCGGTGGTGCGGCCACCCTCGCGCTGTCCCAAATGCGGGGCCGGGCTGGCCTGGTTCGACAACATTCCAATGTTGTCCTGGCTCTTTCTGCGCGGCCGCTGCCGCCGCTGCGGCCAGCCGATCTCGATCCAGTATCCGCTGATCGAGCTGGCGACAGCGCTGCTCTGGGCATACATGGCCTGGCGTTATGGCTGGTCGCTGGAGGCGCGCCGCGGAGCAGTTTTCGGCACTATCCTGCTCGGGATCGCGTTGACCGATGCCCGGGCATACATCATTCCGGACGAGTTCACCTGGGGCGGGCTTGCCCTTGGACTGCTCTTCGCACTGATTGGCGGACTCCCGTCCTTGGGGGCCGCGCTACTCGGGGCCGCACTCGGCTTCGGTTTGCTCTGGGTCGTGGGAGTGGCGGGCACGTGGATGCTCAAGCAGGAAGCGATGGGAGGCGGAGACATCAAGATGATGGCTATGGTGGGTGCGTTCCTCGGCTGGAAGGGCGTGCTGCTCACCATCTTTCTCGGCGCGCTGGTGGGAAGCCTCATCTTTGTGCCGCTCGCGCTTGCCGGCCGCAAGTCGCTGGTGCCGTTCGGGATTTTTCTGGCGCTCGGCGCCGCGGCGACGTACCTCGTAGGCCCGTCGCTCTACGCCTGGTACCTGGGCACCATGGGGATCGCCTGATGCGTCTTCGACGTTTGACGTTTGGCGCACTCGTGATCTCGATCGCGTGTCGCGGCGAGCCGGCACGAGCTCAGCGCGAAGACGACATGGCGAGACTGGTGGACAGCCTCAAGCCGGCGGTCGAGCGAGCGGCGGGATTCAAATTCAAGCACACACCCCGATCGGCGCAGCGAAGCCGGGAACAAGTGCGGGCATATCTGATCAATAAGCTTCACCAGGAGCTTCCCCCCGCGCGGATGCACGGCATAGAGACTGCCTATCGCTTACTCACACTCCTGCCTGATACCCTGGCTCTCGAGCCGCTGTTAGTGGACCTCTACAGTGAGCAGGTGGCTGGCTATTACGACCCCGACTCGACTACGCTCTTCGGGGTGACCGGGGCGGATCGGCTGCAGCTTCGGCTGGTACTGGCGCACGAAATGGTACATGCGCTCCAGGGTCAGTATCTGCCGTTGGATTCGATTCTCCATGACATCAAGAGCAACGATCGACTATCGGCCGCCCAGGCCGTGCTGGAAGGTCAGGCCACGCTGGTCTCGATTCGGGTGCTCTCGCCCGATGTCGATCTGACCGCTCAACCCGAGTTCTGGGAAGCGTACGAGGAGCAGGTTGAGGCCCAGCAGGAGGCGATGCCGGTCTTCGCTCATGCGCCGCTGCTCATAAAGGAAACGTTGCTTTTCCCCTATCTCGATGGTGCGCAGTTCATGCAATGGTGGGGCACGACGCCGCTCAAGGACTCATTGCCGACCGGCGCCAGGATGCCACGCTCCACCGAGCAGATTCTCACGCCCGAGCGGTACCTCAAGAAAGACCAGCCCGTCACGCTACGCTTTTCCAGCGGGCCCACGCGCCTGTATGAAGATGGATTGGGAGAGCTCGAGATCCGCATCCTCGATTCCCAGCTGCGGGGTGACGTGGATGTCCCCAAGGAGATACCGCCGATTGGCTGGGGCGGGGATTTATATGGGGTCTACCAGACGGCCCAGGGCCCAGCCTTGATCTGGTATATCGTCTGGGACGATGCTGTGAGCGCCGATCGATTCATGCGGGGGACGGGCAGCCGTCTCCGCGCGCGCGAGCGGCGCGGCTATCGACTCGATCTGGCTCGAGTCGAGGTCGGCGGCAAGCCGGCAACGCGTTTCGTCACGGCGCCCACTGGCTGGGCAGGGTGGGGGGATCTTCCGCAGGCCGAGCTTGCTCCCTCCCGATGAAACTGCCGCGGGGGCTTTCGATTGTCGGCGTACCGGCGCTCGGCTTTGTTGCGCTGGTCTCCACTCCCGCACAGGGTCAGACTGCGGCCCAGCTAGCCTGGTGGGTTGATAGTCTTCGGATCTACGTCGAAGGAGCAACCCGCCTCAAGTACCGCCACCCTCCTCGCTCCGCTCTGCAAACGCCGGAACAGATCAAGGCCTATCTGCGACGACAGCTCGAGCGGCGCCTCCCGCCAGGTCGGCTCGAGGCAATTGCAGCGGCGTATCACCTGCTCGGGCTGCTTCCCGATACGATCGCATTCCGGAATGCCGTGCTCGACTTCAACGCGCCCGCCGTCTCTGGGTTCTACGATCCCGAGACGGACACGCTTTACTGTCGCACCGGATTCGGTCCGAGCCAGGTTCGGGAGGTGCTCACGCACGAGATGGTGCATGCGCTCCAGGCGCAGTACGTCAATCTGGATTCGCTGGTCGACCCGTCGCGGCCCAGCGATCAGGCCTTTGCCGCGAAGGCGGTCATCGAGGGACAGGCGATGTTCGCAACGGTTCGTCTTCTCGCCGGCGGGCGCAATGTGGTCGGGTACACCGGCGTGTGGAACGCGCTGGTGGAGACGGTGCGACGTCGAACCATCGCGACTCCTCGGACCCGTCGCATTCCCTTACTCCTGCGGGAGCGGTTCATCGCGCCCTATCTCTTCGGCGCTCAATTCATGAGCGCCTGGCAAGGCTATCGCTGGTCCGATACACTGCCCTTCGGGCGACTCATGCCGCAGTCGAGCGAGCAGATCCTGCATCCCGAGCGATACGCGGCGGGGGATCAGCCGA
>JBKPOS010000109.1:0-18862 GCA_046733215.1 Gemmatimonadota bacterium
CCGCGAGCGGTCAGCCGACTGCCTTCCAGCGTATCGAGCGAGAGCCGTGCCTGGGACAGGGCGGTCCGCGCCTGCAACACGTCCGCGATCGTCGCCGCACCGACTTGTCGCCGTGCCTCGGCGGCTTCCAGGTTTGCCTCGGCATCCTTGACGGACGCTCGTTGCGCGGTGAGGAGCGCCCCGGTCGCGATGTAGTTGAAGAACGCGACCTGCGCCTGCAGCACGACATCGGCGATGGTCGCGTTGTGAGTCCAGTCTGCCGAAAGCAGGGCCTGGCGAGCGGACTCGATCGAGCCGCTCCGACCCCCGAAGTCCCAGAGCAGCCACGACAGGGTAGCACTGGGGCCGTATACAGTTTGCGATACGGCCACACGTCCGCTGGTCGCCGCAGTCTTGATCCGAGTGGCCGAATAGTCGGCGTCCAAAGTGGGATAGTAGGCCGACTTGGACGCTCCGTAAGCAGCTGCGGCGGCTCGTGCATTGGCCCATGCCTGCGCGGTTGCCGGATTGCCCCGAAGCGCAAGATCCACCACGTCGCCCATCGTAAGTCGCTGGATGCGCTCGGCGACATCGGGCGGGATGGCGGGCGCCGGCTGGGCTTGCTCCGGGGTTGCTTCCCGGGGTGGCGTCCACTTGACGTGGGGCGCTGGAGCCGCCGCCGGAGCACCCCCGCCGGGCCCGGGCAACGGCGGAGCGCAGCTGGCCAAGAGCAGGACGACGGCAGAAACGCCGGCGACACGACAGCCAATCAGACGGGGCATCGGCAGGGCGCGATCTCCTTGACGCGAAGGCGGGAGCTTTACGGAAACACCCACTTTCAAGATTCAGTATTGCCTGAACGTACTGAATGAACGTAAGCTTACCCGTCCATACAGTGGAGGCCTTCCTGCATTCTAGCATGACAGATGGGGCGGAGTTCGTCGAGCAGGTAGGTGTGTTCTTCGAGGCTGAGGGCTTTTCCCGCACGGCTGGCCGGATCTTCGGCCGATTACTCCTGAGCGAAAAGGCTCTCTCGCTCGACCAGCTTGCGGCGGATCTCGGCGTCAGCAAGGCGAGCATCAGCACCGAGACCCGCATGCTCGAGCGGCGGGGAGCGCTGGAACGCACCGGCCAGGCGGGGGATCGGCGGGTGTATTACCGAGTGGCGCCCGGATTGCCGGTTCCAACCCTGGAGCTCCGTCTCGAGCGGATGCGACGGTTCAGCCGCCTGATCGGAGAGGCGCGCCGAGAGCTGCGCCGCGGCAACCCGGTGATTCGCCAGCGCCTGGACCTCATGGCCGAAGCCCATCGCTACGTGGTAAGCACCCTTGGGACTGCGCTCGAGCGCTGGCATGCCGCCAACCGTACCGGCCGGCGGCGCGTCGCCCTCAAATCCTGATGACCACGCCTCGCCGGTACAGCACTTCCAACACTCCGTACCAGAACAGCACGATCAGCAACGCGAATCCAAGGGAGCCGGCCTCCGGCGAGGGCCAGGAGGCAAAGACCGATCGATAGATGGCGACCTGCAGCGGGACTGTTTCGCCGTCGTAGCTCACCTGGATGACCGTATAGAGCAGCCGCGCCAACGCTTCCGCTCCGACGAACGCGACGATTGGGTTGATCCCGAATACCACAAACGGCCGGGTCCACCAGCGCGCTCCTCGCCCGTCGACCAGCCACATGCACAGCGCTAGGCACACGCAGGCCATGCCGGCAGTGAAGACCACGTACGAGCTGGTCCACAGGTTCTTGTTGATGGGAAGCACCGTGTTCCAGACCCAGCCGGCGGCGATCCCCGCTCCTCCCGCCGCAACCAACCCGCCTATCCGACGCTCATGCGGCCGGGGCCGGGTAATCCAGCGACCGGCAAGCACCCCGAGAATACAAGTCGCGATCGCCGGGATCGTGGGTAACAGGCCCTCCGGATCCCAGGTCCTGGTCACGGCCCACAGATGCCCATCGAGCACGCGCCGATCGACCCACGCAGCAAGCGTCGAGTCCGGCGGAGCCAGTGCGGGATGCCCGACACCGGGAACGGGGACGGCCACGAGCAGCAGGTTGTACCCCACGAGGATGATCGCGGCGAGGGCGACCTCGCTGCGGGCCGTGGTACGGAGTGCCAGCAGTCCCGTCGCCAGATACACCAGACCGATCCGCTGAAGCACCCCAGGAATCCGAATCTCGGCAATCCGCTCCAGCGGGAAAAATGGGAAGGCCGAGAGCAGCAGCCCGAGCCCGATAATGATGGCGCCGCGGCGCAGCACCTGTGCGGCCAGTTGCCGCTCGTCGGCTCCGCGCGCTCGGCGCGCGCTGAGCGACAGATGCGTGGTGACTCCGACGATGAACAGGAAGAAGGGAAAGATCAGGTCGGTTGGCGTCCAGCCGTGCCACGCCGCATGGCGCAGCGGACGGTAGATGTGACTCCAGCTGCCCGGATCGTTCACGAGCAGCATCGCCGCGACGGTCAGGCCGCGGAAGACGTCGAGAGAGACGAGCCGTCGGCTAGTGAGTGGGTCCGCTGCCGGCGGCGACGTAACGATCCTTTTCCAGTCGGTCGAGCTCGCGGGCGAGATTATCGCCAATGACCTGGATACGGGGCAACCGCAGCGGGTCGAACTCCGGCGCCGCCGGGCTCCGGGCAGCACCGCCCGATACCTCGAGGACGGCGTCGAACCGATAGGTGACGACCCGTCCGGTCTTGGGATCCCGCCAGGTCCCTTCATGGGCCAGGGCCTTGTTCCGGGGCCAGATGCCCAGGGGAAGGGCGAAGGTCCGAACCCGAAGCCCGGGGACTGCAGAGTCAATAGCGATCAGACTGCGCGCGATCTGTTCCTGCACACCGGCATCGGAGAGAGTGGAAAGATTCGCGTGCCACAAGGTATGAGCGCATAGCTCGAACCCCTTCTCCTGCAGGAACCGCAGCTTGGGAAAGCGCCACGCCGTCTTCTGTCCCTCGATGTTCTTCTCGCCGAAGAAGGCATGTCCGGCGCTGGCTGCGGGCAAGAGACAGAACGTCGCCCTGGGTCTCCAATCCGAGTGTCGCGCGGTGAAGTCGAGCCAGATGCCGACGCCGCTCTCGGGATCGATCTCGAGCCGTCCATCGCGCTCGAGGTACCGGAACTGCCCCGGCGACGCGTCGTCGAAGGTAACAACGACCGGACTCGTGCCCCCCGGCAAATCGAAGTGGCGATCGATAAGCTCGGAAACCGTGACCGGGCGGTAGCCTCGTTGATAGAGCAGCTCGAGATCGCGGCGGAAGCCGTCACGGGACCGGCCCCAGCGGCTGTCCTGCTCCGCGATCAGGTGGTATTCCAGAATCGGAATGCGGCCGAGGGGGTTCGGCGGCCGGGATTCCGCCGGGCGGGATTGAGCCCGAACGGAGGTGGCAAGCAGAAGTATGGCTACTAATACCGGCAGGCTGGGCATCCAGCGAGGAAATTAGGCAAGGCGGCAGGATGCGGGCCAGGGTCGTCGGTTCGTCGATTGACGCGGTGGCGCTTGACCCGCACTGGGGCGTGCCGACAGGATACAATCGATCCCGTTGCGACAACGATGCCTGAAGCCCGGGGTTGAATCCGCGTGGATCGCGACCTCTCGGCGTTTCTCGTACAGCTCTCGACCGCACTTCACAAGAGTGCTGCCTATCCGCCAGGCCATCCTATGGTGACGGGTGCAGTAGACGTCGCCCACCGGAGCCTGACCCAACTTCTCGCCCAGCGCTCATCGCTCTCAGTTGGCGTGACTCGAACTCAGCTGCTGATCGAGGGCGAGAGCACCGATCCTTCGCACCTCGTGCTGCGCGAGTTGGCGCAGCGGCTGTACCGGCGCCAACTGGGCGGAATCACCTTCTCGGTAGGGGTCGAACCCGCCGAATTCGTCGACCTGCTGCGCGCCCTCGGTGCCGAGGGGTCGCCGGCGGATGGCGAACCTGCCGAAGCCACGCCATGGCCGCATGTGCGCCTTCACCCTATGGCATTCGATCAGCTGCGGCTGGTCGGGGATGTGGACCGAGGCGGATCGCGCGCTTCTGCCGATTCCAACCAACTTTGGAACGATCTGGCGAGCTCGGCGCTGGGACTCATCGGCGACAGGGACGATGAGGTTGCCGACGCAGGTACGGTCGCGCAGGCCATCGATGCTCGGGTGCGCGATCCCGAATTTGCAGGCGCATTGACGCGGCAGCTGCTTGGCATGGCCCGCCAAGCGCAGTCGAGTGAAGCGGCCGAGGCGAAAGCGGTGGGCAGGCAGCTGGTGGACCTCGTGAGGAGCCTCAAGCCCGAGACCCTGCGACAGTTGCTGGCTTTCGGCCCAGACCGGGGTGATCGCGAGCAGCTTGCGCAGGCGATGTCCCGGACCATGCCGCTAACGGCGGTCATCGATCTCGTCCGGGCCTCGTCGGAAGCGAGCGAGCAGACAATCTCGCACTCGCTGCTGCGGATTCTGGCCAAGCTCGCGTCGCACGCAGAAGTCGAATCCGGAGCGGCGAAGCCCGATGACGCTTTACAGGACATGGTACGCGAGCTCCTGTCAGACTGGGCGCTCAAAGATCCCAATCCGGATGCCTACCGAGCGATGCTGGAAGGTTTCGCGCGGCCCGGCGGTCGGGCAACAGCTTCCGCGGGGACGAAAGCGGGCGACTTGATGGAACCACTGCGTGTGGTGCAGCTGTCAATCGAGCTCAACGTGGCGAGTGAATCGCTGGCCACAGCAGTCGACAGCCTGGTTGAGCGCAAAGAGACTTCGGCATTGCTCAACTTGCTCGCTCAGGCGCCGGCCGGCGAGGCAGCCGCAGAGGCCGTCTGGTCGCGCCTTCCTACCCGCGACGAGCTGCGTCGCGCACTCGAGCAGGAAGAGCCCGATACGGCGCTGGTCGAGCGCCTGCTGCGCCGACTGGGGATCGAGGCGGCAGAGCCGTTGCTGGATGCGTTGGGCGGAGCGGACTCCCGGAACACCCGTCGGCGCCTCCTCACGTGGCTGGCGCAGCTGGGTCCGGGGGTCGGCCCGCTGATCATGGCTCGTCTTGAATCACCGCACTGGTACGTACTCCGGAACATGCTGGTGTTGCTGGGCGGGCTCGATCACTGGCCGGAGGGATTCTCGCCGTCTGCGTACTTGGCGGACGCTGACGCCCGGGTCCGGCGCGAGGCGCTCAAGCTGGCATTGCGAGTTCCGGAGCTGCGGGATCAGGCAATCCGAACCGGCCTGGCCGATCGCGACGAGCTGATTCTGCGTACGGCGCTCGCCGCGGCGCTCGATGGCTGCCCGGTGGAAGCTGCTCCGCGATTGATCGAGCTGACTGAGTCGCGAGGCCAGGCTGCCGACGTGCGTTTACAAGTCGTGAAGGTGCTGGCGAGCCTGCGGACGCCGGCGGCCCGCGATTGCCTGATCAGACGTGTTCTTTCTCGGCGCGGGTGGATACCGTGGCGCCGACTTGCCCCCAAGTCCTCCGAGCTGGTTGTCGCGGTGAACGGCCTCGCCGCTCAATGGGCGGACGATTCCAAGGCCGCCGCCGTGCTGCGGGTCGCCGCGCGCAGTTCAGACCCCGAGATCCGTAGCGCTGCGGGGGTCACTTCATGAGCGACCCCTATCGGTATCTCACCTCGCTGGGACAGGCATTGGCCGCCATGAGTCTCTATCCCGCCGGGCACAGAGCGCGGGAGCGAGCGGTCGAATCGTCCTTCGAGCAGCTTGAGGAGCTCGCTCGGCAGGATGCCCAACCGCAGTTCTCATTTCTTGACGGCGAAGTGATTTACCGCCGGCAGATCATTCGCGAGTTAACGGGATGGGAGTGGGGCAAGCGGCTCGCGGCAGCCGGGATGCAGCGCCTGGAATTTCTCGAGGGTGTGAGCCGCGAAGAGTATGCGGATTGGCTGGACGAGATTCAGCGGCTATTAGCAGGGGAAGCACCCGATACGTCCGAGGCGCGCCAGCTGATCGCTCGCCGCATCCGCTACGGCGCTGTCGAAGTGCGAGGCGGCGGCAGTCCTGAGAAGTCCGTCACCGTCGGCGCTGTCCGCGATCCGCTGGCGTTTCCGGACCTGGACGCGGAAGTGGAGGCCATCCGCTGGATCCACGGCGAGGTGGAAAGCCTCGGTCGCCTTCCGCTGATCGAGGCTGAGGCTGTCGTCCGGTCGCTCACCCTCGCGATGCACAGCCAGAGTCGGATTCGCCTGCCGCTGCTTCAGCTGAAGACGTTCGATCAATACACCACGACGCACTCGACCAACGTAGCCGTGCTCGCCATGGCCGTTGCCGAGTATCTAGGCCTGGGCGCCCGCGAGATTCGGTCGTTCGGCGTTGCCGGCCTGCTGCATGACCTTGGCAAGGTGCGAATACCCCGGGACATCTTGGTAAAGCCGGGGAAGCTGACGGACGAAGAGCGCGCGGTCATGCAAAGCCACCCTGTCGATGGCGCCCGGATCATCCTCGAGCAGGACATGCAACTCGACCTCGCTGCATTCGTGGCCTATGAGCACCACATCATGCTGAACGGAGGCGGGTATCCGACTCTGCGATATCCCAGAGACGCCCATTACGCCAGCAAGGTGGTGCACGTCTGCGACGTCTACGACGCCCTGTGCACTCATCGGCCTTACCGCGAAGCCTGGGCCTCGGAGCGAGCACTCGGATATCTGGCGGAGCGGGTGCGTACTGAATTCGATCCTGACTTGGTCGACGCCTTCAGCCGCATGATCGGTGAGTGGGAGCAACGGCGGAGCCCAATTGAAGAGAAAGGCGTGAACGGTGAACAGTAAACAGTGAACGGGAACAACCGGAGAACGGAGACCTGCTCACCGTTCACCCTTCACGCAGTTACAACATCAAGGCCCCCTGCCGCACAGCGACGGCGACCGCTTCCGCTCGAGTAGAAACCCCCAGCTTTGCGAACAATGCGGCGACGTGACTCTTCACGGTATGCTCCGAGATACCGAGGCGTGCTCCGATCGTCTTGTTCGCCAACCCGGCCGCCAATAGCCCCAGAATTTCAACCTCCCGCGCAGTAAGCGTCTGAGGTACCGCCTCCAGGGCCCGCTGGGCACGGGTTGCGTTTCCGATCAGCTCCGGTGGCAAAGCGATGAGCCCGACGGCTGCGGCCTCGACAGCAGCGACGATTTCAGCCGGGCCGGCCGCGTGAGACAGCACGGCCCGGGCACCGAGCCGGAGTGCGCGAGCGCCCCATTCAACCACCGGCTCGTCTCCGATCACGACCAGCGGTGGCGCCGCTGGGCCTTGGTACGCAGCGAGCTGCGCGATCGGGCCTGCATTGCCGTCCGCGTCCAGGGCCAGGACGATCACATCAGGCACCGTCGCGTTTTCAGCGGCGGGCAGGCCGGGGAGACGGGCGGAGCCGAGCACGGTGTAGTCGCCGGCCCGGGCGAGCAGCGTCTCCAGCCCGGCCCGTATCACCGGCGAGCTGGCCACCACCAGAATTCGTCTCACACTCACGCCGCTCGCGGTTTCGCTGGCGGCGTCCCCAGAACGATCTCGCGGGTGATCAGCTCGAAGCCGCGTATAATCTCGACCTTCAGCAGGTCGCCTGGGCGAGCCAGGTCCAGCGCATCAGCCAGGCTGCCCGGATGATTGAACCGGTCGCCTCCCATGCCCGTGAGCACATCGCCCATGGAGATGCCGGCACGGTCAGCACCGCTCCCGCGTCCGACCTCGAGGACAAGGAAGCCAAACGCGCCGGCTTGGCGGCGAAGCCGCACGGGTCGCACGATCACACCGAGTGTCGGTCGCTCGTGGTCGAGGGCAAAGCGTGCGACGGCCGCGCTCGGGATGGCATATGCCAGGCCTCCCACGATCATCGTGTTGAGGCCGATAATCCCGCCACGCGCGTCCGCCAGCGGGCCGCCCGAATTCCCCGGAGCCAACCGCACGTCGGCTCGAATCCAGCGCCGGGCACCCACACGGCCGACGCCCATGCCGTCGTACAGCACGCCGAGGGACAACGCGCTGCGAACGCCGAAGGGGTGACCCAGGGCGAGCACCAGCGCACCAGCCCTGAGCGATGCTTCCGGCGCAGGAGTCGCAACTGGCAGGCCGGCCACATCGATTTGCAGCGCTGCGAGGTCGCGGGTAGGATCGCGACGCACGACCCGGCTGTCGAAAGTGCGTCCGTCTTCGAGCTCGACCACAGGCTCGGGGGCCGAGACCACGTGTGCGTTGGTGACGATGGTGCCGCCAGCCGACCAGATCACTCCGGAGCCGTGCGAGTGCGAGCCGTTCCGGATCTGCACTGTTACTCGTCGCAGCGAATCCGCCACCTCGGCAAGTGCCTGACCCACACCGGCATGAGACGCGAAGGCATCTGCGGCAGGCATCACCGCCTCCTGCTCGTGGGTCGCTGTCCGACCGTGACCGAGAGATCCGTCGGCTGCCCGCCGCGCAGCAGCCGAACACGAATCGACTGTCCAACCTTGTCGGGTGTGAGCGCTG
The DNA here is from genome assembly GCA_046733215.1 of Gemmatimonadota bacterium. Lineage (GTDB taxonomy): Bacteria > Gemmatimonadota > Gemmatimonadetes > Gemmatimonadales > GWC2-71-9 > DASQPE01. The sequence continues at coordinate 8,422 of JBKPOS010000109.1, forward strand.
CCAGGACATCGCGTGGGTCAGTCACGGGATTGCCGTCGAGCGCAACCAGGATGTCGCCCAGCAGCACACCTGCGTGATCTGCCGGACCGTTCGGCTCGACGTTTACGACCACGAGGCCAAAATCCCCTCCCAGGTGGAGTGCCTGCCTCAGGCTGTCGGGCAGTCGCACCGGCTGTGAAGCAAGACCGAGGTACCCACGGGTCAGCCGGCCCCCTTTCAGGATTCGCTCGGAAACCTGATCGACCGTTGCTGCGGGTATGGTGAGCGGCATGCCTCGAGCGAGGCCCGACGTGTTGAGGCCGAGCACCCGGCCACCGGCCTCGACCAGTGCCCCACCGGAGAACCCGTCATAGATCGCAAGGTCGAGTCGAACGAAGCGATCGATTCGGCCGCCCTGCCAGGTTCGCCATTCCCCACCGACCGCGCTAACCAGTCCAAGACTCGCCGTGACGCCGGCCCCGGGCCGCCCGACGGCGAGTACGATGCTCCCGGGGCGGAGGGCGTTGGCCGGCGCCGGTTCGATGGGTTGAAGTCCCTCAGCCTCGGCGCGCAGAACCGCGAGATCGGTCGACTCGTCCCGACCGACGAGACTTGCCGGCGCGGATCCGCCATCCGGCAATGTCAAAGTGATGTCTTCCTCTCGGCTGATTGTGTGGCTGGCAGCGACGACAACGCCGGGTTGCCACACGAGGCCGCTGGATGGAATGCGACGGCGCGCGTGAATCGCGACGACCGACCGGCTGGCCCGCTCAACTGCGGTGGCCAGATCGTCAGAAAGAGCGGCGAGGACGCCGGCTGCCGCTCCCGAACTGCTGCTCATGAAGACCTCGGAGAAATCGACTCCACAACGATGAAACGGTCGTGGGTTCCCTGATATCGGCCGTTCGGGTGAGAGGGAGGTCGGCTGTTTGGGTGGTTAGCGCACCTCGAACGTCATGGTGGCCCACTTGGATTCGTAATTGTGGTTGTCTCCTTTCGGAACCATGCGGATGAACTTGACGTACCAGCGTCCTCGAGGGGTGAGCGGCAAGGCGGCGACCCCCTCCTGATTGGTCGTGATCTGACGGGCGGCGATTCGAGCGCCGGTGCCGGTGCGGCCGCCGGCAAGAACGGGCTGACCGGCAACCGGGCGTCCATCGACCAGGGCCCGAATCCGCAGGGTGTCACCCGGCTTGAGCGCATACGGATTGTCCAGAGGCACGAGCTCGGCAGGATACCCGAGCGCTGTCGCGAAGTCATTGGTGCGCTCGGCGCCGACTTGAAAAATCGCCTTCACATGCTTCGAGTACCGCTCCCGGGCGGAGTCGGCCGAGATGCCGGCTTTGGCCCGCTGCTCGACGATTCCCGTGATCGCCTCTTCCTCTAGGTACTCGGTAAACTGTCTGCCGGCGAGCGCGATTTCGCTCGGCAAGGTCGACATTCCGAGCACATAGGTGCCAGCACCGGCAAGACGGACGTCGAGAAACGTCGTGTCGTGCCGAGCCGATACGATCGTGGTATCGAGATGACTGCGCCCCGCTGGAGTGACCAGGGACAGATCCGCGATTCGCGCGCGGGCGATGGCGTTCTCGCTGCTGCTGAAGGTGCCGTTCAGAACCGGCACCTTCACCGCTGCTCCCGGCGCGAGGAAATAGGTGTTCATCTTGATGAACAGGTCATGCGCGTACAGCGCCGACGCGAGGACGGACAACGCAAAGCCCAGATAAACGGCGCGACGTTTCGACCGGCCGCTCATTGTCCCCCCACCAGTGGCTCGAGTGCGGCCGATGCTTCATCGATCGCTTTGGCCTCGGAGGAAAGTACCGCACCGAGGCGGACGATCTGCTGATCCGCTTCCGGCCAACGGCTCTGTTCGATCGCCTCCCGAACGCCCGGCAGCGTCTTCACACCATATCCCGTGTAGAACCCGGGCGCGTACATCTGGTGCCGGAACCAGGGACGACCGGGCAAACCATCGGGCAGCGTAAGCGCGCGCTCGGTACGCATCAGCTTGGCGTTTACGCCCGCTAGTGACTGGTCTCGGGCCGACGTCTGCTCGCCCCGGGCGCTCCACCGGGCCAGCAGTCCGTCATAGCGTCGCGCGCTCTGATCCAGTGCCGCCAGGCCGTTGTCGAGGGGGGCGAAGTTGAGAAAAGGAGGCACCTCGGCCGCCGCGGGTGGCTTTTCCGGGTTTTGCGGAGATGCCAGAGCGACGAAGACACTCTCGCTCAGCTCGCGGTTCCGTTCCTTGGCCTGGTCCTGCCGGTCGGCCAGCAGCTTCTTGAGCTCACCTACGTATTTGGCGACGTTGTCCGAAAGGCCGGCGAACTCGTAAGGAACTACTTCTGCGCTCGCGAGCCGCATGACCGCCGTCCCCACTGTCTGCGATAGCGCTCGCCCGTACACGAATGACGTGTCCCCAAAGCGGGTGGCCCAGGTAAAGTCGTCGTAGGCCGAGTGGTATACCCCTGCGCTGGAGGACGCTTCGTCCCCGAACGACAAATGCAGAGACGCAATGCCGGCGTGCTGCAGGAACGGCGTAAAGTCGGAACCGGATCCCAGCGGATCAATACGAAGGTCACTCCGAGTCCTCGCCTCATTGCGCTCGTCGTTGGTGCCCTTTCCGATCTGCTTCAGTTGCGCTCGCTTCCATACCGACATCCCGGTTTCGGGATCGATGATGTCGCGCGCGACGGCGTTGATGAACGCCTCGAGCGTGTGCGACCCGCCGAGGCCGAGGAATCCGCGGATGGTATTGTCGGTGTTGAGGTAGGCGACTGCATGACGGTCGAGGTCATCGGCGTGCGCTTCGACCCATTCGGTCGAGCCGATCAGCCCCGGCTCTTCGCCGTCCCACGCGGCGTAAATGATCGTGCGGCGTGGCTTCCAGCCCTGCTTGACCAGATCACCCAAGGCCCGAGCCTCCTCGAGTAGAGAGATCTGGCCCGATATCGGATCGATCGCTCCATTGACCCAGGCGTCCATGTGGTTGCCCCGGACCACCCATTCGTCGGGGGCGGTTGCGCCCGGCAGACGGGCGACGACATCGCGCACGGGTCGAGTCTCCCAGTCAGACTTCATCACGAGGTGCACCCGCGCTGGGCCGCTCCCCACGTGATACGTGAGCGGCAGCGCTCCGCGCCACTCGGCCGGGGCGACCGGACCGCGGAGCGCCGCGAGCAACGGCTGCGCGTCCGCGTAAGAGATGGGAAGCACGGGGATTTTCATGAGCGTGGGAGCGTCGGCAACCGCAAGCCGCTTTGCTCCCGGGAGTGAGGCGACGCCGGGTGTAAGCGGGTCGCCCGGGTAGACCTGCATGTCGACCACGCTGCCTCGTTGCACCCCATCCTTGGGGCGGCTGGGGCCCTGGGGAAATACATCACTGACCCAGTACCCATCATCTTTAGGATCGGAGTAGATCAGACAGCCGATGGCGCCGTGTTCTGCCGCAATCTTGGGCTTGATCCCGCGCCAGGAGGCGCCGTATCGCGCAATGACGATGGCGCCCCTGACTGAGACGCCGAGCCGGTCCAGTCGCTCGTAGTCTGCCGGTACACCGTAGTTGACATATACCAGCGGCCCGGTCACGTCACCGTCAGCTGAATACGCGTTGTAGCTTGGGAGTTGCTCTGACCGCTGGCTGCTGGTCGGGTCTCCCGGCACAACAGGCTCTTCCAGCTTGGCCTTGAATCGGGTCGGCGCGACCAGCTCGACCAGTCGCTTCTTGGGCGTTGGAATGAGAGCGTCGAACTGCTCGATTTTCGCATCCCAGCCCCACGACGCCAGTCGTGCGCGAATCCACTCCGCGTTCGTGCTGTCGTACGGGGAGCCGACATGGTGAGGCCGCGCAGACAGTTGGCGCATGTAGGAACGCAGGCTGTCCGGAAGCGGCAGACTGCGGAACCTGGTCTCCCATTCCCTTTGTGCCCGGGCGGAATGCGCGGTAAACCCAAACAGCGGCGGGTCGGCGGATGCCGAGGCAAGGACGCTGAGCGCAATGAAGGCGACTCCGGCCGAACGAAGGGCGAAATGCATGCAGGCTCCTTGACGTGAGGCGGAAAAAGCGCGCCGTAATTTGGACTGGCCCGGGCGCGGCGAACAGGTCACAGTGGTTAACTCTTCTCGTCGCACTTACGATCGGGTGCGCACGGCCGCCGGCCAGGCCTGGTGAGGTGGTCCCCGCGCCTGATCTGGTTGGTGACACGACCGGTGTGTGGGGCGACGGTGAGATCAAGCCATGCATCCCCGACCTCAACACCGCCTTGTCGGAGCTGGAGGCCAACGGCGCGACCTTGGGATTTCATCTCAACAGCGATCCCCATCTGAGCCGATGGGGGCGTCATTGGCAGGGCATTCAGCGAGCCGCCGGCCCTAACGCGCAATACCTTTTCGTGTCGCGCAGCGGCGCCACTGCCGCAGCGGTCGTTGTGCGGATGTCATCCCGCAATGCTGCAGGGGACCGCTTCGGCTCCAACCTCCCGGAAGAAGGGGCGCCGCCGGACGAAGATCGGGTCGTCGCGGAGCTGCCGGGTGAAGCGGGATTGACGCACGCCGGCGGTCTTCAAATCATCGGCAACATTCTCGCGCTTCCGCTGGACGGGCACAGCGGCTCACGAGTCGTCTTCTACGACATCACCAGTCCCGAAAGACCCAGGCGACTCGGCATGTTCGATCATTCAGACGCCCTTGCTCCGTCGGATCCCCACCAGGCGAGCAATGTCGGGATTAGTCGACTGCGCGACGGGCGCTATCTGATGGTGATCGGCGTGCACAGCTCCAAGGTGCTGGATTTCTACGTATCCAGCGGCATGTCATTGCGGGACTCCTCGTCCCACTTCGTGCGCCTGACCAGCGAAACGTCGGGAGTAGTGCGCGGATTTCAGAGTTTGAGCCTGGTGACGCAGTGCGACGGCGCCATTTATCTGGTCGGTACCCATAACTCGGCCGTTCCGCCGCCTTCTTTGGGGAAGGACTACGTTCGCTGGTATCGCCTGGTAAGCCCAGGGCCGGGTAGAGTCGGCTTCGAGTCCGCCGGCAGCAGACACCTTCACTGTCATCGCTGCAACTTCGGCGCGGGAGGAGGTCTGTTTATCGACCCGCGTCGCCGTATTCTCGTATACGGGCTCGAACACGTGAATAGCGGGCCGGGACACACCGTAGTGGTCGAGGAGTTCGGGCCTCCCTGAGTCGCTTGACATTCCGACTGAAAGACTCGCAATTTGGACGTTCGGTGCCGGGCAGGACGCGCAGCCGCAAGCAGACAAGGGAGGATTGCATGCCGCAGGAGCAATCAGTTCCGGTGGTCACCCCAATCGAGGAGCGGGGATACGCTCATCCGGAGGTGCTGGTGTCCACCGATTGGGTGGCGGAGCATCTGAAGGATCCGAAGGTCCGACTGATCGAGTCGAACGAAGACGTGCTGCTCTACGAGACAGGCCACATCCCGGGTGCGGTCAAGATCGACTGGGTCGCCGATCTCAACGATTCACTGGTGCGTGACTACGTGGGCCGCGATCAACTGCAGAAGGTCTTGCGCTCGCGCGGGATCAACCAGGATACGACCATCGTCTTTTACGGCGACAAGAACAACTGGTGGGCCACCTACAGCTTCTGGGTGCTGCGCTTGTTCGGGTTGACCAATCTCAAGGTGATGGACGGGGGACGCCTCCGCTGGGCCGACGAGGGCCGGCCGCTCACAACCGAGGTCCCCGCGTATCCCGAAGGCAATATCGCGCTCGGTGATCGGAATGACACCCCCATTCGCGCATTCCGGGACGAAGTGTTGGATCATGTGCGGAAGCGGGGCCCGCTGGTGGACGTGAGGAGCCCGGAAGAGTATCGGGGCGAGCGCCTCCACATGCCGGAATATCCCAGCGAGGGTGCGCTCCGCGGCGGGCACATTCCCGGCGCCCGCAGCATCCCGTGGGGCAGGGCCATCACCCCTGAGACTCACACCTTCCGTCCCGTCAGCGAGCTTCGTACGCTGTACGAACAGGAGAACGGGCTCAAGCGCGATGGCGATACCGTGGTCTACTGCCGGATCGGCGAGCGGTCCTCGCACACCTGGTTCGCACTTACGTACTTGCTCGGATTCAACAAGGTCCGCAACTATGATGGATCGTGGACCGAGTGGGGCAATGCGGTGCGATTGCCGATCGAGAAGCCGTAGAAGCTATGAGCTAGCAGCTATCAGCTGTGGTGGGTGGGCCCAGAGCGGAGCGAACCCCCTGACGTTACGCAAGCGAATCGGGTTTCTACCTGGTGCAGCTGATAGCTGATAGCTGATAGCTGATAGCTGATAGCTATTAGCTTTCTTCCATGACCCCCGACCGCCAGACCCAAATCGATGTCCTCGTCGATCACTTCAAGCGCCCGCGGCACAAGGGCACGCTGGAGGCGGCGGACGCAAGCATTCCCGGTGGGAACCCCGGCTGCGGTGATCTGGTCACTATTCACTTGAAGGCCGACGACGACGGGCGGGTGACCGCTCTCCGCTTCGAGGGCGAAGGCTGTACCATCAGCCAGGCCGCCGCCTCGATCCTGGCCGACCGGATCAACAAGACCCACCCCACGTTGGATGAGATCGGCGAATTCTCCTACGACCGTATGGTCGAGATGCTGGGGAAGGAAATCGTGGGCTTTCGGGAGCGATGCGCTACGCTCGCACTTGGAACGCTCAAGATGGCGGCGAAAAAGATTCAGATGCACCGCAGGTTGCGGGCTGCCGGCCGGACCGAGGAGGAGATTCGCGCGTTGGAGCAGGCCGTCGTCAACGCGCGGAATGACAGTGGCCTCGTGTTCGGCACAGCAGCGGAGGAACAACGCGGCGTAGGCGGCGCCGAGCGCTGACCGGCGCTGTCGGTCGATCGACCGTCACGCTATCCTTGTCTCCCATGCCAACCACAATGTCGAATCGCTCGCGAACCTGCGCGCCGGTCGCGCTGGCGCTCTTCTTCACGCTCGGAGCCGCGAGTGCATCGGCCCAGGGCACGTCGGATCCCAACCGTCCGTTCGGCACGCTTCTCGAGCAGGCAGGGCGACAGCAAGCCTGGCTCAAGGAGCGGCTGGACAGCATTCTACCGGGCCTGATGCGCCAGTACGGCATTGACATGTGGGTGGTGCCGATGCGCGAGTACAACGAAGACCCCGTGTTCAGCGCGCTGGTTTCCCCGACCACGTTCGCCGCGCGCCGGCGCACGATCTACGTCTTCTTCGATCGGGGGCCTTCTCGCGGTGTGGAGCGGATCGCACTGGGCGGCAGCTCGCAGGGCGGCCTGTATGATGCGGTCCGCTCCACGAAGCAGGTGACCGCGTCGGTGGGTGGGCGGCAGGCGGAGCTGTGGGGTGACCAGCAGTGGAAGGTGCTCAAAGATGTAATCGAAGCTCGCAACCCGCGGGTCATCGGGATCGATATCTCGCGCACCTTCGCCTTTGCCGACGGTCTGAGCGCCGGGGAATACGAAGGGATGAGCCAGGCACTCGGTTCCAAGTGGACCAAACGCTTCAAGCGTGCTGAAGGCCTGCCCGTAGACCTGATCGCTGCGCGCCTGCCCGACGAGCAACGCTTCTTTCACGACCTGGCGCAGCTGACCTGGGCCGTCATCGACACGATGTTCTCCGACCGCGTGATTACGCCGGGCACCACTCGTACCAGCGACCTGGTCTGGTATTTCCGGCAGCGGGTGAATGACTTCGGCTTGGGCACCTGGTTCCAGCCATCGGTGGACGTCCAACGTCGGGGCGTGACCGACGAGCAGTTGGGCGAGGATCCCGTGATCGAGCGAGGCGACGTGCTCCATTGTGACGTTGGAATTACGGCGCTCCGGCTAAATACCGATATCCAGCATCTGGCCTATGTGCTCCAGCAAGGCGAAAGCCTCCCGCCGTCCGGCCTGGTCCAGGCGTTGCGCCGGTCGAATCGCCTGCAGGACATCGTGATGGAAGAGATCCGTGCGGCCCGCACCGGCAACGCCATTCTCATTTCGGCTCGCAAACGGATGACGAATGAGGGCATCGATGGGACGATCTACTCGCATCCGATCGGGCTCAACGGACATGGGGCTGGTCCCCTGATCGGCTTGTGGGACTACCAGGAAGGCGTGCCGGGTCGAGGCGACCATCGCGTCATCCCCAACATGTGGTTTTCCGTCGAGCTCCAGGCGACTACGCCGGTTGCTGAATGGAATGGCCAGCCGGTCCGCATGGCGCAGGAGGAGGACATGGTCATGGGGCCGGATGGAATCCCGCGCTGGGCCTATCGGCGCCAGACCGAGCTGCACCTCGTGCATTGACATGTCGCTGGCCGATCTCCGACGGGAATACGCGCATGCCCGTCTCGACGAGCGGGAGGTGGATCCCGACCCGATGATGCAATTCCGTCGGTGGTTCGACGACGCCAGACGGGCCGGCCTGCTGGAACCCAACGCAATGACGCTCGCCACAGCGACACCGGACGGTGTACCGTCCGCTCGCGTCGTTTTGCTCAAAGGTGCCGACGAACTGGGCTTCGTCTTTTATACCGACTATCGAAGCCGGAAAGGGCACGAGCTCGAGCTGAATCCCCGCGGCGCGCTGGTTTTTTATTGGGGAGAACTGGAGCGTCAGTTACGGATCACCGGCTCCGTGAGCCGCGTATCGAAGGAAGAGAGCGAGGCGTATTTCCAGACCCGGCCGCGAGGGAGCCGCATTGCCGCCTGGGTTTCCGAGCAGAGCTCCGTGCTCTCCAGCCGCGCACTGCTGGAAGACAGGATTGAAACCATGGCCGCGCGCTATCCGGGCGAGCAGGTGCCACTGCCGCCGCACTGGGGCGGCTATCGACTACGGCCCGAGACGATCGAGTTCTGGCAGGGAAGGGAGAACCGGCTCCACGATAGAGTCCGGTATGTACGCCAGGGCGATGGTTGGGAGATCGAGCGGCTGTCGCCTTAACACCGTTTACTGTTTACGCAATTATTTCCATTCAACCTTGTACCGACAGACCGCCCCTCCCCTCGCCCGGCACTCTTCCTCCATCACGCTTACGTTGCTTGCCCCGCACATCTCCAGCGCCTTCCGGTACCATCCCACGACCGTCATGCAGTCGGGTCCGCTGAACGTTTCGGCATCGTAGGTGGTCAACACACCCGACGTCCGTCCGGTCGCCGTGTATTCCCGCCGCCCGGTTTCGTAGTAAAGCGAGTAGATCTGAGGCGCTTTGGCGAGAAAGGCCTGCGGATCTCCCGGCGTGAGGTAGCCGGCGTGGAGTGACCCGAGATTCTTCTCGGCTGACGCCGCGCCCAGCCGCTCGAAGAAGTCCGATCGACCGTTCGCGACCACCTGCACGATCGCGTCGTCGAGGCGCCTTCCCAGCTCGAAAGGATACCAGTTCGAGGTGAACACGAGCCGCAGAGGACGCTGATCATCCGCGGCAAGGCTGGCGAGCACCTTCTGGACAGCATCCTTCCCGAAATGCTCTTCGATGAACGCAAGCCGGGACTTGAGCACCGCACCTTTGACCTGTTGCACGCACGCTCCGCGATGACGCCCAAAGCTAAAGTGCCGGCGTGCTCAGGCCAGGCCCTTGACTCACGAGACCGCGGGCCTCCGCTTTGGCAGGCTCAGCGTCTGCCACGCGGCGCCGCGATAGTGCTTGGCCAGAAGCACGATTTGCCCCACGTGATATGCATAGTGGGTCAGCTGGCGGGAGACGGCCTGCAACACAGTGTGCGGCTCATTCCGAATCCTGACCTCGCGCTCCAGATCGGCCGGTGTAAGCGCTTCGATCGCGCCCAGCGTAACGGTCCAGCCGTCCTCCCAGGACTGTTTCACTACGGCGAACGACGTACCCGCTGCGAGTTCGAACTCCGCATCCCGATTACGGGTGGGCTTCTCCCCGTCGGTGGTGAGGAAATCGGTCCAGCGCGATCGCATGTTGCCGGCCATATGCTGCATGATGATGGCGATGCTGTTGGACTCGTCATCGGGCGCCCGGAAGATTACCTCGGGCTCGAGTTGCGCCACCGCTCGATCCGCCATCCCCTTGTACTGCCGCAAGACTCGTAATGCTTCGGCCAGGTACGCCGCACCTGTATTCGATCCCATGTACACTTCCTCCTTCGCCTTGCCGTTCACTCTACTTCTGGAGCCGGAAATGTACGCGATCGCCCTGATCCGCTACCGTCGCCCACTGGATGAGGTGCAGACCGCGCTGGATGCGCATCGGGCCTACTTGCGAAGCCTCCAGGAGAAAGGCCTCCTGATCGCGGCGGGACCACTCGATCCCTGGACCGGAGGCGCCTTGCTGCTCCGTGTTCCCGACAATGCACCTCAAGCAGCACTCGATCAGATTCGGGACGGCGATCCGTACACTCAAAAGGGATTCGTGCAGTACGAGGTTTGGCCCTGGAAGCCCGTGCTGGGGAAGGAAGCATTGGATGGACTACAATAGCGCGACTCAGAACCGAAAGTGGGTGGCCGAGCGGCG
>JBKPOS010000110.1:0-32718 GCA_046733215.1 Gemmatimonadota bacterium
GTCTCTAGCCGAGCGTCTTGACGACGGTCTTGCTGATCGCCTTCAGCGTGTCGAACACCCCGTCCCCCGTCAACGCCACCGCCTCGAAGCATGGCACGCGCTCGATCCACTGCCCGTCCTGCTGGGTGATGAGCCACTCCCCCTCCCGAGAGGGATCGGGCGTCTCCTGCTGCTTGGCGGGATCAGTGACCGGCCAGCCGGGGTTGAGCGCCGCCTGCAGCTCGGCGATCGGCGCGGCGTTGGGGAGATCACGCTTGTTGTACTGGATGACGAACGGAATCTTGGTCAGGTCGTACCCGTGCTGGGCCATGTTCTCGTAGAGGTTCTGCATGGCCTCGATGTTCGCGTCCATCCGGTCGATCTGGCTGTCGGCCACGAACACGACACCGTCCACACCCTTGAGGATCAGCTTGCGGGATGCGTTGTAGTAGACCTGGCCGGGGACGGTGTACAGATGGAACTTCACTTTGAATCCGCGGACGGACCCGAGGTCGACGGGCAGAAAATCGAAGAACAGAGTCCGCTCAGTCTCAGTCGCCAGAGAAATCATCTTTCCCCGGGAGCCCGGCGCCACCTTGTTGTATACGTGCTCGAGGTTGGTCGTCTTCCCACCCAACCCGGGCCCGTAGTAGACCAACTTGCAGTTGATCTCCCGGGACGCGTAGTTGATCATCGACATGCGGCGGCGTCTCCCTCAGGCACCGAAGAGCTTGTCGATCTCATCCTCGGCCTCACCCACGAACTCGGTGGCCATGCCGGGCCCGGTCGTACCGGCTCCGTCACGCTCGAACATGGTGACAAACAGCTGATTGAGCTCTCCCACCGCAGGCTTGACTCGAAGCTTGACCAGTCCGAGGGTCGTCCGGTTGTCGAACAGCACGACCAGGATGACCCTGCGGGCAATATCGGCGAGGTACATCGATTCCCGCTCACCCTGGTGAAACAGGACACCGAACTCGGGCTCACCCAGCATGCGAGCCAGCTGATCGTTGGCGCTGAAGTCGGCGGCGGTGAGCGATGCAAAGGCGGTCGGATCGAACACCGGAGCCTCACCCACCGTGGCGACCAGCTGTCCCGTCCGGTCGACGATGAGCGCCGTGCGGGCGCCGGCGTCCCGCAGAAATCGGGTGAGGATCGCCTGCAGGCGCTGTCCGTCCTCCTCGCGGAAGGACCAGCTGGACGCCCCGGCCGTCACCGCGGGGGTCTCATAAGAACGCTTCTTCCATCCGTCGCATGATTTTGTCCGCCCGGCGGCGAAGCACGGGATGGGTTTCCCAGGCGAGATAATCGCGGAGTAAGCGGATGGTCTCGATATCGTTTTGTCCGGCGAGAAACCCGAGGGCGGCCAATCGACGGAGTGGCTGACCACTGAACAGATCCGCGCGATGGTACGTGAAGCGATACTGGGCGACGAACCAGCCGGCGAGAAGGCCGGCAGCTGCACCACCTGCAAAGAGGGCAGCACGAGAACGCATCAGGGCACCTCCTGGCGAGCGCTCAGTGCATGAGCGAGCGTAACGCCATCGACATATTCCAGCTCTCCACCCATCGGCAGCCCTCGGGCCAGGCGGGTCACCCGCACACCCAGGCCGGCCAGCAGTTGCTGGATGTAGGTCGCAGTCACTTCGCCTTCCATCGACGGATTGGTAGCCAGGATGACCTCCCGGACCTCACCAGGCCGAACCCGTTCTACCAGTTGGTCAAGTCGCAACGCTTCGGGCCCGATTCCATCGAGCGGAGAGAGCCGGCCGCCGAGCACGTGGTAGCGACCTTGAAACTGGGTGGCCCGCTCAACGACGGAAACCGCGGATGCCTCCTCGACGACACACAGCAGCGTCGGATCCCTCCGAGGATCGGCGCAGATCGAGCACATCGGGTCTTCAGTCGGGTTTCCGCATTCCGGACAGGGCCGCACCCGCTCGGCCACCGAGGACAACGCAGCCGCCAGGCGGCTAGCTTGCTCGGGGGATTGCTGCAGCAGATGAAAGGTGAGGCGCTGGGCTGTCTTGCGGCCGATCCCGGGCAGCTTGGCAAACTCGGCGATCAGCTGATCTATTGCTGCCACCGTCAGAGCGAAGGGAAGGGCAACGGCTGCACCTTCCGCATCTCGGCCTGGAGCAGGTCGGCCGCGCGCCGTTGGGCTTCTGCCACCGCGGACAGCACCAGGTCGCCCAACAGCTCCGCATCATGCTCCTGGAATACCGTGGGGTCGATGGTGACCGCCCGGATGGTGCCGCGTCCGTCGGCGGTGACCCGAATGAGCCCGCCGCCGGCAGTAGTTTCGATGATTCGTCCCGCGAGCTCGGACTGCAGTTGCTGTAGCCGGCCCTGGACCTGCTGGCTCAGCTGGAAAAGTTGCTGGAGATCAGCCATGCCTTCGGGTAGTCCTGCCATATGGGCGCAAAGTAGGTCTGCAAAAAGTCGGCCGCAAGCTGCGATTTCGCTGCCAGGCTCGTTACTCCACTATCTCCAAATCTAACGCGTCCGCTGCAGTGTCGAGCGCGGGGTCCTTGGCTCGAAGCCGCGTCAGGCGATCCGCCCGAATTGACGCCTCCGACAGGCGCTTAGGAGCCTCTACCCCCCCGGTTCCGCCGCCCTCTCCGGCCACCACCCGGAGCCTGACCAGGGCCCCGACGACCTGTCCCAGAATTTGTTCCAGTTGCGCCGTGTGCTCCTGCAGAGGCTGCACGAACAGAGCCCCGGATTCGGGTACTCGTACCGTGACCCAGGGTGGGGCGACCTCGGCCGGTTCGGCCGTGGCGACAGCTTCACCCAGGAAGGGGCGCCGCTCACGCACGGCGGCGACCACCTCGGGCCAGGCGGCCCGAAGGCCTTCAACAGTGAATCCGACCGATCCGGCAGGCGGCTTCGCAGTCGTTGGAGCCGGCACTGGTTCGGGGGCGGCTGGTGGCGGAGATCGGCGCTCTCGTTCCGGCTGTGGACGACCGGCAGGCGCACCCTCCAGCACCCGCTGCAAGTCTACGATCCGATCGAGCATGGCCCAGCGGAGCAGCAGTGTTTCAACCATGAGGCGGCTGTTGGCGCTCCGCCGAATCGCGATTTCGTTATCGGAGAGCAGCTTCAACATCCGAAGCACGTCGCCGGGACCGAGCACGTCGCGATAGCGGAGCAAGGCGCCACGCATGGTCTCGGTGAGACCTTGGGGCTCGGCGCCGAGCTGAAGCATGAGGAGCGCCCGCAGCGCTTCTCCTGCCCCCGCGAGAAACTCGGCCAGATCGGCTCCCGCATTCACCAGCCGATCCACGAGAGGAAAGACAGCAGCCGGCCTTCGTTCTGCTACGAGGCCGAGTACTTCGGCGTAAAGCTCGTCGCCGGGAAGTCCGAGCACCTCGCGTACTCGCATGGCGGTGACCGTGTCTTCGCCGAAGCTCAGGCACTGGTCCAACATCGAGAGAGCGTCGCGCATGCCGCCGTCCGCGTGCTGGGCGATCAGCGTGAGGGCATCTTCCTCCGCCTTGATGTTCTCCGTGGCAAGGACCTCCTTCAGCCGCTCGCGGATCGCGCCGGGGCCGATCCGCCGGAAGTCGAAACGTTGAAGACGGGACAGTACCGGAGCAGCGGTGGCGCCGATCTTCTGTGGCTCGGTGGTCGCGAAGACGAAGACAACCCGTGGGGGCGGTTCCTCCAGGATCTTAAGGAGGGCGTTCCACGCCTCTCGGGTAAGCATATGGGCTTCGTCGACTATATAGACTTTGTAGCGCCCTTCGCCCGAGGCGGCATACATGGCCCGCTCTCGGAGGTCGCGCGCGTCGTCCACCCCACGGTTGCTCGCCGCGTCGATCTCGACCACATCGAGGTTGGCCGCCCCGTTCCACACCCGCACGCATTCTTCGCAGACGCCGCAGGGCTCTCCCGACGGGTCCCGATTGGGGCAGTTGAGCGCCATGGCCAGAATCCGGGCGGCCGTGGTCTTGCCGACGCCGCGTGGCCCGGTGAGCAGATACCCGTGGCCTACCCGCCCGCGGGCCACGGCGCCGCGAAGCACGCTGGACACGTGATCCTGGACCAGGAGATCTGCGAAGCGCTTGGGACGGTACCGGCGGGCGAGAGCGATCATATACGAAAGGTGCAGGCCCTTACGGGACGACCGCGAATGAAAATGCCCCAGGCTCCCCGAAGCGACACCGGACATCGCTTAGCGCTGCTACCGGCGAGGTCCTGACGCGGTTCGCGCGCCGGCACCCTTCGGACCTGGGGCACCCGAATTATAGCAAGACCGACTCAGGGACGGAACCGCTTTTACCTGGGCGGCGCATTCGGGCTGTACATGTCGACCAGGTAGCTCCAGCTTCCATCCTTCTGCCGCTTCAGAATCTCCAGAAACTTTCCGTCCTCCGGCACCAGGGTGGGAACTTCAGGCGACCTAGGCGCGGTCTCCATGTGATAATGTCCTACCACGTAGGCCCGATCATCCCGGATCTCGAAGCGATTTACCCCAAACTTGAGATGCACCACGTACGATCGGACCAGGCCGGCCCAGAAGCCGCGGATCCCTTCCCTGCCCCGAACTACCGGCGCCTGCGGGGGCAACAGCCAAGCCTCCTCGTCATACGTCCGGGCAATCGCCTCGATGTTCCCGGAGTTGAGCGCGCTGGCAAAAGCGCTATCGACGGCCTGGACTGCGGCGGTCTCCGCAAGACCCGTCCGCTTGCTCTGCGACGGCCCCCGACACGCCGGTGCCAGGACAATTCCGCATAAAACGAGAAGGCGTAGTGCGTTCATAACAAACCTCTTTGCCCGCCAACGCCGGCCTGCTAGAAGAGAATCCCGCGCTGGTGGGTTTGCATAGTACGCAGCTCCCACGTCTCCGCCACCACACCACCGAGGAGAAAAACGAGCGCAGTGTAGTAAACCCAGAGTACGAAGAGCACGATGGCCCCAACCTGAGCGTCGCCCGATATGCCCTCGATCGACGCGATGTGTGCCAGATAAAGGCCGTAGAGCCGCTTCGCGACTTCAAAGCATACCGCGCTGAAACAGGACGCGATCAGAGCGATGCGTCCAGGGATCCGCCGGTACGACGCAAACCGGTATACCACGTAGAAGAGCAAGAGCTGGAAGAGAAACGCCAGTCCCTCGCCGGTCAGTCGTCCAATATTGGACACCAGAAAGCGAAACTCAGGAGCGACTCGCGACTCTCTCGCCTGGAGATACGCGAGGCCGGCAGTGAGTGCCATGTTGCCGATGAAGAGCAACAGGGTCACGACCACCATCCGGGCGTCCCAGTACTTGGCCCGGAGGTACGCGATCACCGGGTGTCGCTGGCGAGGAGGACGCAAGGCGACGTCAAAGATTTCGTTCAGGGCGGTGCGCACGCCCGCGAACAGGCGAGTACTGAACCACACGAAGGCCGGTACCGCCACCAGCGACACTTCACCTCGCTTCTCCGTGATCCGGGTCAGCACTCGCTCAATTACCGCGAACGGATCCGAGCCCGCCGCGGTGCTGTGCGGAGGCAGAAAGCGATGGAATAGCTGGTTGGGGTCGACTCCGCCGGCGTCAACGGCGGTGCCCGCGGCGAGCGCTTGCGCCAGGTGAGTGAAGCCGACCAGTAGCAGCAGGAAAAATGGAATCGCGGCGAGCAGAGCGTCGAACGTCAAGGCGCTCGCCAGGAAGGGGATGTTGTTTTCGTCCGCCGCCTGGAGCGTGCGAAGGAGGAAGCCGCCCGGAGACCGATACCACGCCCGGCGGCGCGGGCCGTTCAGGCTTGCGGCTCCTCGAGATCCAGATCTCCGGCTGCACGGCGTCGCCGAGCGTCGGACAACCGCCGCTCGAGTTCCTGCCGCGCCGAGGCCGTCCGGGGAGGCTCCGGCCTCTCCGGCAGCGGCTCATCGTCGGACACGGCATCGTCGAGCTCTTCCAGCGATCCGCCCCGGCCGCCGAACTGCTGGGCCAGCTCGTCGAGCTTCTCCTCGGCCATCGCCCGCAACGATCGGAGCTTTCGCTGCACGCTGCGCCGGGTTTCCTCCCCGCTTCGCGGCGCGTACAGCAGGGCAAGTCCTGCTCCCAGCAGCGCGCCCCAGAGCAACCATTTCACCGATGAGTCGCCGCTCCGTTCGACGTACACGACCTCGGGCTTCGGCCTACGACGCATGCTGTCTCCTATTCACCGGCATCCGCATCGTCTTCCGCGGTTACCAGCGCGGGCTTGAGTGCGGCATGGTGCTGAAGCGGTGCCTTGATGTGCCGCCGGACCAGGTCCGCCGTGCCATTGACCTTGAGCTGGGCAAACAGGAAGGTGAACGTGCTCTCGAGATCTGCCGCGATCGCAGAACGCACACCCTCCGGTAAACTCCACAGCTCGCGCTTGAAGGGCCCAATGGCCTTCTTTCGGGCCTTGTAATAGAACTGCTCTTCCGAATCCCCTGCCTTCCGTTCCCCTTGTGCATTCGCGCCAAGCCAGGTTTTGATGGCGTTGCGCAGGTCTTCGGGAAGCTTGGGGTGGTCGAAGATGATGTTTTGAAAGTTCGTGGCGAGATGGATCTCGCAGGTTTCGATCCGCGGGAAGTTGCCGAACGCATCGGCCGGCAAGGTGCTCGCGCCGTGCTGAACCGCGCCGGCAAGACCGTACTTCGTTCGGGCCTCGCGGCTCAAAGCCGCCAGCGCATCGAGATCCAGCTTGACCTCGGCGATGCTGCCGTCGGGTAGAACCACACCACCGTGCGAAGTCCCGGTCTGCACCGAGATCTTGCTGATTCCGGCGCCGCCTCCACCAGCCGCGACCGCCGCGTTGTAGCCCTCCATGAACGCGTGCAGCTCTTCGACGGTGCTGTTATGGCCGCCTACCTCGCCGATCTCGGCGCCGACCGAGACCGTGACACCCTGGGGCTCGCGGTCGCGAATGAACCGCGTGATCTCGGCGGCGCGCTCGTAGTTGACCCGCTGCTGCTCGGTCAGGCTGGTCTTGCTGAGGTCCACCAGGGTCGACGTGTCCACGTCGATGTTGTAGAAGCCGGCGCCGACCTCCTCCTCGATGAGCTTCTTGACTTCACCCACTTCGGCTTCCGGATCGGCCTGATACTTCTTCTGGTTGACCTGGCAGTGATCGCCCTGAATGAAGAGCGGAAGCGTGTAGCCTTCGCGAAGCGCAGCGGCCAACACCACGGCGACGTATTCGGCCGGCCGCTGCTCGGTATAGGCGATCTCCGACCGTGCGATCTCGAGAATCAGCGCCCCGACCTTACCCGCTTCGGCCGCGCGGAATACCGCACGGGCGGTGTCGTACGCCATGGCTCGCACGTTGATGGCGGGCACAGTGAACCCGCTGCATTCCCCGCGGCCTCGGGCCATGTAGAGATCGTTGATCGAGGCGGGGCGCGCACCGCTGCTCTGCCCCAGCTCCCACAGCAGCCAACGCGCCGCTTCCCGTTCTTCGGTCGATCCGAAAACAGCTCGCCACGCCAGCCGGTCGGTGGCGGCGGATCGCAAGGCAGCGTCATCGTGCACGGTGACGCCGGTCCCGGCCAATGCGACGGCTCCGCCGAACAGTCCTGTTGTGTCTTTGATCACGTCTGTCATCGAGCGTCCCAGTTGAGCCGAACGGGATCGTCAGCTTGCGCCGAAACGAAGAATGTAGGGCGAGCGCCGAGGGCGGTCAAACAGGAGCGACGGCTTGGACGCCGGGCCTTAGTGGAGCGTGAGCGCGTCCTTTACCTGGTCGACGGTCAACCGCATGGCGTTGAAATGGTCTGCGTCCCGAGAACCTCCCTCAAACGGATTTGAATCGGCCACACTTGCGATGTAGACGTCGTCTGCCTGCTGGGCCACGGGTATGCCGTGCGGTTTGCCGGACTCCGCAGCGATCGAATTCCAATCTTCGCGCCGATACACCAGGATCATTAGGAGCGTGGGTTGTGGCTGGTCCGGCTCGACCGGCTTATAGGTGAACGCAACGGCATCGCTGGCGTAAGGCCACTGAGCCGCCGCGATCGGACCAGAGCGGGCATCGACATCGTAGCGATCATGCCAGGCGGGCGGCAACGCGAGCGTGAAGCCCGCCCGCTCGTCATTGTAGATCAGATCTTCGGTGGGAATGGAGCCCAACGGACGCTGCGGAGGCAAGTCACCGCCACAACCCAGAACTGGACCCAAGCTCATCACCAAAACCAAGAGATAGCCAGCGTCGCGCAACTTCATCAATCAATCTCCACAGCGAGACCGTCATATGCCGGCTCGATTCCCGGAGGAAGCTGGGCCACCAGGTCCGCGTGTGCGGTTTCGTGGGTGAGGTGTGTCAGGAAGGTTCGCTCGGCACCCAGCTCCTGAGCCGTACGGATCGCTTCGCTGATGCTCAGGTGAGTGGGATGGGGCCGCCACCAGAGAGCGTTCAGTGCCAGCACTTTCAGATTACAAAGGCAGGCGCGGGCCGAGTCGGGTACCTCCTTGGCATCGGTGATGTACGCCAGACTGCCTAGCCGATAGCCGAACACCCGCAAATGTCCGTGCTGAAACGCCAGGGGAAGAACTGGTATGCCGGCGATGACGATCGACCGGCCGGGCTCGACCGGCCGCAGCTCGAGCGTGGGCTTCGAGGTTCCTTCGTAGGGGCGCACGTTGTCGTCGAAGATGTAACTGAACGATGCGCGCAAGGTTTCGAGTGTTTCAGCGGGCCCGTACAACGGTAGTGGTCTACGCTGCTTCACCGAGAATATTCGCAGGTCATCGATGCCGTTGATGTGGTCGGCATGAGCGTGGGTATAGAGCACAGCATCGATTCGCGATTGCCCGGCGGCGACGAGTTGAAGCCGCAGCTCGGGCGGAGTATCGATGAGAATTGCCGTGTCGCTCACTTGCACGAGGGCGCCGGCACGAGAACGGCGATCTCTGGCGTCGGAAGAACGGCACACCGCGCAGTCACAACCGACCTGAGGCACGCCAAACGACGTACCGGTGCCAAGAAAGGTGAGCCGCATCTCCTAAACTGCTTCGATCTTGAGGAGGTTGGTAGTGCCGGGTTGATCGAACGGGACGCCCGCCGTTACCACCACACGCTCCCCCGGTTCGGCCAACTTGAGCTCGAGCAGTTTGTGGCGGGCGACCGCGAGCATCGAGTCGTAGTTGGGAAGGTGCTCCGCCAGAGCGGGCACCACACCCCAGACCAGAGACAACTGGCGGAAGGTTTCGGGCTCGGGTGTGATCGCGAAGATAGGCACGGAAGGCCGATATGACGCGACGGTCCGCGCGGTGAAGCCACTGCTGGTAAAACAGACCACCAGCGGGGCGCTCATCAGGTCAGCCGCCGCGCAGACGGCAACGGCGATGGCGTCTTCGGTGCGTGTGGGGGTGAAGCTACCCGGCTCGCCTTTCTGCAGTCGCTCGAGCTCTTCCCGGCGGCGGCCGACGGCCATATCGAACGCGGGACTCCGGCCCCGGCGCTGCTGCTCGATTTCGCGAGCAATCCGCGCCATCGCCTCAACCGCCTCGAGGGGGAACTCCCCGACCGCTGTTTCAGCTGAGAGCATGACCGCATCGGTTCCGTCGAGGATCGCGTTGGCAACATCCGACGCCTCCGCGCGGGTCGGCCGGGGTGCGTGCACCATCGATTCCAGCATCTGGGTCGCGGTGATCACCGGCTTGCCGTACAAGTTGGCCTCACGAATCACTCGCTTCTGCGCGAGGGGCACCTTCTCGAAGGGAAGCTCGACTCCCAGATCTCCTCGCGCCACCATGATGGCGTCGGAGACCTGCAGGATGGGCCGGAGATTGTCGAGCGCGGTGTCCTTCTCGATTTTCGCGACCAGCTTGGTTTGGGGTGGCACCAGGCGCCGGACCTCCGCCAGATCCTCCGGCTTGCGCACGAAAGAGACGCCGATGTAGTCCACCCCAAGAGCTATCGCACGCTCCACTTCTTCCCGGTCTTTGTCGGTGACGGCGGGTGCGCTCACCTGGATGCCGGGAAGGTTCATTCCCTTGTTAGCGCGCAGCTCCCCGCCATAGCGCACTCGACCCAATACCCGATCGCCCCGGACTCCGGTGACTTCCACATTGAGCAGCCCATCATTGAGCAGGATGGTGCTGCCGGCCTGGACGTCATTGGCCAGCCCGGCGTAGGCCGTTGGGATTTCAGATTCCGAGGCGTCCGCTTCCGGCGCAAAGATCACGTTCTGCCCTGCCTCGAGAACCAGTGGCTCCGCCAGCTGGCCGACCCGGATGCGTGGACCATGCAGATCCAGCAGAATCGCGGCGCTACATCTGGCGCTCCGAGACCCGATGACCTCCTTGAGTTCTCGAATCCAGCGGGAGCGAATCTCGGGCGTGCCGTGAGAGGCGTTGACCCGTACGACATCTACCCCAGCATCGAGGAGCGCGAGCATTCGCTCGCGGCTCTCCCAGGCAGGGCCAAGGGTGGCGACGATCTTGGTACGGCGAATCGATGCGAGCGGCACAGCGTCCTTGAAGAGCGGCGAAGTCACGGAGTCTAATCGTGGCGGGTCACGCCTGCATCAACACTTCTCCGTCGACCACCGTCAACCGCGCCCGCGCCTGACGGAACGCAGCGGCCTCGCCCGCCGCGAGCGCAGGACCGTCCAGCTCCCACGCAACGAGGTCAGCGTCCATTCCCGGGGCAAGGCGACCGCGATGTCCGGCAGTGCCGGCAGCCCGTGCACATCCCTCGGCGTAAAGCCGGAGAGCCGTCTCGAAGCCAAGGGCCTCCTCCGAGCGCCACCCGCCTGCCGGAGAATCGTCGTCGGTTCGCCGCGCGAGCGCCGCGTAAACGCCCTCCCGAGGGTCCAGCGGCGCTACCGGCACATCGCTGCCGAAAGCTACGGTCGTTCCCTGCTCCAGGAGGCTGCGAAAGGCATAGGCACCGGCCCCTCGAGAGCCCCAGTATCGCTCGATCAGAGGAATGTCGGTGAGCAGATGCGCCGGCTGCATCGATGCGACAATGCCGAGGCGGGCGGCACGGCCGAGGTCGTCCGGATGCACGCACTGGAGATGTTCGATGCGATGAGGGATCGCCACCCGGCGAGCATGCTCGAGAAGATCGAGTGCTCGCCGCACAGCGGCATCACCGATCGCGTGGACGGTTGCGGCGATCCCTGCCTGGCTTGCGGTCTGGATGGCTTCCCGCGCCTGCTCGAAGGTGGAGATCGGCATCCCACACTCCCGGCCGCCCTCGTAGGGCTCGAGCATCCAGGCCGTCTGCTTCCCCAGGCTTCCATCGAGAAAGAGCTTCACACCACCGATTCGAAGCCAGTCGGATCCCTGGCCGCTCTGCACGCCACTCGCGATCAGGCGGTTCAGCGCCGCGACTGGGGGATGGAAGAGCACTCGCAACCGCAGCGCGCCCCCATGCTCCAGCCGTCGAAAGGCCGCGAGAACGGGTTCGGCTTCGACGTCATGGATGCCCGTGACGCCCAATCGATGCGCCTCCGCCTGGGCCTCTCGCAACGCGCCATCGAGCAGATTAGCCGGCGGGGCCGGAAGCGCGGGCAACGCAAGCTCGACTGCTCGTTCCAGCAGCAGTCCTGTCGGCTCGCCGTTAGCATCGCGCACGATCCGACCGCCGAAAGGATCGACGGTGAACCGGTCGATGCCCGCCGCTTTCAGGGCCGCCGTGTTGAGCCAAGCGGCATGCACATCGAGCGAGTCCAGGTATACCGGGTCCGAGCGCACGGCATCGAGCGCCCAGCGATCGGGCGGAACTTCCCATCGATTCGCATCCCATCCCTGACCGAGAACCCAACCCGCTTCAACTCCCCCGGCTCGCACCCGATCCAGCGCTTCCGCCCTGGTGCGCACGCCGGCCAGTTGAACACGCCGCCGGCCCAGGGCCCAGCTCGCAAAGTGGGTATGCCCGTCGACGAATCCCGGAGTTACCCAGGTCCCAGGCAGGTCGTAGCGCGGTGTTTCAGGCGACAGGTCGCGTTCCAGCGCTGCTGCGTTGCCTACCGCGCGCACTCGACCCGCCTGCCACCAGACTGCGTCGCCGTCTATTCCAGGCGAGAGCGAAAGGACCCGGCCGCCCCGTAGGAAGCCATCCCGAAGCCGATCCGACCGACTGACTCCTGCAACGCTATCCACATGTGGAAAAGCCGACAAAGTGAATATCCAAATGAGGTGTCTAGGAGTTGAAAATCGATGCGCTCAAGCTGATATGGAGCTTGAAATCAGGCTGCTAAGTTACTTGAACAGCATGTGTTGCGGCGCAGCACCTTAAGCAGATCGAAGGATGGCGACAGTGTCGGTACCGCTATAGGAATTATGCATACGAATTACTTACGCACATTGTCGACACCAGCTTTTTCAGGGGTTTGGTCACTGCCGTGTAACCTAAGTCACATGTTTGTATTGGAGTTTGCAGTGCGGATTCCGCTCCGCAGAACGGCGGCGAGCCGGCAGTATCGGGGCATCAACCACCGAGACCGGTGCATGTCACTGAGCAGTCACCTGACGAAGCACCGGGTCGAGGTTCTGGTCGCTCCCGAGGCCGGTGTATATCACCTTCCCCTCCTTACTCACGACTGCGATGAACGACGTGCTGGGTACTCCGTACGCCCGAATGCTGGTTCCCCGGTCATCGTAGAGCGTGCGAAACGGAGGCTTGTGCTCGGCCAGATACTTCCTGACGCGCTGCGGCGTCTGATTCACTGTGACGTTGATTCCAAGAAATGCGACCTTGTCGCCATACGCGGCGTGTGCCGCCTTTACCCGCGGCAACATGGCTTCACACAACTCGCACCACGTCGCCCACCACTCGAGCACCACCGGCTGCTTTCCGATGTAGGCTCCGAGATCAACCGATTTCCCGTCGAGATCGTGGACGCTGACGATCGGGGCCTGAGATCCCACCTTGATACCGCTCTCTCCCTGTGCCGCGGCTGATCGGGCTGCGAGCATACCGAGAGTGGCTACGATCCCGGACAGAAAACCAATCCGATACCATCGATGCTTCATGACACTCTTCCCATCTGTACGAAATAGTATTCGGCCATTGCAAGGACCAGCACCCCGCCGATCCGCTTTACCCAGACCATCCAGATACCGCTCCGGGGAAGTCGGCCTAGCAGTCCCGCGGACAACCCAATCGCCACCAGCAACGCGGTCATGCCCAGCGAAAAGGCGAACAGGTACACGAAGCCGAGCGCGGCACTTCGGGTTGCCCCGACGAAAGTGAGGACCGCCGCGAACGCAGGTGCCCCACACGGCGCCGCGACCAGGCCGGACGTCGCTCCGAGCAGAAACACTCCTCCGAACGACCCACCACCGAGCTGCCCGGCCCAGGCAAGTACGCGGCCCGGCGCCTGGACCGTGAAAACGTCGAGCAGTGCGAGACCGGACAAGAGCAGCAGGTTGCCCATAATGAAATAGGCCCACGGATTCGAGCTGACGCTGCCGAACAGCGATCCCGTGAGGCCGGCCAGGAGCCCAAGCGAAGCATACACCAGCGCGAGACCGGTTACGTACGTCGCCGTGAGGGCCAGGGTCCGCCCTCGCGAGCGCTCCTGAGTACCCGCACCACCCAGAACACCCGCGGTGATCGGAATCATGGGATACATGCAGGGCGTCAAGCTGGTCCCGAGCCCCGCGGCAAACAGGATGGGAAGGGCAATCAGAGGCTGATCGCGGAGGGCCGAGTCGAGGCCGGCGAGCGCAAAGGGAGGCACGCTAGGAGTATAAGGGACCCGAGGCCTTCAGAAATCCAGCTGGGCTCGGCGGAGAACCGACTTGAACCGGGGCTCGTCGCGGAGCTGATCCCATGTGGCCTCGACCCGGAGAAACATGACCCAGCCCGAACGCTGGTCAACCGCTTGTTCGAACCGCTGGAAGCCGGCGGCCAGATCTCCCAGACTGAAATAGATCTGCGCCTCATACAGGATTGGTACATGCCGTCGAGCCGCCAGCTCCTTGAGCTCAGCCAGCACCTGGCGGGCCTGGTCCGTGCGACCGGCCCGCGCGTGAGCCTGCCCGCTGAAGCAGAGCAAGATGGGCACCCGCCCAAGCCGCTGCATGGCGCGCTCGAGCTCGGAAGCAACTTCGTCCCATTTGTGTTGCGCGAGCAGCGTGCGTCCCAGGCTGATGTAACCCTGGATCGATGCAGGATTGAGCTGCAGATGACTGCGAAAGCATTCGGCCGCGTCTTCGAACCGTCGACCGAAATGGAGGCAACGGCCGACGGTCACCTGAATTGCCAGCGACAGCGGGTCGAGTATCTGCGCCCGCCGCGCAACTTGCAGCCCCTCTTCCGGCTCCCCCATCGCGCAGAGGAACATGGCATACCAGTGCTGCGCGAGTGAGGACGCCGAGCCCGCCTCGAGAGCACGCTCGAATTCCTTCCGCGCAAGCGTCCAGTCCCAGTCGTAGAGCGCGGCGAGAAGGGCGCGCGCGAAATGCGCATCCCCGAGCCCCGGGTCGAGTTCCAGAGCGCGGGTGGCCGCGGAGCGGAGTCTCGGAATAGCCTCGAGCGACGGTTTGAGGCCGAAATCGTCGAATCCCATGATGGCATAAGCATATGCCAGCCAAGCGTGGGCTACTGCGTAATTGGGATCGGTGGCCAACGCCTTTTCGAAACAGGACGCGGCGGTCTCAAACCCGTCCAGTGACGCCAGGGTCCAGGCATGCCGGCCCCGCAGGTACCAAGTGTACGCGTCCAGGTTATCGGTGGGTGGCTGCACCAATGGCCCGCTGCCCGTTCCGACGACCTTCTGCGTCAGGGTCGCAGTAATCGCGCGGGCCAGCTCGTCCTGCAACGCAAACACGTCGGAGAGCGTGCGGTCATACGTCTGAGACCAGAGATGGTATCCGTCGGCTACACTTACTAGCTGCGCCGTGAGACGGATCCGGTTCCCCGCCTTCCGAACGCTTCCCTCCAGAAGAGTGCGCACCCGGAGCTGCTCGCCGACGTCGCGAGCGTCGATGTTCCTGCCCTTGAACATGAACGATGAGCTGCGGGCGGCGACCCGGAGGCCGCGCACCTGACTTAGCGCGTTGATCATCTCATCGGTCATGCCGTCGCTGAAATATTCGGTCTCGGGATCGGCGCTCAGGTTGGCAAAGGGGAGTACCGCGATCGAGGCATCGGTCAACCGGTGTGTGGTGGATGGCCCAGGAACGACGGGTGCGCCGGGTCCCAACCGCTCGATCTGTTCGAGGGCCCCCGATAACTCGCCTGCGGTCGCAAAGCGGTCCGCCGGCTCGGTGGCGAGGGCTTTGGCAACCACCGCTTCGAGAGCGACCGGGATGCTGGACTCGATGGTGCGCAGCAGGGGGGCATCTTCGGTAAGCCGGCGAACCAGCAGCGTCTGGGCGCTACTTCCAGTAAACGGCGGTGTGCCAACCAGGGTCTCGAACAGGAGGCACCCCAGACTGTAGATGTCGCTCCGACCATCGATGTCGCGCTCGCCACTAGCCTGCTCCGGGCTCATGTATGCAGGCGTCCCGATGATCACTCCCTCGGCCGTGACATTGGTGGCGCCCGCTACATGCACGGCTCGGGCAATTCCGAAGTCGCTGATGACGGCATGACCGGCTGCCAGCAGGACATTTTCCGGCTTGACATCGCGGTGAACCACTCCCCGACTATGAGCGTAGTCGAGCGCATCGGCCATCTCACGGCCCAGCCTCATCGACTCTGCGATGCCGAGACGGGTCTCGCGGCTCAAGCGTTCGCGCAACGACTCACCTTCGATAAAGGGCATGACGTAGTAGAGAACACCATCAGAATTGCCGGAGTCGTACACCGCAAGAATGTTGGGATGAGTAAGGCGCGCGGAGACCTGGATCTCCCGCAGGAAGCGATCGGAGCCCAGCGTGGCCGTCAGTTCGAGCCGCAGCACCTTCAAGGCGACCTGGCGGTCGTGCTTCGCGTCGCGAGCCAGGTAGACAGTCGCCATGCCGCCGTGGCCGAGCTCGCGTTCGATCTCGTAACGGCCGACGAGCGCAGCGCGCACGACACCCTCGAGGCTAGGCATGGCTCAGGTGTCCGGCTGGAACCGTATTGATGCAGTCAGCGAGGCACAGCTTTAAGACCCGTGATGCCGTACCGGCTCTCGACATACTCCTCGAGAATCTGGAGAAACTCGGGAACGATGTTGTCGCCCTTGAGCGTGGTGAGTAACCGGCCATCGACGTAGACCGGCGCTTTGGGCTCTTCAAAAGTTCCCGGCAGCGAAATACCCAGGTGCGCGTGCTTGGATTCGCCTGGTCCGTTCACCACGCAGCCCATGACGGCGACCCGCAGCTCCTCGACGCCGGGCCGTGCTTCCCGCCAGACCGGCATCTTTTCGCGCAGATATTCCTGGATGTCGAGCGCCATCTGTTGGAAGAACGTGCTCGTCGTCCGACCGCAGCCAGGGCAACTGGTAACCTGGGGCGTGAAGCTCCGCAAGCCGAGTGATTGCAGGACCTGCTGAGCCACCTGCACCTCGAGTGTGCGATCGCCGTCTGGCTCGGGCGTAAGAGAAACCCGGATCGTGTCCCCGATTCCTTCCTGCAGCAGCATCGAGAGGCCCGCGGTACTCGCGACAATGCCCTTCATGCCCATGCCGGCCTCGGTGAGGCCGAGATGGAGCGGATAGTCGCAGCGCGCGGCGAGCATGCGGTAGACATCCACCAGGTCCTGCACGCCCGAGACCTTGGCGCTGATGATGATCCGGTCGTGTGGCTGCCCGATCCGCTCCGCCAGGGCTGCGGAGCGCACCGCGCTTTCGACCATGGCCTCCATGGTGACATCGCGAGCGTCGCGCGGCTCCGGCAGCGCGGCATTGGCGTCCATCAACTCGGTGAGGAGAATCTGATCCAGCGATCCCCAGTTTACGCCGATGCGCACCGGCTTCTCGTGGCGGAGGGCGACCTCGATGATGGCGCGAAAGTTTTCGTCCGCCCGCTTCCCGCCAACGTTGCCGGGATTGATCCGATACTTGGCGAGCGCTTGGGCACATTCGGGATAGCGGGTAAGCAGGAGATGGCCGTTGTAGTGGAAGTCCCCCACGATCGGTACCCCGACACCGACCCGGTCGAGCCCGTCGACGATGTCGGGCACCGCGGCGGCCGCTTCCTCATTGTTCACCGTCACCCGCACCAGCTCGCTGCCCGCGCGAGCCAACGCCACCACCTGTCGCACGGTCGCCGTCACATCGGCGGTATCGGTGTTGGTCATGGATTGCACGACGATCGGATGGCACGAGCCGACGGCGACGTCGCCGATCCAGGCGGTGGGGGTAGGCCGACGGAGGTTGGCGGGCATGGGAAGAAATTAAAAGCGTGAACGGTGAACAGTGAACAGGGGATGCGATGCTGCGTCAAAGGCCCCGTTCACCGATTACCGTTTACGCAGTTCAGGCTCTGGAGAACGCCGCCTCGTCAATCCGCCGCAGCGCTTCAGGGCCGAGCCCAATGTCAGCAGCGCCAGCGCTATCCACCGCGTGCTCCACCTTCCGGGCACTGGGGATGGCAATCACGGTGGATCCCTGGGCCAACACCCACGCCAACACTAGTGCATGAGGACTGAAGCCCAGTTCGCCAGACATGGCTCGAAGGATGGGATGCTCGGGAAGCTTGCGGTTGAGCCGGCCACCGCCGGTGGGGCTGTACGCAAGGAATCCGATACCCTGCTTTCCACAGTAGCCGACGACGCCGTCCGCAATGGCCTCCCGAAAGAACGGATTGAGGCGATTCTGCACTGTGACGATGGGGACAATGGCTTCCGCTTCGCGAATCTGGGCCACTGAGACGTTCGACAGGCCTACCCAGCGAATCTTGCCCTCGCGAGCGAGTTGGGCCAACGCCCCTACGCTTTCGGCGAATGGGACGTTGGGATCGGGCGCGTGGAGCTGATACAGGTCGATTCGTTCGACGCCCAATGCGCGGAGCGACCCGTCGCATGCTCGACCGAGCGCGGCCGGGCGGCCATCCCGCTCCCACCGGCCTGAGGGTCGGGTGAGCCCGCCTTTGGTGCCGACGATCACCGATTCACGGCGAGCCGCCCAGGAGCTGAGTGCGCGAGCCACTAACCGTTCGTTATGACCGATGTCGTGGTCGTCGAGACAATAGACGTTGGCCGTGTCGATGAAGGTGATCCCCGCATCTAGCGCGGCATGGATCACCCGGATGCCCTGCTGGTCGGACGGTCGGTCTTCGAGGGATAGATGCATCCCGCCGAATCCGATTGCAGAGACGGCGGGAGCGCCCGGCCCGAGCGGCCGGCTATGCAAGGCCCAGCTGTTTGGTCAGTCGGGTCCAGTCCTGGAGCGAGACGGTCCCGTCGTCCTTGAGCGGCGAGAGCACCGCCAGGATCTCTGCTCGCGAGCCCTGGATCCGGCGATCGCGCAGCTCACCGATCATCCGCGCGAATCGCTGGTCGTAGGTCGTGGCATCGAGCTCGCCGTTCTGCCGCGCGGCGTTCAGGCGCTTGAGCTCTTCAGCTACCCGTGCCGGGGTAATGGGTTTGAGCGTTCCGCCCTGCGGGTCAGACATCACGGGCTCCTTAGGTTGGCGTTCGCACGACCGGCGCCTGGTCGGCTCCGGTCGAAGATAGGGCGGCTCGGCACGGTTGCAAGCACCGGGCAGAAGCAGCGGAGCAAAATGACTCTAGAAAAACCGGCGGATCAGATAGGACAGAAGGGTCAAGGCGATCGACAGCAGGATCATCGAGGTGAGCGGGAAGAAAATGCGAAGGCCGTCCCGCTCGACCCGAACGTCCCCCGGAAGCCGTCCGAACCAGCCGAGCGCACCCGACCACATCAAGAGTCCAAGCGCCACGATGCCGAGTCCCACCAACACCACCAGCGGGCCGGCGCTTCGGCCACCCATCTCCGGAGGTCCTTAGGACTTGTTCTTCGGGTGAGGGGCGGCGTCGCTGATGGCCACGCGAACGCCGCCGCGCTCCAGCCGCATTGTGCCGTCTTGCGGAATGGACACGAGCAGGTCACGTCCGGTTTCGGTCAGAGCGGGATACCGTGCACCCACCTGCGACATGATCGGGGACAGCAGAGCCTCGGGCATGGGCACGCCGTTGACCAGCAACGATCGCAGATGGAATCGCATCACCCCGGGTTGCTTCTTGAACAGTGCTACATCCGCGGCGATGACCGAAGACGGATCCAGGAACATGAGGGCCGGCCCGAGCGAGGCTTTGACCGCCGGCGGCAGCTGCTGAACCTGGCTGCTCAGCGTCACCGCGCTGGTGTCCACGCCGATATCGATCGCGAGATTATCGGGAAAGGGCTTCACCCCCAGGCGCGCGATGAGATACGAGGCGAAATCGCCGGCGTCCACGAAGGCCTGACGGTTGATTCGCTGGGTGTACACCGAATCAACCCGAGCCTCCGCGCGATAGACCCCCGCGCTGGACAACCGACCCGGCCGATGCGCCGCAGCCGATCGGGCGCCCTCGGCGGGCGTCTGCGCGCGGGCGCCTTGCGGGCCAAGCAGGAGCACTGCCAGAGAGGTCAACAGGATGTAACAGCGCATATGGGAGTGTAGTCGCCCGACCAACCGGGCGTCCAGCGCCCGGCTATGGAAGGTCCCAATCGACCCGCACCCGCTCGTACACCGATCGCGGGAGCTGGACCAGCACGGGAGTTCGCAGCGGAGCCAGCCAGCTCATGAGTGCCACCAGCGGATGGATGGCGAGCGCGGTGCAGCCGACGGTCGGCGTCGAGGGGCCCTGCCACACGTGCATGAAGATGCAGGAGCCCGCGCCCGGCTCCCTGGCCCAGCCGCTGTTATGCTCGATCACGACCCCCCACCGATATGCGTCGTCAGGGCGGCGCATGTCCTCGGCGCTGCGCCATGGCGGCTCCCCTTCCGTCGGACGATAGGCCAGCTCGTTGTATCGAGGCGAACCGGGATCGTCGACGCATTGGAGCGAAGGAGTCGCATTCACATACGGAAGGCGGAGCCAGCGAGCCGAATCCGCCGGAGCGTAGCCGAACGCATGGCTGAGCTGGAACTCCCCGGCCGGGGACTTCTCGTCGCCCTCGCGCTTGACGGGGTCACCGGGACGGGGATCGATGCGAATGCCCCGACCCCAAGCCAGTCCCGCTCGCCCCACCACAACTGGAACAGAGTCGCCCACCTGACGCCAGTCCGGATGATCCGGAACTCGCTCGTATCGGCGAAGCCAGCCGGTGGTCCCCGTCCATCCCTCTGTGGTAACTACCACCAGTTGGCGCGAGTCAGGATTCGGGACCGGCACCGGCGGTTGGCGCGGCCCGCAGGCCACCATTCCTAGCCACGCGGCGATAGTCCCGAGCCCGACGCGAGCGGCGCTCACCCACCCTCCCGGTAAGACCCTGCCATTCGAGCGATTTGCTCAACCAGGCCCGGACTCCCGACGATCAGGTCCGACTTCCCGGCAACACGCGAACGGCGGAGCCGCGACGCACCGCCGGCCTCGGCGATGAGGACCTCCGTAGCTCGAACGTCCCACGGACTCAGTCCGGGATCGATCATGGCATCCACCGCACCGGCAACCACCATCGCGTGGGCCCAGCAGTCGGTGTATCCACGCACATGGTCACACGCGGCGTGGATCGCGCCGTACAGCGATTCCATTCCGACCGCACGGAACTCGGCGAAGTCAGGGAGAGAGACCACTGCTGAACGGAGATCCTGTGCTTGCGACGCCCGAATCGGCCGGCCATTGCGGGTAGCTCCGAGGCCACGCGCCCCGGCGAGGGTCTCGTCGGTAAGCGGCAGATGGATCACGCCGATCAGCGCGCGCTCCGAGGTGGTCTCTTCCAGAGCGATCAGCGTCCCGAAGGTCGGGAGTCCCCGGGCAAAACCGCGGGTCCCGTCTATGGGATCGACGATCCAGCGGTACCTGCCCTCTTCGCCATCCGCTCCGCCCTCTTCACCCAGAATTCCGAACCTGCCGAACTCGGATGAGCCACGCAGGCAGTGCCGGATCGCCAGCTCGGCTTCGCGATCAGCCGCGGTGACGGGTGTTCCGTCGCCCTTCGACTCGACGACAAGAGTGGTGGAGCGAAAGCTCGCCAGAATGATCTCTCGCGGCGCGCGCGCAGCACGTACCGCGAGGTCCCGGGCGCGCCCAAGCGCGGCGGCATTGAGCAACGGCATGATCGGGCCAATATCCCATAACAAGCGCCGCCGGCCAAGCTGCGACCGACGGCGCTCGACTCCCGCGCACCTGCTTGTTCACTCGGGGGGAGGGGGTGCTGGTGGGGGGCCCTGACGGCGCCGCTCATCAAACTGGCGCCGCAGCTCTGCATACTTGGTCCGTTGGTCAGGGTCCAGCTGGGCTTCGATTTCCCGGCTGACCGAATGCTCCAGTGAATCGATGCGCGGCCCGATCTCCTTCCATAGTGTATCGAAGGCCGGCTTCCTCCGCTCGAAAATCGCCCTCACACTGTCCCTCTGTGACGGCCTGAGCCCGAGACGATGGCTAAGCATGTCCACGGCATGCCCGGGCGTTGCTCTCTCCCGATGCCAAATTCGCGGACCGAGCCAGCGGCCGCCAAAGCCCCCGACTGCAATGCCGGCAACGAACACTCCGACAAGGAGTGCGACTGCGCGCCAACGAGGGCCCGGATTCACTGCGTCTCCAGCAGCGGTGACAGGAGTACCTGCGGATCAGGCACTTCCGCCGCCAACAACTCGGCCGGAGCTTCGGTCGGTCCCAGCGCTTCGGCGAACCGAACCGCCGAGGCCGGCTCACCCAGGCCGACACTGATCAAGGCTCCGAGCAGGATTGCCACAGCCGCAGCCATGCCGGGGCGGAACCAGCCGGCCAGCAGGTCCCACACCCGCACACTGACGGCTCGGCCCGACCGCCGCTCTCGTCGGGCCGCTGCCTTCATGCGGACGACGAATGCGTCGTGGCCTTCCACCTCAAGGTGATCCCGGAGCAGCCCGCCGATGATCGGGTCGGGCCGATGGTCAAACGAATCGTGAACGGTCATCCCACCTCCTCGAGAAACGGCGCCAGCAATACCCGCAGGTTCCGCCGCGCGTGGAATACATCGGAGCGCACCGTGCCCTCGGGGACATCAAGCAACTCCGCAATTTCGCCGTGCGAGTACCCCTCCGCGTCGAAGAGCGTGACCGCAACTCGCGCCCGTTCGGGCAGAGTCGCGAGGGCCTCTGTCAGCCGCGCCCTGAGCAACGCCCGGCCGGCCTGGCGGTCTGGAGTCGCGTCGCGACTCGCCTCGTGGCCGCCCAGAGGCAATGTTTCGCGCACCAGCCGCCGGCGGCGCAGGTCGCGCGCGGCATTCAGCACGATGCGCATTAGCCAGGGTCGGAATGGGCGGCGCGGATCGAAGCGCCCGATAGATCGCCAGGCGGCTAGCAGCCCGTCCTGAACCGCGTCATCAGCGTCATTCGGATCGCGCAGGACCAGGCGAGCCAATCGCCGTGCCGCGGGGCCGTGCTCGGCGACGAGGCGGCCAAACGCCTCCTCGTCTCCGGCCACGAGCCGGGGGATCAACTCTGCGTCGGACACGGGGGATATACGCACAGGTCCCCCGATTCGTTGCGGAGCCGCCTTATCGGGCACCGGGCGTCTGACAGCGCTGCCTGACCCGCGACTCACGGCGACTGCGGAGCTGAATCTCCGCCCGAGCGCTCGCGGAAACGCCGTTTGCGCTCCTCTTCACGTGCTTGTTTCTGCTGTTTCTTGTAATCCTCGTACTGCTTCCGCTGGTCCTTGCTGAGGAAGGTCAGCGACTTGTCGAATGCGTCGTCCTGCTTCCGAAGGTCCTTGCCAAGCGCGGTAAGCAACTTGGCCTGGGTCTCGACGCCCTGACGATCGTGATCCCGGAAGGACGATCGCATGGCCTCCCGCGCAGTGCGCGCACTGTCGCGCTTGACCCCGGTCTCCCTCATGAGGCTGTCCCATGCGGTGGTGTAGCGCTGCGTCTGGGAATCTGCCAGAGAGAGGAGCTGCCGCGTCGTCGGTGGATTGGGGGGCCCATCGATCTCTTCCGGTGTCGGAATGTCGGACGGATCGAACGGGGGTCGTCCCATTCCACGACCGGCACCCCCATCCCAAGCGCCTCCGCCCGACATCGACCCGCCCGCCGGTGTATAGCCCCCGGGCCCGTATCCCCCACCTTGCTGTGCTCTCACCAGCGTTCCAGCGAGACAGCTGACGATGAAGACGAGCGATGCCCCGACGCGAGGCGCTCGGCCAGGCCGCATTCGGACATGCGTCATACGGCGAGCTGGGTTCCATGCAGGGCCAGCTCGGGCTCCCCACGGTACGCCGCCAACCCGGCCCGCGCGAGCCAATACACCACTTCGGCAATGGCGTTTCGCACCCTGGGGTCCATCATGGCCTGAGCCTCACGCTCCGGCAGCAGATGTCGCACTTGCTGGAACGCGACGCATTGCCCCACCAGCCAGATGGCGAGCATGGTAACCTCGCCCGGTGCAGCATCAGCCCGGAGCTGCTCCGCGACGACGTCACCCGCCGTGACCACGAACGGCGCCTGGTAGCCCGCGCTCCACGTCATGCCGCGGGTGGTTCGCTCCAGCGTGTCCCATGCGAGCAGCCGTGCTCGCTGGAGATCCAGGGTGTCGTCGGTCGCTCCGCAGACGAGAGCCCGAACCAGCCGGTGCAGCCGATCCTCACCGCCATTGGACTCCACCACCACCGCCGAGGCATCCCCGGCGACCAGTGCGAACGCCGAGCGGACGACGGCGGTGTAGAGGCCATCCTTTCCGCCGAAATGATAGCTGATGGCGGCGATGTTGGTGCCGGCGCGGCCCGCGATCTCGCGGATGGTCGCACCGTGGTAGCCGACCTCGGAGAAGACCGCCAGGCCGGCGTCCAGTAGCTTTTGACGAGTCTGTTGGGCTGTAATGTCTTCGGTCACGCTGTCTGCTCCGCGCCGGGGTGTCGAACTCGACTGAGATTACGCGCGAGCAGCGGACGACGTTGGGTCTCAGTCCTCGGCGGAGACCCGCGCGCCGTCGGAGACTGTGGTGAGCTGCGCGGCAGCGGCTCGATCGACCAGCCAGGTCAGCGTGCCGCCAGAGGGGCGTATAGCCTGCGCCGGTAACCGGTCCGGCTGGTACGGTCCCTCGATCACCTGTCGCAAGACTCCGGCCTTTGAGCTACCGGCCACAGTAAACACGACTTGCGCGGCGCTGATCAGAACCGCGGGTGCCAATGTGACGCGCCACATCGTCACGGCGGGGACGTATTCGGCTACGACCCACCGGCGGGTAGCCCGGAGAGCCTTATGGTTGGGAAACAGAGAGGCCGTGTGGCCGTCCTCGCCGAGGCCCAGGAGAACCAGGTCCAGCCTCTGGGTAGGAGTGTCAGCGGTGGGATCGGTTCCCAACAATCCCCTCAGCAGGGCCTCGTAGTCGGCGGCCGCATCGCGAGGATCAACCTCGCCACGAATGCGATGCACATTGGCCGGAGGAATCGGCACCCGATCGATGAGCACTTCGCGAACCATCCGGTAGTTGCTGAGCGAGTCATCGGGCGGAACGCACCGCTCGTCGCCCCAGAACAACAGCACGCGCGACCAATCGATGCTGTCAGAGAATTCCTTTCCGGCCAGCAACGCGTACGCGGCCTTGGGGGTCGACCCGCCGGCGAGCGACAGCGTGAAGCGGCCCCCGCTCTCGATCGCGGTGTGCGCTCTGGCTACCACGAGCTCGGCCAGGGCATGCGCCAGCGCGGCCGGGTCAGTCAGGACGCGAATCGTCATAAGGGGCCACCCGAGGTCGGTCGCTTCCACTGCTCGATGCCACCAGACCCCGCCACGATGAGATCCGTTGCGAGGCCCAGGAATAACCCGTGCTCGACGATGCCGGCTCGCGCCGCCAGCCGGGCTGCCAGGTCGGCCGGCACCGGAAGGGGACCGAAGTGACAGAGCAGGACGAGATTGCCTTCATCCGTACCGAAAGGCTCCCCGGAGGATCCGCGCATCAGCTCCACACGGGCGCCGAGCGACTCGAGAAAGCGGGCCTGGGAGCCCCAGCCGAACCGCAATACCTCCACCGGTAAGGGAGTCAGCGTTCCGAGCCGGGACGACAGCTTGCTTTGATCCACTACGATCACCTCACGGCGGCTGGCCTGAGCCACGACTTTTTCCCGGAGGAGGGCCCCGCCGCGACCCTTGATGAGATCGAGATCGGGCGTAACCTCGTCCGCTCCGTCAATAGTGAGGTCCACGTTCCGTTCCGGCTCGATCTCGGCTAATGGGATTCCCACTGTGCGCGCCTCGGCTTCGGCCGCGGCGGACGTCGGTACACCGACCACGCCTTGGAGCTCGCCGGCCCGGAGCAGCGCACCGATTCGCCGAATGGCAAACACGGCCGTGCTCCCGGTGCCGAGCCCGACCACCATACCCGACTGGACGAGCCGGACAGCGGCCTCGGCTGCCTGCTGCTTGTACTCCGCGCTGGAGTCCCGAGTCCGCGACTCAGGCATCACTGAACGTCTGGCCTCGGGCATGTGCCTCCGCCGCGGGCACCGGCCCGCTGGGCTCGCTCCAATCCGGCGTCCATCGCCACTGTGCGATCTCCGGGAGATCTTCCAGGTGCTCCCGTATGTATACACGATGCTCGGCGAGCCGGCGCTCGAACAGATCGATTGCTTCTGATGCAGCCGAACGGAGTCGGCTCACGTACTTGAGCGCCTCGATGGCCAGATGAAACCGGCTCATGCCATTGAGCACGGTCATGTCGAAGGGAGTCGTAGTCGTGCCCTGGTCGATGAAGCCGCGCACGTGGAAACGGGATTCGTTGCCCCGTCCGTGCACCACGCTGTGCAGGACCCAGGGGGCTCCGTGGTAGGCAAAGATCACCGGAGCCGCGGCGGTGAACCAGCCCTCGAAAACCTGGTCCGAGACACCGTGCGGATGGCGGTCGGGGCGCATCATCACCCCAAGGTCAACCACATTGACCACCCGAACGCGAATGCCCGGCACATGCTTTTGCATGAGCCACGAGGCCGCACAGGTTTCGAGGGTGGGAATATCGCCCGCGCAGCCCAGAACGACATCCGGCAGCGCGTCGTCATCATTGCTCGCGAACTCCCACCGCGAAGCCCCCCGGGTGCAATGCTCGACGGCCCGGTCCATCGAAAGCCATTGCAGCTGAGGCTGTTTCCCGCAAGTGACTACGTTCACGTAGTTCCGGCTCCTCAGACAGTGATCGAATACCGAGAGCAGACAGTTGGCGTCCGGCGGGAAGTAGATCCGGATCACCTGGCTGCGCCGTCCGAGTGCGTTATCGACAAACCCGGGAGCCTGATGGCTGAAGCCATTGTGGTCGTTGCGCCAGGCGTGACTGCTGAGAAAAACATTGAGCGACGCCAGCGGCGCTCGCCAAGGGAGCTCGATGCACTGCTCCAGCCATTTGGCATGCTGGGTCAGCATCGAGTCCACGATCTGGGCAAACGCCTCGTACGACGACCAGGCGCCATGCCGTCCAGTGAGCAGGTAGCCCTCGAGCCATCCCTGGCAGCAGTGCTCGCTCAGCACCTCCATGACTCGACCATCCGGTCCGACGTGATCGTCGATGGGGACGGTTGGCGCCATGCTGGCGCGATCGGTCACCTCGAAAATCGCGTTGAGCCGGTTCGAATTCGTCTCGTCCGGACAAAAGAATCGGAAGTTGGCCGGATTGCCCCGGATCACGTCGCGAAGAAACTCGCCCAGCTTGCGGGGTGACTCCGCCTCGAAGCCGCCGGGCGTCTTGACCTTGAGCCCATAATCGCCGAAATCCGGAAGCTCGAGCGGCTGCAGAACACGACCTCCATTAGCATGCGGGGTCGCGCCCATTCGCCGGTCGCCCTCGGGAATCAGCTCGTTCAGCTCTGCGATTAATCGTCCGTCTGCATCAAACAATTCATCCGGCCGATAGCTCTTGAGCCAGGCCTCGAGCAGCCGCAAATGATCCGGGTTGCTGCGGACGTGCTCGATGGGGACCTGATGGGCCCGGAACGTTCCTTCAATCGGTAACCCGTCCACCTCCTTGGGGCCGGTCCAACCTTTGGGTGTTCGCAGCACGATCATCGGCCACGTGGGCCGAGTATGGAATCCGTTGCGCCGGGCTTCCTGCTGGATCAGGCCGATCTCGTGATAGCACGCCTCCAGGGCGCCGGCAAAGAGCTGGTGTATGGTGGCTGGATCGTCTCCCTCGACGAACAGCGGCTCATACCCATGGCCGCGAAACCGCCACATGAGGTCGGTGTCGCTGGTACGGCCGTCCACGGTAGGCCCGGCGATCTTGTAGCCGTTGAGATGCAGAATGGGGAGCACAGCGCCATCGCGGACCGGATTGAGGAACTTGTTGCTTTTCCAGCTTCCTTCCAGCGGACCCGTTTCGGCTTCCCCATCTCCGATAACGCACACCGCGAGCAGATTGGGATTGTCGAAGACGGCGCCGTACGCGTGCAGCAAGGAGTACCCCAGCTCTCCACCTTCATGGATCGAGTTGGGAACGTGAGGCCCGCAGTGGCTCGGCACCCCGCCCGGCGTCGAGAACTCCCGGAAGAAGAGGCGCATACCGGCCACATCCCGCGTAATTCGGGGATGAACCTCGCTGTAGCTGCCTTCCAGGTAGGCGTTGGCATTGAGCGCCGGACCGCCGTGGCCAGGACCAGCGATGAACAACACCTCGGCGCCATGCTCGCGAATCAGCCGGTTCAGATGGACGTACATGAAGTTGAGGCCGGGCGTGGTTCCCCAGTGCCCCAGCAGCCGCGGCTTGATGTGTTCGGGGGCGAGCGGCGCATGAAGCAGCGGGTTGTCCATCAGGTAGATCTGTCCGACGGCGAGGTAGTTCGCAGCCGACCAGTAGCGGTGAATTCGGTCGAGCTCCTCGGCCGAAAGTGGTCCCTCAGGCGGCGGCACTGGGTGAACGCTCGATACCTCCTGCGGCACGGAGCTGGACACCTTTGGGTCGAAAACCAGAGTAGTCATGGGAAGACAGCTCCTACGTCGCGAAGCGACATGCGTGCCTCGCCATCATAAGTTCTTCGTTGGTCTTGAGCGTCCGGACAACGATCTTGCTTGCAGCTGCGGAAATGACCCGGTCGTGGGCCTCATTGCGGTCCGGATCGAGCTCGAGCCCCAGGAATCCCAGGCGCTTGCAGATCCGCCGTCGGACCGCCGCAGCCCTCTCCCCGATGCCTCCGGTAAAGACGAGCAGGTCGAGGCCACCCAAAGCCGCAACGTAGGCGGCGATGTATTTCGCCGCCTGATAGCAGAAAAGATTGATGGCTTCCGCTGCCCGCGGGTCGGCAGCTTCATGCTCCAGGAGGTCACGCATGTCGGAGCTGATCTCGGACACACCGAGCAGGCCTGATTCATGGCTCAGCAGCTCGTTCAGCTGATCGGGGCTCAATTGTTCCTGCCGGAGCAAGTACAACACGAGTCCAGGGTCCAGATCTCCGCACCGGGTCCCCATCACGAGTCCGCCGAGCGGGGAAAAACCCATGGTTGTATCGATGCTGCGCCCCTGGTAGAGAGCCGCCAGGCTCGCGCCATTTCCCAGGTGCGCGACGATAACCCGGCCGGACGCGGCCGAGACGTCGATCTCACGCAATCGCTGAATCACGTATTCGTACGAGAGACCGTGGAAGCCGTAGCGAATGAATCCCTCCGCGGCCAACCGCCGCGGCAGGCTGTAGGTGCGGGCGACCAGCGGCATGCCGTGATGAAATCCCGTGTCGAAGCAGGCGATCTGTGGCAGCTTGGGGTTTTTCCGCGTCATCGCGCGGATCAACGCCACGGCTTGGGGCATGTGCTCCGGATCGACCGGAGTGAGCGACTCGAGCTCAGTGAGAAGTTCCGGCGTGATCGGGGTGGGCTCCCAGTAGTGGATCCCACCATGCACTACGCGATGCGCCGCGACCTCTGGTGCGAGGGACTGATCGGAACTACCGATGCACTGGAGCAAAGCGTCGAGGGCGGCGCCATGATCCGGCAGGGGCTGGACACCGTCGATCCACCGGGAGCCATTCGGCCCGATCACCTGGAGCCAGCTGTCCGACCGCCCAATGCGACTCGCCTCCAAGCGGAGCAGGCGGGTCTCGCCCTGGTCCATGCGGTACACAGCCGCCTTGAGACTGGAGGAGCCGGCATTGATCGTGAGAACGCGGCGGGTCTGGGCAGCGCTCACACGTGAGCCGGCCCACTCCGACGGGCGAGCTGCTCGCGCGCCGCGGCGGCGACCTGGTCGGGAGCGAATCCGAAGTGCTGAGCCACGACCTTCATCGGCGCAGACATGCCGAATGACCGCATACCCAGGATGGTGCCCTGCGGTCCGACATAGCGATCCCACCCGAAGGTCGCCGCCTCCTCGACCGCCACTCTGGCTGTGACGTCCGGCGGAAGCACGCTCTCACGGTACTCGAGCGGCTGCTCCTCGAATACTTCCCAACACGGCAGGCTCACCACCCGGGCGTGAATGCCCTCCGCAAGCAGCTGCTCTCGGGCGGCTACGCAGAGCGATACTTCACTGCCGGTCGCGAGCAGCAGCACGTCCGGTCTTCCGTCCGGCGCGTCAGCCAGCACGTAACCGCCACGGGCCAGGCCACTCGCCGGTGCGTAGGTCGAACGGTCCAGAGTCGGCAATGGCTGCCGCGAGAGGACCAGACATGTGGGTCGGTCTTCCAGGCCGAGGATGAGGCGGTACGCCTCCACCACTTCGTTGGCGTCCGCCGGTCGGATGACCAGCATACCGGGCATGGCGCGGAGAGCGGCCAGATGTTCCACCGGCTGGTGAGTGGGGCCGTCCTCTCCGAGGCTGATCGAATCGTGGGTCCAGACGTACAGCACGGGAACTTCCATCAGCGCGCTCAGACGGAGCGCCGGACGGCAGTAGTCCGTGAACACGAGGAAGCTCGAGGCGTACGACCTGAGACACGACAAGGCCATGCCGTTGGAGGCCGCAGCCATGGCATGCTCGCGGACTCCGAAATGCAGATTGCGTCCGCGGTAATCGCCGTCGTTGCCCGGCACCTGAAAATCTCCCGCGCCCTCGAACGTGAGTCGGGTGCGCGTGGAGGGCCAGAGATCCGCCGACCCACCGATGAGCCAGGGAATTCGCTGCGCGAGCGTGTTGAGGAGCTTCGACGAAGCATCGCGCCCGGCAACGCCCTTGGTGTCCGGAGGAAAGACGGGGAGCTCGCGGTCCCACCCCTGGGGCAGCTTATGGTCCTGAATGCAGTCGAGCTGGCGGCCGAGATCAGGATACTCGCGCCGGTACGCCGCGAGGCGGTCGACCCAGGCGCGGCGTATTTCCCCGCCCCGATGGCCGATATTGGCCCGGAAGTACCTCCGCACTTCCTCCGGCACCACGAACTGCGCGTCCGGATCCCAGCCATAGAACTCCTTGGCGAGGCGGACTTCGTCCGCGCCGAGCGCCTCCCCGTGCGCTTCCTTGGTATCCTGCCGGTGCGGCGCGCCGTACCCGATGTGGCTCTCCACGATGATCAGCGTGGGTCGATCCGTGGTGCCGAGGAAACAGCGATAGGCGCGAGTCAGCATTTCCACGTCGTTGGCGTCGCTCACCCGGGTCACGTTCCACCCGTACCCCAGAAAGCGCGTGGCCACATCCTCGGTAAATGCGAGCGAGGTGGGCCCTTCGATGGAGATGCGATTGTCGTCGTAGATCCAGCAAAGGTTGGCGAGACCGAGATGCCCCGCCAGCGACGCCGCTTCGCCGCTCACACCTTCCATCATGCATCCGTCTCCGGCGAGCACGTACACATTGTAGTCGAACAGGTCGTAGCCGGGTCGATTGTAGGTCGCGGCCAGCCAGCGGCCAGCCATGGCGATCCCGACGCTCATGGCAACGCCCTGCCCTAGCGGGCCCGTGGTCGCCTCCACTCCCGAGGTCCAGCCGTACTCGGGGTGCCCCGGACAGCGGCTGCCTGCCTGACGAAAAGTCTTGATGTCGTCCAGCGTCACAGCCGGACGTCCGAGCGTTTCGTAGGAGGGGTTTGCCGCCTGAACGTCCGCAAGGTGGATCAGGCTGTAGAGCAGCATCGAGGCGTGGCCATTCGACAGAATGAATCGGTCTCGATTGAGCCAGCGGGGGTCCGCGGGATCGTACCGCAGAAACCGCTGCCAGAGACAGTACGCTGTCGGGGCGGCATCCATCGGCGTGCCGGGATGGCCCGAATTGGCCTTCTGCACGGCATCGATAGACAGCGTACGGATGGTGTTGATGCAGAGTTGATCGAGCCGATCGGCATCGGTCATGGTGCCCTCCGAAACTGCCGGTACAGCTGGATCAACCGGCTGGTGGAGCTGTCGTGGGCCGTTGTCCCGGCGTCAGGGGCCAGTTCGGGCACGATCCGCATCGCCAGTACCTTGCCCAACTCCACACCCCATTGATCGAACGAATCGATCTGCCAGATAGCGCCCTG
The DNA here is from genome assembly GCA_046733215.1 of Gemmatimonadota bacterium. Lineage (GTDB taxonomy): Bacteria > Gemmatimonadota > Gemmatimonadetes > Gemmatimonadales > GWC2-71-9 > DASQPE01. Next base: position 31,322 of record JBKPOS010000110.1, read on the forward strand.
GGCGAACGTGCTGTGCTCGTACAACGTGATCAGCGCGCCCAGAACTTCGGGCGTCAGCTGTTGCGCGAGAATGGTGCTGCTGGGCCGGTTCCCCTCGAACACGCGATGCGGCTCGAGCCAGGCCGGCGTTCCCTCCGAGCGGACCTCATCGGCCGTCTTCCCGAAGGCCAGCGCCTCGGTCTGCGCAAAGAGATTGGCCATGAGCAGATCGTGGTGCGCTCCCAGAGGATTGAGCGACCGATAGAAACCGATAAAGTCCGCCGGCACGAGACGGGTTCCCTGATGCAGCAGCTGGTAGAAGGAATGCTGGCCGTTAGTCCCCGGCTCACCCCAGTAGATCGGGCCGGTGGGATAATCCACCCGGCGTCCGTCCAAGGTGACATGCTTCCCGTTGCTCTCCATGGTGAGCTGCTGCAAATAGGCCGGGAATCGCACCAGGTATTGATCGTAGGGCAGAACTGCGACCGTTTCGGCGCCAAAGAAATCGGCATACCAGACAGCGAGTAGTCCCATGAGCACAGGCAGGTTCTGCTCGAACGGTGCCGTTCGGAAATGGAGATCCATGGCATGCGAGCCGGCCAGCATTGCGCGGAAGTGATTCGGTCCGATCGCGATCATGGTCGAGAGGCCGATGGCCGACTCGAGCGAGTATCGGCCCCCCACCCAATCCCAGAATCCGAACATGTTGCCGGTGTCGATCCCGAACTTTGCCACTTCGGTGGCATTGGTGGAGACGGCCACGAAGTGCGCGGCAACCGCAGCGTCACCGAGCTTTGCCACCAGCCACTCGCGAGCGGTGCGCGCGTTGGTCATGGTCTCGAGCGTGGTAAACGTCTTGGAGGAGACCACGAACAGGGTTTCGGTCGGGTCGAGGCCATTGGTTTTCTCGGCCAAGTCGGTTCCGTCCACGTTCGACACGAAGCGGAACGTGAGATCGCGGCGGCTGTAGTGTCGCAACGCTTCGTACGCCATGACGGGTCCGAGATCGGATCCGCCGATTCCGATATTGATGACGTTGCGGATCGGCTTGCCGGTATGGCCCTTCCATTCGCTACTACGGATACGGTCGGCGAAGATGCTCATGCGATCGAGCACCTGGTGGACCTCGGGAACTACGTTGCGGCCGTCCACCAGGAGCGATTCGCTCCGCGGCGCTCGGAGCGCGATATGCAGCACCGACCGGTGCTCGGTTTCGTTGATCGGCTCGCCTGCGAACATGGCGTCGATCCGCTCGCGCAGGCCGCACTCGCGAGCGAGCTCCATCAGCAGCCGGAGAGTTTCGTCGGTGATGCGATGCTTGGAATAGTCGAGGAAAATGCCGGCCGCTTCCGCACTCAACCGCTCTCCCCGTCCAGGGTCGCGAGCAAAAAGATCCCGGAGGTGAACGTCGCGAATGC